>CAYQJL010000064.1:0-36203 GCA_964417675.1 uncultured bacterium | reverse complement strand
CGGCCCCCCGCGACCCCGCCCGCCGCGACCCCGGCCGCCGCGACCCCGGCCGCCGCGAACCCGGCCGCCGCGCGGCCGGAGGGTGACGACAACGGAAGTTCCTCGAAGAAGACGGCCAGGGCCGTGGCGGCAGCCGGTTCCTCGAGGAAGAAGTAATCGGCGCCGGATGGGAGGGGAGGCACTGCGGTGGCCCATTCGTGGGAAGGGCGCCGGTCGGGCCGGCGGCGCCGGGGGAGCGCTCCGCCTGACCCCGAGGACCGCCAGAGGTTGACCGCGGAGCTGGTCGGTCATCTTGCCCGTCGAGAGCGCACGAGCAAGGAAGCAGCCGCCTACTTGACCCGGCGCGGGTACCGGGCTGAGCTGATCGACGAGGCGCTGCGGCGGGCGGTCGTCGAGGGCTGGATCGATGACCGCCGTTTCGCGGATCTGCTCGTGCGCGAACGCCGCCGCTGGCGGCCGATGTCGCGCTGGGCATTGTTGCGCGAGCTCGAGAGCAAGGGCGTGCCGTCGGCTGCCGCCGAGGCGGCGTTGGCCTCCTGCGATCCGCCCTGGGATGATCAGGCCATGGCGCAGGCGGCGCTGGCCGGCCGCTGTCATCGCTGGCCGGCGGCCGAGCGCTGGCGCAAGGCGGCGGCGTTCTTGCAGCGGCGCGGTTTCGGGACCGATGTGATTCGAGCGGCCCTGGTGAGCGTGCCGCTTTGCGAGGACGGGGAAGGACGAGGGGTAGGGGAATCATGAAGGGCAGTGACGTTCGCCGGCGCTTTGTCGAGTTCTATCTCGAGAAGGATCATCACAAGGTCAAGAGCGCACCGCTCGTGCCGTATGACGATCCTACCCTGCTTTTCACATCCGCCGGCATGGTGCAGTTCAAGAAGTACTACAGCGGAGCGGTCCCGGTCCCGTACCGGCGCGCCGTCACGGTGCAGAAATGCCTGCGCGTGACCGACATCGACGATGTCGGCCGCACGCCGCGGCACCTGACCTTCTTCGAGATGCTGGGGCACTTCTCCTTCGGCGACTACTTCAAGCGCGAAGCGTGCGCATGGAATTGGGACCTGTTCACGCGCGTGTACGGGCTCGATCCCGAGCGGCTGACGGCATCGGTCTTCGTGGAGGATGACGAGGCCTTCGCCATTTGGCGGGATGAGATCGGCCTGCCCGAACACAAGATCGTGCGGCTGGGCGCCGAGGACAACTTCTGGGGGCCGGCGGGCGGCACCGGGGCCTGCGGACCTTGCTCGGAACTCTACTACGATCTGGGTCCCACAGTGGATCCGGACCGACCGGAACTGAAGGCCGGTGACGACTGCAATCGTTTTGTGGAAGTCGGCAACTTCGTCTTTCCCCAGTACGACCGCCAAGAAGATGGCCGCGACCTTCCGCTCAAGAATCGCGGCATCGATACGGGCATCGGTCTGGAACGGTTGGCGATGGTGTTGCAGGGCAAGACCACGGTGTTTCACACCGACCTCTTCTGGCCGCTGGTGCAGCACGCCGCCGCGCTCTTCGGCAAGAGCTATGAGGGGCATGAGGTGCCGCTGCATATCATCGCCGATCACGCGCGCGCCCTGACCTTCGCACTGGGCGAGGGTATTCTGCCCTCCAACGAAGGCCGCGGCTATGTGATTCGCCGACTCATCCGGCGCGCGGCGGTGCAGGGCTACAACCTCGGACGGGAGGAGCCGTTCCTGTATGGCATGGTCGACCTGGTCGTCGAGCAGATGCGGGAGTCCTATCCCGAGGTCGAGGAGGGCCGCCAGCGCGCGCTGCTGGCCCTGCGCCAGGAAGAGGAGCGGTTCCAGGCCACCCTGGATCAGGGGATCACCAAGCTCCACGACCTGCTCGACAGGACGAGGAAGGCCGGGCAGACGGATGTCGGCGGGCAGGATGCCTTCGTTCTGTATGACACCTATGGACTCCCGCTGGATCTGATCCGCGATATGGCGCTCGGTCAGGGCATACAGGTCGACGAGGCTGGTTTCACCGCCTGCATGCAGGAACAGAAGAACCGTTCCCGCGCCGCAACCAGCTTTGCCGCGGCGATGGAGAGCCTCGACTGGACGATCGTCAGCGAGGGAGAAGACTCTTGTTTCCTCGGATACGAAGCCACGAGCGCCGCGAGCCGCGTGCGCCGCTTCGCGCCTCTGGCGGACGAGGCGCCCGGCTGGATCGTCGTGCTCGACCAGACCCCCTTCTACGGCGAGGGGGGTGGCCAGGTCGGGGACCGCGGGCGTTTGCTGTCCGAGGATCTGTGCCTGGAGGTTGTCGATACACTCCGGGCCGGCACCGAGATTCGCCACATCCTGCGGCCGCCGGATTCGGCCGCCGGGCCATCCGAGCGGCTGGCCGGCGCCCTGGGCGACGGTCGCCGGATCTGGAGGGCGGAGCTGGATGCCGCGCGACGGGCGCAGATCCAGAGCCACCACACCGCCACGCATCTGCTGCATGCCGCGCTGCGCTCGGTGCTCGGCGCCCATGTTGCCCAGGCCGGTTCGCTGGTGACCGCCGAGCGACTGCGCTTCGACTTCACCCACTTCTCGGCCCTCACCGCGCAGGAGCGGGAGCGGGTCGAGCGGATCAGCAACGAAGCCGTGCTGCGCGATCTGCCGGTCGAGGTTGGCTTCTCGAGCTACGATGAGGCGGTCGCTGATGGCGTGACGGCCCTCTTTGGCGAGAAGTACGAGTCCGACCGCGTGCGCCGCATAAAGATCCCCGGCGTGTCCGAGGAACTCTGTGGTGGAACCCACGTTCGCACGACCGGGCAGATTGGGCAGATCCTGGTGATCGAGGAGAGTGCGGTGGCCGCCGGAACCCGGCGGTTGGAGGCCGTCTGCGGGCCGGCGGCGTTGCGGGAAGCGCAGAGGCTGCGGGCCGGCGTTGCCGAGCTTCGCCGCCTTCTGGGATCGACACAGGAGGAGTTGCCCGAGAAGGTCGCCGGTCTGATGAAGGAGAATGCGTCCCTGCGCAAGGATCTGGCCAAGGCGCGCCGCGGCGAGGGCGTCACTCGCATCGACGCCCTGCTGGAGCAGGCCGTCACGGCCGGCCAGCAGCGCTATCTGGTCGGCAGCGTGGAGGCCGCCTCGGTCAATGATCTGCGCGAACTCGGGGACCGGATCCGCACCCGGTTGGGGAGCGGGGCGGCGGTGCTGTGCGCCGCCACGGGCACCAAGACCAGCTTTCTCGCGGTGGTGACCGATGACCTGATCGCCGCGGGGCGGCTGCGGGCCGATGAGCTCGTCCGGGCTGTCTCGAGCGTGACCGGGGGAGGGGGCGGCGGCCGGCCGCACATGGCGCTGGGCGGCGCGGCGGATGTCGACAAGGTGGACGCGGCTCTCGCAGAAGCCTCACGCATTCTCTCCGCGAAGCTGGCGGGAGTGTAGGGATGAAACTTCTGGTCACCGGAGCCGAGGGACAGCTGGGGCGGGCCTTGCGGGCCTCCCTGGGCGCCGGGTATGACGTGATCTGGACGGATCTCGATGAACTCGATGTCCGCGATCTGGCCGGCATCCGGGACGTTCTGGCCCAGGCCGGCCCGGATGTCGTGATCCATCTGGCGGCCATGACCCAGGTCGATGCCTGCGAGCAACAGCCCGAGCGGGCCTACGAGGTCAACGCGCTGGGCAGCCGCTTCCTGGCCCTGGCGGCGCGCGAGATCGATGCCGAACTGCTCATGATCTCGACCGACTATGTGTTCGGAGGCCTCGCCCGGCGGCCCTATCTGGAATACGATGATCCCGATCCGATCAACAGCTACGGCCGTTCGAAGATGCATGGCGAGCGGGCCGTGATGATGCTGACGCCGAAGCACTACGTGGTGCGGACCTCCGGGCTCTTTGCACCGGGAGGCGCCAACTTCGTCACGGCCATCGAGCGCGCCGGCCGTCAGAAGCCGCGCATCGAGGTGGTGGCCGATCAGGTCTGCCGGCCGACCTTCGCCGCGCACCTGGCCGATGCGGTGGCCATGCTGGCCGGATCGGGCAACTATGGGATCTACCATGTGGCGTCCGCGGGGGAGACCAGCTGGGCGGAGTTCGCGCGCGCCATTCTGGCCGAGGCGGGCCTGGAGCGAGTGACGGTTGCCGAGATCAGCAGTGATCAGTTGAACCGGCCGGCGCGCCGGCCGGCCTACAGTGTGCTCGACACGCGGGCGTTTGAACTGACCTTCGGTCATGCCCTGCCCTCGTGGCGGGAGGGCCTGGCTCAGTTTTTCGCGAACGCGGAAGGGCCGTAGGGGTCATGATGAAGGAGAGCGGATCGCAAGAGACCCGAGCGCAGGAGACCCGACCGTGTTGACCGCACTGCTCGAGCAGCTCCGGCCGCGCCAGTGGACCAAGAATCTGGTCGTCCTGGCGGGCGTGGTCTTCTCGTTGCAACTCACCGATCAGTCGCAGATCCTCCGGGCGCTGGCCGCGATGGCCTGCTTCTGCCTCCTGTCCTCGGCCGGCTATGTGTTCAACGATCTGCTCGATCTCGAGAGCGATCGCCACCACCCACGCAAACGGTTGCGTCCTCTGGCCTCCGGCCGGCTGCGTCCCGGCCCGGCGGTGGGCCTGATGATGCTCCTGGTCGTTCTCGGATTGGGAGCGGCCTTCTGGCTGGCTCCCCGGCTGGGGTACGTGGCGTTGGCCTACCTGGTGTTGAGTTTGGTCTACACGCTGCGCCTGAAGAGAATCGTGCTGCTGGATGTCATTGTGATCGCCATCGGGTTCATGTTCCGTGCGACCGCCGGGGTCGAGGCGCTCTCGCCGCGGCCGGTTCTCTCCCCCTGGCTGTTGGTCTGCACCCTCTTCCTGGCGCTGTTCATCGCCGTGGTCAAGCGGCGACACGAGCGCATGACGCTGAGCGAGAAGGCCCAAGAGCATCGCGCGACGCTGGGGGAGTACTCGCCGGAGCTGCTCGACCAACTCGTGCCGGTGGTCACCGGATCGACGATCCTGGCCTATGCCCTCTACACCATTTCCCCCCAGGCGGCCGAGCACGCCGACCCGAGCAAGATGGTCTATACGGTTCCGTTCGTGGTCTACGGCATCTTCCGCTACCTCTATCTGGTGTACCAGAAGGGCCGCGGTGGTGCGCCGGCCGAGATTCTGCTGACCGATCTTCCCATTCTGGTGAACGTCCTGTTGTGGGCTCTGACGATTGTCCTGATTCTCTATCTGGGATGACACGCGTCTACCTGTCATATGCGAAGTTCAACCTCTATCTGGCCGTGCTCGGGCGGCGCGCGGATGGCTATCACGAGATCGACACCGTGTTGCAGACCGTGGATCTGGCGGACCGGATCACGTTCGAGGTAACCGCCGCGGGGAATCTGACGGTGACCTGCGAGGATCCCGAGGTGCCCGCGGGGGAACAGAACCTCGTCTACCGGGCGCTCGAGCGGTTGCGCTCGGCGAGCCATCCCCGGGCGGCTCACGCGGGCCGCGGCATGCGTGTGCGGATCGAGAAGCGGATCCCCGCCGAGGCCGGGCTCGGGGGCGGCAGCTCGAATGCCGCCTGCGCCTTGGTGGCGGGCAACCGGTTGTGGGACCTGGGATTGTCCGAGGAAGCCCTCGAATCGTTGGGCGCCGAGCTTGGATCGGATGTGCCTTTCTTCATCCGTGGGGGCACACAACGCAGCCGGGGCCGGGGCGAGCGACTGAGTCCGCTACCGGCTCTTCCGGCCTCCTCCTGGATCGTGGTCAAGCCGCCGTGGGCCAACCCTACTTGGCAAGTATATCAAGCGGTTAGAAGCGCCTTGACACCCGAAAGGGCGAACATTAGGATCATATTGCAGTCTCTAGCGAAGCGTGACCTTGCCGGGATCGTTGAAACAGCATTCAACGACCTGGAGGAGCCTGCCAGGGCACTCCAGCCAGAAGCGGGAGCCGTTGCGGACAGAATGTTCGCGTTGGGCCTGACCGGGGTCCGGTTGGCCGGAAGTGGCTCCGCTTATGTGGGATACTGCCCTGTGCCTGAATTGGCCGGCCGCATCCAGAGAGAGGGGCGTCGGCGCGGATGGCGGGTGTTCCCAATCCAGCCCATGGGAAGGGGGTGTTGCGAAACGCAAAGTCAGTAGGCGGGTGATCAAGGAGGATGAGCCCGCCGATGGCTGATACGTTCCGTAATCGCGGTGGTTGGACCCGAACTCGGCGTATTGGCTGGCCCTTCTCTAGCAAGGTGGTGAGTCCATGAAGATCACGGAAGTTCGCATTTCGCTCCGGGATGATGACAAGCTGAAGGCATTCGTCAGTATCACCCTGGACAACTGCTTTGTTATCCGTGGGCTCAAGATCATTCAGGGCAATCGGGGCATGTTCGTGGCCATGCCCTGTCGGAAGCGGCCCGACGGCAGCTTCCAGGACCTGGCCCACCCCATCAACAATGAGACGCGGCGCTGGATTGAGGACGAGATCCTTGCGAAGTACCGCCAGGAGCTCGAGAATCAGGTGTCGGTAAGCTAGCCATTGGGTGGGGCGAGTGGGCGTTTGAGCTCGAGGCCGTTTGCGCGTCGCGCGCGCAAACGGCCTTTCCCTGTGGTGCGCGCGGCATGATTGCGGGCCGGGCCAGCGGCTCGGCGGGGGCCGGATTTTTCCTTTGGAATCGCAGATGTCTGCCACTACAATAGCAGGTTTGAGTATTGGGGCGTCGACAAGTGGTAAGTCACAGGGTTTTGGTCCCTGCATTCGGAGGTTCGAATCCTCCCGCCCCAGAGGTCGTTGCGGCGGCCCGGGTTCCAACCGGCGACGAGCATTGACAGGAGAGGATTGGACAGAGGTATGCTTGACTCCTTGCGCGTTCTGTCCGGCGGCGCCAATCCGGCCCTCGCGAAGAGGATCGCCGGCTATCTGGGGATCTCGCTCAGTGCGGTCGAGGCCACCCGCTTCGCCGACGGCGAGATCAATCTTCAGATTCAGGAGAACATCCGGGGCTGTGACGTCTTCATGATCCAGCCTACGTTTCCCCCGGCCGAGAACCTCCTCGAGTTGCTGATCATGATCGATGCCGCGCGGCGGGCCTCCGCGGACCGGGTGACGGCGGTCATTCCCTACTTCGGGTATGCCCGGCAGGATCGCAAGGACCGGCCGCGGGCTCCGATTTCGGCCAAACTGGTGGCCAATCTGATCACGACGGCCGGGGCTGACCGCGTTCTGACCATGGATCTGCATTCGGCCCAGATTCAGGGATTCTTCGACATTCCCTTCGACCATCTCTACGCAGGCCCGGTGATCACACGCCACTTCCAGCAGAAGCGGATCCCGGATCTCGTGGTGGCCTGCCCGGATGTGGGCGGGGCCAAGATGGCGCGGGGTTTCGCCACGCGCCTGGATACATCGTTGGCCGTGGTGAACAAAAGGCGCACGAGCGCCGATGTCTCCGAGGCCCTGGAGATCATCGGGGAGGTGGAGGGCATGAATGTCCTCCTCGTGGACGATCTGATCTCAACCGCCGGCACCCTCAAGAATGCGGCGATGGCATTGCGGGCCCGGGGCGCGCGGGAGATCTTCGCCTGCGCGACACACGCGTGCTTCTCGGGGAGCGCGCTCGAGAACCTCGCGGCCGGCGACCTGAAGCAGGTGGTCATCACCGACACCGTGCCACAGGACGAGGACGAGCTCGGTGATCGTTATCACATCCTCTCGGTCGGTGATCTGATCGGAGAGGCGGTTTTGCGGATTCACGAAGAGCGGTCCCTCTCGAGTCTGTTCGCCTAGAGCGGGATCGTGTAGCAACAGGATCGATTCCTGGAGAACGCGGCTGGTGATTCCGTCCCCCCTGTCGGGACGGCGAGCGGCGCGGCGGGGCTTCGGGCGGGGATCCCACCGGTGAAGGACGGAGGTTCCAGACATGGCACTGGTCGAATTGACTGCACAGGTTCGCCATGAGACCGGCAAGGGCGCGGCTCATCGGATTCGGCGGGACGGCAAGCTGCCGGCCATCGTATACGGACCCGGGCAGAAGAATGTGATGATCGCGGTGGAAACGCGCGAGCTTGACAAGCTCTTGCGCTCGACCGCGGGCCGCAGCTTTCTCATCGATTTGAAGCTGACGGGTGAAGGCGCCCAGGACCTGAAGGTTCTGATGAAGGAGATCCAACGGGATCCGGTGACCGCCAGGCCCATGCACCTGGACCTTCTGAGCGTGTCGATGGATCGTCCGGTGCAGATGGTCGTCCCGATCCACTTCACGGGCGTCCCGGTCGGTGTGCGCCTCAGCGGCGGGTTCCTCGACCTCGTTCTTCGCAATCTGGAGGTCGAATGCCTGCCGGCCGAGATTCCCGATTTCATCGAGGTCGATGTTACCAAGCTTGATGTGGGCGATTCGATTCACGCGGCCGAGCTGGCCAAGGAGGGTGTCACCATCGTCACCCCGGGTGACCGCGTGATCGCGGCTGTGCATGGCAAGACGGCCGCGAATGTGGCGGAAGAGGCGGCCGAAGCCGCCGCCGAGGAAGCGGCCGAGAGTGCACCGGCCGAGGGTGCGCAGGCCGAGGCCACGGACAAGTAGGCGATTCTCCACCCCGGGTAGGGCTTGCCACAGCGAGGCGACTCCGATCGTGCCCGGGGTGGTGCTTTGCCGGCCAGCGGCGGACCACCGGCGGGCGGCAATCGACGGGAGGCCGGCGGTGTGATCATTGTGGGCTTGGGCAATCCTGGGATGCAGTACCAGCAGACCCGCCATAACGCCGGCTTTCTCTTCTTGGAGGCGGCCTGCCGCCGATGGCGCGGCGGCCCGTGGGTGAACCGCCGCTGCTTGCGCGAGAGTCAGATTCGCGTCGCCGGGGGCGAGCACCGGCTGGTGGCGCCGACGACCTACATGAACCGTAGCGGCGATGCGGTTCGCATCCTGCTGGCCCAAGGCGCGCGCGCGGGTGACCTGGCTGTGGTCCTCGATGATGTCGAACTGGCGCTCGGGCGGATTCGAATCCGCCCGCGGGGTGGGGCCGGCGGGCACAACGGGCTGCAGTCGATTCTCGATGTTGTTGGAAATCAAGAGGTTGCCCGAATGCGCCTGGGTGTCGGCCGTCCCGATCTAGCCGGTTCGATGACCGATCACGTGCTGGGTCCCTTCGATGCCGCGGATGGGGCACGCTTCGAGCAAGTACTCGAACGGGCGCTTGATGCCTTGCACGTAATCCTCAAGCAAGGTATCACTGCGGCGATGAATCGGTTCAATGGCCTTCCCGCTCCGTGGGAAGGCCCCGAGACATCGGAGCCGGATCGGATCGGCGGCCCTGCGCCGTCCGACCCACAGAGCGGATGCGTGGATTCAAACAGAGGGGTAACAAAGGATGGACGGTCCTCTGACGACATTGGTCCTGGTGGCCATCGCGGCGGGAGCGCTCTCCCTGGTGACCGCGCTGGTGGTCGCTCTGGTGAAGGTACTGCGGAAGGATCCGGGTTCTGACGAGATGGTGCGCATCTCGGATGCGGTGCACGAGGGGGCCATGGCCTTCCTGCGCCGGGAGTACCGGACACTGTTCATCTTCATTGCGATCCTGTTCGTGGTGATCTCGGTCGGGATCAGCGATCCCCAGATCCAGGGGCTGGGGTGGAAGACCGCGATCGCCTACCTGGTCGGCGCGGTCAGCTCCATGGCCTGCGGCTTCGCGGGGATGAAGATCGCCACCCGCGCGAACAGCCGCACCGCTCAGGCCGCCCGCACCAGTTTCAACGCGGCCTTGAACGTGGCCTTTCCGGGCGGCGCGGTCATGGGGTTCACGGTGGCCGGCCTGGGGCTGTTTGCCCTGATGCTCGTCTTCTTCCTGTTCAGCAAGTTGACCAGCCTCACCGACGCGGTGGTGATCATCGCCGGCTTCAGCATGGGAGCCTCTTCGATTGCGTTGTTCGCGCGTGTGGGCGGCGGCATCTACACCAAGGCCGCCGATGTCGGCGCTGACCTGGTCGGCAAGGTCGAGGCCGGCATCCCCGAGGATGACCCGCGCAATCCGGCCACGATCGCCGACAATGTGGGCGACAACGTCGGAGATGTGGCCGGGATGGGGGCCGACCTGTTCGAATCCTATGTCGGTTCCATCGTATCCTCCTTGGTCATCGCGATTGCGGTGTTTGGCAAGGAGGCGGCCGGCGGCCTGCCCTCCTACAGCGAGGCCATTGGGTATGTCATGGGACTTCTGGCCATCGGGACCGCCGCCTCGATCCTCGCGATGTTCACGGTCAGGACCAAGGAGGGAGGTGATCCGCAGATCGCGCTGCGGATGGGGACCATCTCGGCGGCTTCGCTCTTCACCCTCGGCGGCTTGCTGATGACGCTGTTTGCCTTCCCGAACATGGGGTTGGGCTACTTCTTCGCCACCTTCGTAGGGTTGATCGCGGGCATGGTGGTGGGTTTCGTCGCCGAGTACTACACGACCGGCAAGTCGATCGCCCACATCGCGGAGAGCTCCCGCACCGGAGCGGCGACCAACATCATCGCCGGCTTCGCCATCGGCCTGCGCAGCGCCGTGCTGCCCCTGATCGTGATCGCCATTGCGATTCTGATCAGTTACAACCTCGTGGGCATCTTCGGCATCGCGCTCGCCGCGGTGGGAATGCTGGCCATTACCGGGATGACCGTGAGCGTGGATGCCTATGGCCCGATCGCCGACAATGCCGGCGGGATCGCCGAGATGGCGCACCTGGGTCCCGAGGTTCGCGAGCGGACCGATGCGCTCGATTCGGCCGGGAACACGACCGCGGCGATCGCCAAGGGATTCGCCATCGGATCGGCCGCCCTCACCGCGCTGGCGCTCTTTACCGCCTTCATCCAGTCGGTGGGCAAGATCACGGGGGAGACGCTGCTGCTCGATGTGATGAACCCGCGCGTCCTGGTCGGCCTGCTGGTCGGTGGCGTGGTGCCCTTCATCTTCGCGTCGGACACGATGCGCGCGGTGGGCAAGGCCGCCTTCGCGGTCGTCAACGAGGTGCGCCGCCAGTTCAAGGAGATCCCCGGCCTCATGGAAGGCACGGCGCGGGCCGACTATGCCAGGTGTGTGGACATCACCACCGCCGGAGCACTCCGCGAGATGGTCCTGCCGGGATTGCTGGCGGTCTTGATTCCCCTGGTCATCGGCATCGTCCTGGGACCTCAGACCCTGGGCGGCCTTCTGGCCGGTTCACTGATCACGGGCGTGCCGATGGCCCTGATGCTGGCCAACGCCGGAGGGGCCTGGGACAACGCCAAGAAGTACATCGAGGCCGGACACCTGGGCGGCAAGGGTTCCGATACGCACAAGGCGGCCGTCGTGGGTGACACGGTCGGGGATCCGTTCAAGGACACCTCCGGACCGGCCATCAACATTCTGCTCAAGCTGATGGCGATCGTCTCGCTGGTGTTCACCCCGCTCATCCTGAAGCTGAACAAGATCGTCGGGCCGTTGATCGGCCTATAGATTCGGGCAGTTGCGCGTGTCGGCCGGCGGGGGGGGCGACGCGGGAAGGCCTGAGGGTGTGTGACGGGCGGCCGGCTTGCGCCAGAGCCGCCCGTCCTGCCATGCCGCCCGCCTTCAGGGGGCGCCCATGCCCGGGCCATGCACGCAAGGACTTGACACAGAGGGGTCCCATGCGGCTAAATAGAGTGCTTTGGGTTCCGAAACGACATCACGCGCCCTTCGGGACGTCGTGACGGCAGGGGAGGATTGCCGGTGAGAGAGTATGAGGCTTGTTTCGTCATTCATCCGCGGGTCGATGAGGCGGGCATCGAGCAGGAGATTGGCGCGGTGACCGGCGTGATCTCGGCTGGCGGCGGCGAACTCGTCGGCGTGCACAAGTGGGGCCGCCGCAAGATGGCCTATCCGGTGCAGAAGGTGCGCGACGGATACTACGTGCTCGTCCGCTTTCAGGGGGAGTCCGGCGTGCTGTCGGAGCTCGATCGCCGCTTCAAACTGAACGAGAGCGTCCTGCGCCATCTGGTGGTCCGCGCCGCGGATGATGAATTCCCGCCGGATCTGCGGGCGCGCGAGCCTCGCCGGGGCCTGCGGGGCGAGGGACCCCCTCGCGGACGACGCCGTGAGGATGCAGACGACGTGCCGTTGGACGGCCCGCGCGGCCGCACGGAAGCCCCGACTGCTCCGGCCGAGTCCGCTGAGCCGTCGACGGCGGAAGCGGTTGCCACGGCCGAACCGGCCGACGTGGTGGCGGGCGTGGCGGAAGCCGATGAGGCCGCCCCCGAGGTCAAGCCCGAGTCGTAGCAAGGTGTGCCGAGTTGGGGTCCGGCTGGACCCACACTCTGGATCGAATCACCCGGACGCGACGGCGTCCAGCGGTGATCCCATGGTTCCCCCCCGGGGGGCGCTTCGATCAGCAGAGTAGAAGGAGAGAGGCAAATGGCGAAGAAGCAGCCGCGCATGGCGCGCAAGAAGATCTGCAAGCTCTGTCTCGACCGGGTCGAGCATGTCGACTACAAGGACGAGCGGCGCCTCATGCGGGCGATTACCGACCGTGGCAAGATCGTGCCCCGGCGCATTTCCGGCAATTGCCGCCGTCACCAGGCACAGATCACGCGGGCCGTGAAGCGGGCGCGGGTTCTGGCCATCATTCCCTTTGAGAGCGATAGCTATTAGTCGATTGCCCGGCTGCAATCCGGGAGCGGCGCGCTTGTGGCGGCCGGCGTAGGGGAGCAAGACGATGGAAGTTATCCTGATGGAATCGATCGAGGGACTCGGCACCCGCGGGGATCGTGTGCAAGTTGCACGGGGCTATGCGCGCAACTTCTTGTTTCCTCGCAAGTTGGCTCTCATGGCCACCAGCGCGGGCGCGCGCGTGTTCGAGGAGGCCGAGCGCAGCCACCGCACCCGTGCCGATCGGGAGCGTTCCGCCGCTGGGAGTTTGGCGGAGAAGATGCAGGATGCGAGCATCACGCTGTATGCCCAGGTGGGCGAGGATGAGAAGCTCTTCGGCAGCGTGACGGCCCAGGATATCGCCGACGCGCTCACCGAGCAGGGACATGCGATCGACCGGCGGCAGGTGCTTCTGGAAGAACCTATCAAGGTCTTGGGGGTATACTGGGTCGAGGTCAAGCTCTTCCAGGATATTCACGCCAAGGTCAAGGTGTGGGTTGCCAAGCAGGAGAGCGAGTAACACCCCCTACCGCAACGAGCAGGAGGTGGGCTCCGTGCGAGACAACGAGAGGCACACGGCGGCGCCAGCCCATCTGGGGCTGGCCCTGTTTTTGGTCCTACCCTTGATCCTCTTCTGGATGGGATGCGCTCGGGAGGAGTCCGATCGCTTTCCCGTACCCAATTTTGATGCCCCGGATCTTCCCGGCCGCGAGTTGATCGTGGCCGAGATTGGCGGTGAGCCGATCACCGCCGCCCAGTTGTATAGCAAGATGAGGATCCAGTTCCCCGAGTTCGACGATAGCGGGCCGGGCATGGCCCTCCAAGCGCGCGAGATCCTGCCCCAGCTGATCACCGAACGCTGCTTCGCCACCTGGGGAACAGAGCTGGGGCTGGACAAGGATCGACCCGTTCAGCAGGCCTGGTTCCTCTCCCGGGAATTCATCCTCTGCAACTACACGATGGATCAGATGGTTCACCGGCGCGCCAAACCGTCCGAGGAGGAGGTGCACGCCTATTGGGAGGAGAACCAGGAACGCTTCATCTTGCCGCCGCGGGTGTGGTACCACCATATCCTGCTCGATAGTGAAGCCGAGGCCTGGGACATCCGCCAGCGGATCCTGGCCGGGGATGAGTTCGAGCGGCTGGCCGCCGAGGTGTCGCTGGATTCGGTCTCGGCCGGCCGCGGGGGCAAGATGCCCGCGATGACCGAGCGCTACGAGTGCGGCTCGTTGGGCCGGCTGCCTGACCTGGGCCGGGCCGTGATGGCGTTGCAGGAAAAGGAGCTCTCCAAGCCCATTCGCTCCTCCCACGGCTGGCATGTCGTGCGGGCCGACTATCGGCGCGACAGCATTGTGCGGGAGCTCGAAGAGGTCCGCCAGGAGATCGTCGAGAAGCTCGCGATGCGCCGCCAGGGCCAGCTCTACAACAAGGTGCTCGATTCGCTGCGGGTTGAATTCGGCGTCAGAGTCCACGATCAAGCCCTGGATCAGTTCTACCTCCTGCAGATGGATGACGAGGCGCTCTTCGCGCTGGCCCAGCAGAGGCGGGACAGCGAGTATAAGATCAGGGTGTACGAGCAGATCCTCGAGCGATATCCCGACAGCCCCCGCCGGCCGGAAGCCCTCTTCATGATCGGCTTCGTCTTCGCCGAGGAGCTGGCGGACTCAACGCAGGCGCTCGCGAGCTTCCGTTCCTTCCTGGAGCAGTACCCCGAGCATGAGATGGCTCGCTCGGCACGATTGATGCTCGACGAGCTGCAGTAGGGTGCTACACTCCCAGGCGTCTGCGCGGAGGAAGGGGTACGGACGTGTTGGTGGAAGTCGTCGTTGCCACCGTGGCATTGGACCAGAAGAACCAATCTCCGGTCGTCATTCTGAAGGATGCGCTGGGGGACCGCCAGATCCCCATCTGGATTGGGCATCCAGAAGCCAGTGTGATCGCCATGGAACTGGCGGGTCGCAAGTTTCCCCGGCCCCTGACCCATGACCTCATGATCAGCTTTCTCAAGGGCCTGAAGGCCAAGGTGACCCGCGTCGAGATCTGTGATCTCGTGGAGGGCACCTTCTTCGCCAATGTCCACATCGAGAAGGACAAGGAGCTCCTGCGCATTGATGCCCGGCCCAGCGATTCGATCGCGCTGGCCCTGAAGAGCAAGGCGAAGATCTTCGCCGACGCCAAGCTGTTCTCCAGCGAGATCGACAGTCTGCTGGCCAGCGCCGGGCCCGCCAGCGAGGGCACCACCGAACAGCGGGCGGAGGAACTCCGCGAGTTCATTGAGAATCTCGATCCCAAGGACTTCGGCAAGTTCAGGTTCTAGTGAGCGGGCGGGCGGCCCGGCATGTCTGGCCTGTGGGGGGCCGCTGGGCGCAGTCAAATGCAAAGGGGTTGAGCAGGCATTGCGGGTATGCTCGAGGACGAGGAGGCCGGCCGCAGGGGCTGGAAGACCATTTCGCCTGGCTCTTGTGGGGATCTTCGTCCTGATCACGGTGGCCGTCCCGTGCTGGCCGGATGCCCGCGACGATGCGCTGGGCGATGCCCGCGACGATGCCCGCGACGATGCGCTGGGCGCTGCGCGCCAGTCTCTCGCGCGCGGTGACCATGATGGCGCCCAGCGCTTGGCGGCGCCCTATCTTGACAGCATCCGCCCGGTCTGGGCCCGTCAGGCCCGCCTCATCACCGCCGAAGCGCTCATCGAGTCCGGCCGCTTCAGCGACGCGATCGCTTTCCTGGCGCCCCTCATCGGTGAGGCCCCCCCCGGGCCGGCCGACAGCGACTGGGTCTTCCTGCTGGCACGTGCTCTTCAGGGACAGGGGCTCCTGCTGGAGGCAACCGATTGGTGGCTGACGCATGCCTCCTTCGGGCGTCAGCAGCACGAGGACAGCCGCCGTCATCTCGAGCATCTGCTGCTCGGCGAGTTGACCCAGGCGGAACGGGCCTATCTCCTGTGGAAGCATCCGGGCCACGAACTGCTCTGCGACGCCGCTGAACGCTACGCCGCGCGGGAAGCTCGGGCTGGACATCCCCAGGAGGCCCGTCGCGTCTGGAATGCCGGACAGGCGGCCTGCGGGCATGGGGAGCACCGCAGCGCTGCGCCGCGCTGGTGGCCCACCCTGGCCGAGGATGCCGAGCGCTGGGATTTCTTCACCATCGGTCTCCTGGCGCCCTTGACGGGACCCTACGCCCGCTATGGCATCTCGCTGTCGAACGGGGCCGAGGTGGCCCGTCGCCTTCACAATGATCAGGCGCGCTTTCCGCTGCGCATCGAGATCGCGGACAGCGAGGGCACCCCCGAGGGTTCTCTGGCGGCGGTTGCCCGCCTGTATGCCGAGGGCGTGCGCGTCTTCGTGGGTGAGCTCTTCAGCCTCAACACGCTGATGGCGGCCGCCTACCTGCGGGAACGCCATGCCGTGCTGATCTCGCCGGCCGCCACCGATTCGACCATTCGCCGGCTGGGTGCCGGAATCTACGGATGCACCGTGGGACCGCAGGAGCAAGTCGGCGCGGTTCTGACCTATGCCGCGGACAGCCTGTGGGTCCGGCGGGTGGCGTTGCTCTATCCCTACACCCCCGATGGTTTGCGCTGGGCGCAATGGGGTCGGGCCGAGGCGCAGCGGCTGGGCTTGCGTCTGGTCTACGACCGTTCCTACGTCGCCGGCACGACCGACTTCAGCGACCTGCTGGCGCGCGCGGCGCCGACGATTCCCGACTCGCTGGATGCGCTCTACTGCCCGGGCGAGACCCGGGAATTGGTGGCGCTGCTCACGCAGATGGCGCACGCCGGTTTCATCGGGACCTATCTGGGCAATGCCGCGTTGGGGGCCGAGCTCGTGTCGCGGGTGATCTCCGACTTCGAGCTACGGATCGTCTATCCGGGGGATGCCTATGTGCCGGTCGAGCATCCCGAACGTGGGGCCGGATTCCGGGAGACCTACCGCCGTCTGTTCCAAGAGGAAGCGGATGCATTCGCCCACAGGGGGTATGCGGCCTTCGGCCTCGTGGGGAAGGCCGTGGAACGGGGCGGCTACTGCCCGGCGGCGTTCGTACAGATCATGGAGCGGGCCAGCGAACCCGCGCGCCTGCGCGGCGACGGTCGGAGGTTGCAGATGGCGCCGGCTGTGGCATTGCCGGAACTCCACCTACGGATCGGCGACCGGGATCGCCCGGCGGGGCCCGCATTGGGCCCCCCTGCGCCCGCCGAGGCGAAGCGCCTGCCCAACCGGGAGGAACCCCTCTGGATCGTGGGTCCCGATGATCTCGACGGCCTTCCGGGGCCGGCCGCCGGCGATGCCAGCGCAATCGGACCCGACACTCTCGGAGCGCGGTTCGATTCGCTCCACTCCGACCCGGGCCTGCCGCGCTCTATTCCAGACGAAACCGAAACGGAACGACCACCTATTCCAGACGAAACCGAAACGGAACGACCACGCTGAACCACACCGGCTTCTGCTCCACCACGATCGGGCGGAACTGCCAGGCCAGCAGGGCCTGCTGGGCGGCGCGCTCGCAGAACGCGTCGGCCTGATTCTCCAGCGTGGCGACGTGGGCCACGGCGCCGCTCGGTTCCACGGTCGCCCGGATCGTGACCAGACCCTCCACCTCGTAGTACTCCGACACACTCGGGTACATGGGCCGGACCATCTCGAGAATGGCGAACTCGTCGGTGATCGCCGAGGGCGTTGTGGCCGAGACCGTGGAGAGGTCTTCGTTGAGTTCGACCTGCACGGCGATTGCGGGAGGCTGCAGGGGAACCAGTTCCCCGATCTCGATCCACGGGCCCACGACCGGCTCAGGCGGGGGGACCGGGATGTCCGGATCCGTATCCGGCTCGCGAACAGGCGCCCGCGGCCGTTCCACCACGCGGACGATCTCCCGTGGCTCGGACTCCTCGATCTCGAACTCGATCAGGCGCACGGCGCCGGCAGCCGAACGCCGACGGGCCACGGCCTGAACCTGCGCCTCGAAACGATCTTTCGGTGAAATCTCGGCGAGCCGCAGCGGCGGGCCTTCGCGACCCAGCTGTTTGGGTTCTTGGGGAGCGGTGGGAGTGTAGGGGAAGAATACCCAGGAGATCAACACGGCCACGGCCATGACGCCGATCGAGGCGGCGAACGCCTTACGAAATCGACTCTTGTAGGCGAGTTCGATCTCGTAGAATGAGCGTCCTGCGAGTATCATCGATCCTCCGTCGCGGGGCCGCCCCTCCTGAGCCTAGCGCCCAGCGGGCGGCTTGACAAGTGGCTGACGAGCCTCATAATAGACGTTTCAGCAGTAAGTTGGGAGAACTGTATGGCTCGCACCCTCAGGCTGTCCTCGATTCGCAACATCGGTGTCATCGCCCACATCGATGCCGGAAAGACGACCACGACCGAACGCATCCTGTTCTACACGGGCAGTTCCCACCGTCTGGGCGACGTCGACTCCGGCAATACGACCACGGATTGGATGGAACAGGAGCGCGAACGGGGCATCACGATCACCTCCGCCGCGATCACGGTCGAGTACCGAAAACACCAGATCAACATCATCGATACCCCGGGCCATGTGGACTTCACCGCCGAGGTGGAGCGTTGCCTACGGGTATTGGACGGAGTCGTGATGGTATTGTGCGCGCGCGGCGGGGTCGAGCCGCAATCCGAGATGGTCTGGAGGCAGGCGCAGCGTTACCGCGTTCCGCGGTTGATCTTCGTAAACAAGATGGATCGGCTGGGGGCGAGCTTCGAGCGGACCCTCGAGGAGATTCGAACCATTCTTGGATCGACGCCGCTGCCGCTCTGCTGGCCGATCGGCTCCGAGAGCCGTTTCGAGGGGATCATCGATCTCGTGCGCATGAAGTCCATTCGCTGGGATCAAGAGAGCCAGGGCGTTTCCTATGCCCACGATGAGATTCCCGCCGACCTTCTCGAGGAAGCCCACATCCACCGCAGGGAACTCCTGGAAACCGTGGCCGCGGAGGACGAGACCCTGCTCGAGACCTTCATCGCCCAGGACGAGCTGTCCGAGGCCGATCTCGTGGCCGGGATCCGGCGGGGTACTCTGGCGCATCAGTTCGTGCCGGTGTTCGTCGGCGCGGCGTTGCGCAACATCGGGGTGCAGCCTCTGATGGACGGCATCGTCGAGTACCTGCCCGCGCCGGATGAGGTGCCGGCCGCCGTGGGTCTGAATCCGGATACGGCGGAGAAGGAGTCCCGTCCCCCCGAGGTCAAAGGCCCGCTGTCGGCGCTGGTGTTCAAGACCCATACGGCGGCCGGCGACAGCGGGAGCGGCCGGGTCAATTTCCTGCGGGTCTATTCGGGCAAGCTCGCGGAGGGTGGCTTCGTCCTCAACAACCGACTGGGCCAGAAGGAGCGGATCGCGCGTCTGTACCGCGCCCACGCGGACAAGAAGAGCCGCACGAAAGAGATTCTGGCCGGTGATATCTGCATCGCCACCGGTCTGAAGCTCTCGCGCACCGGGGACACGCTGACCGATCCGGAGCATCCCTTGCAGCTCGAGGCGGTCGCCTTCCCCGTTCCGGTGGTCATGGCGTCGCTCGAAGCCAAAATGGCGGGGGAGGACGAGAGGCTCGAGCATGCCCTGAGCCGCCTCGCTGAGGATGATCCGACCTTCCAGGTGAGTGTCGACGAGGATACCGGCCAGACGGTGATCAAGGGCATGGGGGAACTCCATCTTCAGGTGCTCGAGGAGCGGCTGGTGCGCGAGTTCAACATCAAGGTGCGCCTGGGCAAGCCGCAGGTGACCTATCGCGAGACGATCACCGCAACCCGGGAGGCCAGCCACGAATACAGCCGCGCCACAGGTGGCCGGGAACATTACGCCAAGGTGCAACTGAAGGTCGCACCCCTCGAGCGGGGCGCCGGTTTCGCGTTCGAACGCGCGCTCGGCGCAGATCAGATTCCGGAAGAGCACATCCTTGCGATCGAAGGGGCCGTCCGTGACGCCTGCGACTCGGGCATCCGCTATGGATATCCGATTCAAGACGTCCAGGCCGTTCTGACGGGCGGCGCGGCGCATGAGCTGCACTCGAGCGAGCTGGCGTTTCGAAATGCGGCCATGACGGCGTTCCGTGACGCCTGCCGCCAGGCCGGACCGGTTCTTCTCGAGCCGGTCATGCGCCTCGAGATCGTCTGCCCGGCGGAATTCGTGGGCATCGTGCACCAGCAGATCGCCGCGCGGGGGGGGCGGGTGCTCGGAACCGATCCGCGTGAGGATGTGCATCTCCTCAAGGCGCGCGCACCGTTGTCCGCCATGTTCGGGTATGCCACCGACCTGCGCAGTGCGACCCAGGGCCGCGGATCCTACACGATGGTCTTCGAGATGTTCGATCAGGTGGCCGATGAGCCCAGTTCCTACTAGGTGAGTCCGTCTTCCGCGGGCCGCACCCGAGTGGTTGGATGCGTCGGCGGCGGACCGGTGATGGGAGGATGTTCGTGAGCGGCCGTGCCCAGGAACTCAAATGCATCCCCGCCGTGAATCAGTTGCTGCAGAGCCCGGCACTGGTCTCGTTGGCCGGGTCGCTGGCCCGCGAGGTCATCGTGGCGCTCGTTCGGGAGGTTCTGGATGAAACCCGCCGGCAGTTTCTGGCAGGCGATATCGGGCGCGAGGCGTTGGCCGATACGGCCCTTGCGAACCGGGTCACGGCGCGCGCGGCTGCGTTCCAACCGCTTCCGTTGCGCCGCGTGATCAATGCCACCGGGATTCTCCTGCATACCAACCTGGGACGCGCCCCGCTCTCGGCCGGCGCCCAGCATGCGGTGGCCACGATCCAGGGGGGCTATGGCGCATTGGAGCTGGACCTGGAGACCGGCAAGCGAACCTCGCGCCTGGAACGGGTGCGCCGGCTTCTGGTACAGGTCTGCGGCAGTGAGGCGGCCCTGGCGGTCAACAACAATGCCGCCGCCGTGTTTCTGGCCTTGCATGGGCTGGCTTCCGGCCGTGAGGTGATCATCTCCCGCGGAGAGCAGGTGGAGATCGGGGGCAGCTTTCGCCTGCCCGACATCATCGCCGCCAGCGGGGCCCGGATGCGCGAGGTCGGGACCACCAATCGCACCCGCCTGGACGACTATCGCCGGGCGATCACGCCGCAGAGCGCTCTGATCCTCAAGGTGCATCCCTCGAACTATGTGGTGGCCGGCTTCACCGAGTCGACCGGCACGCGTGAATTGGCGCAGCTGGCGCATGCGGAAGGGATCCTGCTGATGGAGGACCTGGGCAGCGGCGCGCTGCGCCAGCATCCGCCCGAGTTCATGCATGCCGAGCCGCGCGTCCAGGAGACCCTCGCGGCCGGAGTGGATCTGCTTTCCTTCAGCGGCGACAAGCTGCTGGGCGGACCCCAGGCCGGGGTGCTTCTGGGACGGGAGCCGGTCGTCGCCAGGCTTGGCCGGCACCCGCTGGCCCGGGTGCTGCGCCTGGACAAGTTGCACCTGGCGGCCCTGGAGGCGACGCTGGTCGAGTACACGCGCGGGGCGGCCGGTCTATCGGCGATTCCGTTGTATCGCATGCTGCGCCGGCCGGTGGAGGATCTGGGCGAGCAGGCCCGCGACCTGGCCGGGCATCTACGGGCGGCCATCGGATCGCCGTGGCGGTTCGAGGCGGTCGCGACCGAGGCCGCCCTCGGTGGCGGATCGCTGCCGGGCCGGTCGGTTCCGTCCTGGGGTGTGGCGATCTCTCCGGAGGGGCGGTCGGTGGATGCCCTGGCGAAGTGGCTCCGGCAGGCGGATCCGGCCATCGTGCCACGGATCTACCGGGAAAGCTTGGTCGTGGACATGCGCAGCCTGCTCGAAGAGGATCAGGCGCTGCTGCCGCGTCTTCTGACAGAACGGCTGCAGTCGTTCACACAACAGGATGATCGGACCGATGCGTAGCACAGGCCGACAGGCTGACTACATCACGCGGGTCAAGGATCTCGAGGCGCGGCTCGGCGTGCCGCTCCTGGCGCAATTCGCTGTGGCGCCGCGCTCGGCTGGGCGCGGGCGGCTCGGGCTGCACACCTTGCGCCCCGACCCGCGCGTGTCGGAGCGCGTGTTTCATCTGCTGCAGGTCGATCCGCTGGTCATGGGTGTGGCCGGGCTCGGTCAAGGCGGTGAGGAGTGGCCGGTGGCCGTGGGGCTCGCCGAGCGGGCCGCAACCCACGGTTTCGCGCCGGTGCTGTTGCTCGGCATGGAAGAGAATGGCATGGGCGCGGATCCCGAGATGGACCTGCGCCCGGTGTGCGGCCCGATCCATGAGAAGCTGTTGCAGAACGTGTGCCCGCGGGGGTGCGGGGCCCGGGCCGCGGGCATTCAGGGGGTGTTTCAGGGGGGGGCGGCCGATGCGCTGATCGCCACCGGGGTTCCCCTCGAACCGGGCGGACTGGTGTTGGTCGGTCGCGCGGAGGCATTCGCATCCCGGCCCGATCCGGGTCCGATGGGAGGCCTGCTGCTCGTGGTGCCCTACCGGGACGTCCCGGCCTCGTTCTTGATAGAACAGGTCACATCGATGGTCTCACTGGGATATTGTGTGTTGGGTATGGTGGCGGTGAGCGCAGCCGACGACCAGGCGGTCGGGGTTGCCGGCCATGACATGGAAGGAGGAGTCATGGACAAGGATAGGCAAGGCGATTCCCTGCCGAACGAGGAACCGAGGCCCGCAGTCCCGACCGAGGCCGAAGGTCCATCGTCCGGGGAAACTCCCGCCAGCGAAGACGCATTCCCGGATGAGGGCCGGGGGGCGGGCTACCGCCAGGATCCAGACCTGCCTGATGAGCAGGCGGCCCGCGACGGCTACGCGGAGCCGTCCCTGGATCCAGGGCCGGGGGCCGACCGGGAAGACGACGGCGATCCGAGCGGGGAACTGCCGGCGGCGGGAAGTGGATCGTCCGAGGATGCGGACATGCTGGCGGCGGCCGCCGGCCGGGTGCCGGTGCGCAGGTCCTGGTCGGACTCGTTTGGTCCCAACGGCACGCCACGCCGCGGGCGCCGCGGGGGCTTCCCCTGGTGGGGATACTTGCTGTTCGTGCTCGTGGCGGCGACGGCCGGCTGGCTGGTCTATCGCAGCGTGGGGCTGCCGGCTGACCAGTCCACCATGGCCGCGGTCGATCAGGAGCGGGCGGCCACCGCGGCTCATGGAGAGAGCGGTGAGCCGCTGGAGGGTGAGGCAGGTGTGGCGCCGCTGTACGACGGAACCCCAACGGCGGGGGGCCGGCCGGTCGGCGCGCCTGGCGAGGAGCTCGCGGCGGCCGGTCCGGCGCCCGCCGTCGGCGACGTCACGGGTGCCGCTGGCCACGTCACGCCCGCCGGCGGATCGCCGGCGAGGCCCGTGGCCGCGGATGGGCCCGCAAGCGGCCCCACGGCGGTGAGCGGTTCGATGGCCGTGGCCGAGCGTGACCCGCTGGAGCCCGGTCTCAGGACGGAGGCCCCGTCCCGGCCGGTGAGCGATCCGCCCGCGACGAACGTGTCACCGCCGGTCGAGACGGTCCGCCCGAGGGCCCCGGAAATGACCGCTGTGCGGAAGCCGCCCTATGCGTTGCTGTGCGGATCGTTTCGGGATGAGGATCGGGCCCGTCATGCGGTGGCGAACCTGGCCAGCAAAGGGGTGGAGGCCCGTATTCAGGATGTGGAGATCCCCGGCCAGGGTGTATGGTTCCGGATTCTGGTCGGCGAGTTCGGCGATCCGGCGAGCGCCCATGCCCGGCGCTATGAGGCGCTCGAGCAGAACTGGGCCCGCTCGATCCTGTTGGTGGCCGACCACGGCCGGGGACCGGTCATCATGCCTTTGGACGATTAGCCTCTGGCAAGGAGAACACCGTGCTGCTTGAACGGCTGGAGATCAGTGGATTCAAATCGTTTGGCAAACGGACGCAGGTGAAGTTCGCACCGGGAATCACCTGCGTCGTGGGACCCAACGGCTGCGGGAAGAGCAACATTGCGGATGCCATTCGCTGGGCGCTGGGCGAGCAGAATGTCCGGCAGTTGCGCGGCAAGCAACTGCTGGACGTGATCTTCAAGGGCACCCGCGAGGTGAAGCCGGCCGGCATGGCCGAGGTCGTGCTGCATCTGGACAACCAGGAGCAGCGTCTCGCGACCGAGTTCGCCCAGGTGGACATTCAACGGCGGGCCTTCCGGTCGGGTGAGAGCGAGTTCCGGATCAACAAGGCCGCCTGCCGGCTCAAGGACATTCGCAGTCTCTTCATGGACACCGGGCTGGGGTCGGCCGACTACGCCGTGATCGAGCGCGAGATGATCGACGAGGTTCTTTCCGACCGGGATGAATCGCGGCGGTTTCTGCTCGATGAGGCCGCCGGGATCACGCGGTACAAGCAGCGGCGCAAGGAGACGTTGCGCAAGATTGGGGCGGTGGAGGAGGATCTGACGCGGGTCGAGGACGTCCTGGAGATCGAGGAACGACAGGTTCGCTCGCTGGCCTATCAGATGGGTAAGGCACGGCGTTACCAACGCCTGTCCCGGCGCATCCAGTCGCTCGATATGGCGCTCGCCCGCCTGCAATGGCAGCGCCTGCAGGAAGCAGCCTCGGGCGAAACGGGTCGGTTGCGGGAAGAGGAGCAGCAGCGCGAGTCGTTGCGCACGGCATTGCACGGTCTCGAGGCCCAGCAGGAAGAGGTCCGTCTCGGGATGCTCCGTCTCGATGAGGCACTGGGTCTGGCCCAGAAGAAGCTGACGGAAACGGATGCCGAGTTGTCCCGCAACCGGGAGGAAGCCCTGGTGCGGCGCGAGCGGGTCAAGGCGCTCGCCGAGCGGATGCGGGATCTCGAGCGCCGCATGGAGGAGAGCAAGCAGCAGCAAGGGATGGCGGCCGAGGAGCTGGCCACCTTGCTTCCCGAGGCCGAGCGCATGCGCGGCGAGATCGCCGAAAGAAAACGCATCGCCGATTCGGCCGAGCACGCCTGGCGGGCCGCGGAGACGCGGCTACAGCAGGCGCGTGGTGAACTGCAGCGCCATCAGCAGATTCACATCGAGCAGGTGCGAACCCGCTCCGATGCGGATCATCAGATCAAGTCCCTCGAGAGCCGGATCGAGGACCTCGGCTTCCAGAGCGAGAAGCTGACGGCCCAGTCGCAAGCCTTGAACAGCCGATCCGCGGCGCTGGGCACCGAACTCGGCACGCTCGGGGAGCGCCGCTCGGGGCTGCGCGAGTGCTCGACGCGCCTGCAGGCGGAGTTGGCCGAGATCCGGAGCGAACGCGAAGAACGGCGCATCCGGGCCGAGCAGATCGGCGGCCAGATGAGCGAGTTGACCGCACAGATCGCCCGGGTGGAGAGCCGCCGGCACCTGCTCGAGGAACAGGCGCGCAACTACGAGGGCTTCCGGGAGGCCGTGGCTCAGTTGCTGGCTCACCGTGAAGAGCTTCCCGGCGTATGGGGGGGAGCCGCCGAACTGATGGCCATCGCGCCGGCCTGGGTCAAGCGACTCGCGCCAGCGCTGCGGGAGCTGTCCGACTGGGTCGTGACCGAGAACGAGGAGGCCGCCTGGGCAGCCATCGAGTGGCTGCGGGCCCACGGTCTCGGGCAGATCACCTTTCTTCCGCTCGCCACCCTGGCGGGCTTGATGGCCGCGCGACAAGAACCGGCCGACGGATTGCCGGAGGGCGCCGTGACGGCCTCCGATCCCGCTCTGCTGCCTCTGGTGGAGTACCTTCGGCGTTCGCTCGTTCCCGTCGATGACCGCTCGGCCGTGCCTCCCGTGGCACAGCGCGAGCAGGGGCGGCGCTGGATCACGCTCGAGGGGGAGTTGCATTCGGCCGACGGCTGGGTGGCCGCCACCGCCGGTGAGGCTCCGGCGGCCAGCGTGTGGGGCCGTCCGCAGGAGATCGAGGCGCTGCGTGAGGAGTGGGACGATCTCACCCGGCGCAGGGAAGCGCTCGAGAAGCAACTCGAATCGATCCGGGCCAGTGATCAGCAGCTGGCCTCTCGCGAGCAGGGGCGGCGTGGCGAATTGGAGGAGTACGAGGCCGAGACGGAGAATCTCGAACGCACCCTGCTGCAGCGCCAGGCCGAGGAGCGATTGATTCAGGAAGAGATCGGGCGCGTGCAGCAGGATCTGCAAGCCCTGGAGGAGCGCCGGCGTGACGCCGGCCGTGAACTCGGTGAATCGCGCAGCGGGTTCCGTGTGCTGGAAGACGCCGAAGGCAGCGCGGATGCACTCTACGCCCGATCCCAGGAAGTCGTGGAGTCGGTGTCCGCGGAGAAGGACAAACTCGGCGAGGAGCTGTCGGAGCGGCGCATGGCGTTGGTGGTGGCCGAGGCTCAGTTGCGCGATCTGCAGGCGCGCAGCACGGCCCGTGAGAAGGCCATCGCCGAGGCGCGCGGCACTCACGAACAGGCGCTGACCGAACGGCAGGGCGCTCGTCAGGAGAGCATCGAGTGCCAGGAGCGCATCGAGGCGCTGGCCGGACAGGAAGGGGATCTGGTCGAACGACGCGAGGCGCGCAGCCAGGAGGTCGAGCAGCAACGGGAGGATCGCCGGCAGCGGGAGGATCAGCTGGCGCAGATCGGCAGCCAGCTGCGCACGAAGCATCGCGCGCTCTCCGAGTTGGAAGAGGCCTTGCGGCACGACGAGGTGCGCCTGGCGCGCGTCGAAGCTGACCGGCAACGATTGCAGGAGCGCCTACAGGACGCCTACGGTGTACGAATCGAGGATCTGCCGCCGCTAGCCCCGCCGGCCGACCGGCGGGCGGATGCCGGGGATGGGGAGGAGGCCCGGCCGGCGGCGGACGGCCAGGATTCGATTCTGGTAGAGGTCTTCGCGCCGTCCGAGGATGAGGCTGCGGATGCGTCGGCCGCGGGGGGCGCCCGGGGCTCGGCCGCCGACCAGGCGGAGGCCGCCGCGGCCGCCGCCCTCGACGCCGAGCGGTTCCCGCAGGGCGATCCGGACGATCCTTTCGAGGGGCTCGATGAAGCCGGGGCCGCCGACCGCCTCGCGGATCTGCGCCGGGAACGCGAGCGCCTGGGACCGGTCAATCAGCTGGCCATTGAGGAATACGAAGAGAAGAAGGAGCATGTGCGCTTCGTCAAGGCCCAGCGCGAAGACCTCCTGCAAGCGCGCGACTCGCTCCTGGCGGCCATCGAGCGGATCAACAGCGAGGCCAGCCGGCTCTTCCAGGAGACTTTCGATCAGGTGCAGACCAACTTCGCGAAGACCTTCGGTACGCTCTTCCCGGGCGGGGAAGCCAAGCTGACCCTCGAGGGGGAGGATCCGCTGGAAGCGGCCATCGAGATCATGGCGCGGCCGCGGGGAAAGCGGCTCGAGAACATCTCCCTGCTCTCGAGTGGCGAGAAGGCCTTGACGGCGACCTCGCTGCTCTTCGCGCTCTACCTCGTGAAGCCCTCGCCGTTCTGCGTGCTCGATGAGGTGGATGCGCCCCTGGACGATGCCAACATCGATCGGTTCTTGAACCTGATCCGTTCCTTCAGCGACCGGACCCAGTTCGTGGTGATTACCCACAACAAGCGTACGATGGAGGTTGCCGACACGCTCTACGGTGTGACGATGCAGGAGCCGGGCATCTCGAAGATCGTCAGCGTGCAACTCGAGGGAGGCAGCCTGGTCACCGCGGACGGTGACGGCGCCAAGGTCATCTTGGATGAGGGCGCGGTGGCGCCGATCGCCAGGGCATGATGCCGGTGGCGCCGATCGCCGGGGCATGATGCCGGGACGCAGGTCGCCAGGGCATGATGCCAGCGGCGCCGGTCGCCGGGTGATCGTGCGGGCGGGAGCGAGGATGAAGGTTCCGCAGTGGCTTAGAAGGCTGCGTGGCACATCCGGGCAGGCCGAGATGAGCTTCCTGGACCATCTCGACGAACTGCGTTCGGTCCTGCTCTCCTGCCTCGTGGCGTTGCTAGTGCTGGCCGTGGGCGCCTGGATCGCCACCGAACCGGTCATGAACTATCTGGTGCAGCATGTGGCCCGTCTGGAGCGGGCGGTCTTCCTCAAGCCGACCGAGCCGTTCACCACGCGGGTCAAGATCGCCCTGCTGATGGCGTTCATCGCGGGCCTGCCCTATATCGGATTCCAGATCTGGAGCTTCGTCGTTCCCGGATTGATGCAGCGTGAGAAGCGCATCGTCTTTCCGCTGGTGTTCTGGTCCTCGATTCTCTTCATCGTGGGCGTGGGATTCGCGACATTCGCTCTCTCGCCGACGATGCTGATCATCCTGCGTTCTTTCGGCACCGAGTTCGTGCAGGAGAGCCTTTCGATCGGCTACCTGCTCGATTTCCTGGTCAAGATGGCCTTTGCCTGCGGCATCATGTTTCAACTGCCCCTGGTCGTGGCGGTGCTGAGTCTCTTCGGACTGGTCACGCCCGGGTTTCTGAAGTCGAAATGGCGGCATGCCATTGTCTTGATCCTCTTCATCGCGGCGGTGGTCACGCCCGGGGATGGTCCGTCCCAGCTGGTCCTGGCCCTACCGGTGATCCTGCTCTACTTCGTGAGCATCTGGATCTCGGCGGTGATCTGCCGGGGTCAGCGCGAGCCGGCAGGCGAGCCGGCAGGCGATCCGGCCGGCGATCCGGCCGGCGAGCCAGCCGGCGCGCCAGCCGGCGCGGCCCCGCCGGCGTCCGTGGAGGATGACTCCCGGCCGGCTGGGGCGGAGGGTAGGCGGCAGCAGGAGAATCCCGACCGGCAGGAGACAACCGCGCGGGAAACGCCGTCGACGCCGGTGCAGGAGCATCCACGGGTGTCGATCGAGGAGATGCCGGCGCCCCCCAAGGATCCGCGCCCGCCGGGATCGATCCGGCCGCCCAAGCCCGAGCCGAAGGAGTTCCCCGATGATTGGTCGATCTGAGTACGGGGATGCCCGCCAGGAAGCGCAACCGGACAGAGAGGAGAATGCATGACGCCCCAGGCAAGCCGGCCCGCTGACCCTATCCTGGTCATTGACATCGGCAATACGCAGACCGTGCTCGGTGTGTTCGATGGGGATGCGCTCCACGGGTTCTGGCGGCTCAGCTCCACCGTACGGCGAACGGCCGATGAACTCGCGGTGTTCGTGCGGGCCATGTGCCAAGGGCGCCTGGCCGAGCTGACGCGCTCCCGGCAGGTCGTGATCGGATCGGTCGTGCCCATGCTGACCGACGAGTTCGCCGGCATGGCCGCGCGGCTCTTCGCGGCGCGGCCGTTCCTGGTCCACAGCCGGGTCAAGACCGGCGTGCAGCTTGCCATTCCCGATCCCGACTCCCTGGGTGCGGATCGGATCGCCAATGCGGCGGCTGTCTGCGGTGGGTCGCTGCCGGTGATCGTGGTCGATCTGGGGACGGCCACGACCTTCGATGTCATCGGACGCGGCCGGCGCTACCGCGGGGGCGCCATCGCGCCGGGGATTCGAACCTCCGCCGACGAGCTCTTCCATCGAGCCGCCAAGCTGCCCAAGGTCGAAATTCGCCAGCCGCGGGTCCCGATCGGTCGCACGACCGAGGAGAGCATCCAGAGCGGTGTCTTCTACGGAGCGGTTGGATCGATCGATGGGATCGTGCGCCAGCTCGAGACCCAGCTCGGCGAGCCGGCCCGGGTGATTGCGACCGGTGGCCTGGCACCGCTCATCGCCGGGGCCTCGGCCACGATTCAGGAGGTGGATGAAGCGCTCACCTTGCGCGGGCTGCTGCGCATCGCCCGCCTGAATCGGTAGGGATGCCGGCGGCGGCTCCCCGCCGGTGCGCGGTCTCGCGATAGATCGCCTCCACCCGGGCGGCAATCTGCGGCCAGGCGAAATGCTCGGCGTGCCGTCGGGCTTGCCGGCCCATATGCCGGCGCAAGTCGGGCGCGGCCGCCAATCGCAGCAGCGCCTCGCCGCACGCCGTGGCCGACCCGGCCTCCACCAGCAGCGCCGCACCCGAGCCGGCCACCGTGTCGCGATAGCCGTCGATGTTGGCGGCGATGATCGGCCGGCCGCTGGCCATGGCTTCCAGGAGGTTGATGCCGAAGCTCTCCCCGTGCGCGGAGAGGGCCAGGCAGATGTCGCTGTCCCGGTAGCAGCCTGGCAACTGCGTCCGCGTCACGCTTCCGCGGAAATGCACCGGTACCTGGAGGCGCCGGGCTCGGCGGGCCAGCCGGTCGCGCAGGGGGCCGTCCCCGACCAGTGTCAACGTCATCGGCGGCAGGCCCTGGCGGCGGGTGTGCGCCTGGTAGTAGGCCAGGCCTTCCAACAGCGTGAAGAGGCCCTTGCGGGGATCAAGCCGGCCGACACAGAGGGCGCGCAGCGGCTCGCGGGAGGCCCGCCACGGAAGCGGCCCGGCAGCGAACCGGTGTAGATCGACTCCGTTGGGTACGATCTCATACTCCCCCGGCAGATGGGCTCTGACGAAGCGGGCCGCTTCGCGGGAAACGGCCAGGCGCCGGTCGAGCAGATTGGCGAAGTGCCCCAACCAGCGGGCGCCCCAGCGGTAGCCCCAATGGGGGCGCGATCCACCCGTGTGGAAGGTTCCCACCTTGGCCCCGGGAAGATGCTGGAGCGCCCACAGGGGCAAGAACGGTTCGAGTGGCGACTGCAGATGCACGACATCGGGAGGGGGTGCGCCCGGCCGCCGCGGCGGCCGACCCGCCCGGGGCCGTCCGTCCACGCGAGAGGGCCACCCGACGGTCACACAGGCACGGCTGCCGTGGGAGGGAATCCGCACGGTGCGACCGTGCCGTAGAACGCGGACGCCGGGAGGATCGGCGTCCCGGCCCGTTCCGCCCAGCAGAGGAGTTCCGGTCAGGATCGTCACTCGATGCCCGCGCTGGGCCAACGCTGCCGAGAGATGCCAGACATGCTCGGTGATGCCGCCCGGGTAGGGGAGATAGGACGCCGACACCAGCCAGACCGTAAGGGGCACACATCCTCCGGATACCGGGCCTTCGATCTCTTGTTGCGCCAAGGTGGGGCTTGCGCGCCTTGCACGAGTCTCCTACCTTCTCGGGGAGTCATCCCTTGGGAAGGCGATCATTGATTGTTGCCCATGTCAAGGGTGTAGCCGGACGAGGCGCCACGACGGCCGGTGGGCCGGGTGTTGGAGAGAAAGCGATTCGGGCAGGATGCAATCCCGCACGTCATCTTCAGGTTCGGTGTCCGGGGCCGGTCAGCCTGTCGGAGAACGCTCCCCGCGGGGGGAAGTCGTGGCCATCGCTCTGGGTAGCAATCTGGGCGTTCGCGAGCGTTTCCTGGCGCAGGCGCGGGTCCTGATCGGTGCGCGCATGGGAGCGGTCGTGGGGATCTCATCCGTATACGAGACCGAACCGGTGGGTCCCGCCGGGCAGCAGCGCTACCTGAACCAGGTGGTGGTGATTGAGAGCCATCAACTGCCGGAGGCGCTTCTTGATCACGCGCTCGCGATCGAACGCGAACTGGGGCGCGAGCGGACCCACCGCTGGGGACCGCGCACCATCGATGTGGATCTGCTGCTCTATGGTGATGAGGCCATCCTGGGATGCGGCCTGACGCTGCCTCATCCGCGCCTGCACGAGCGGCCCTTTGTCTTGGTGCCCCTGGCGGAGGTGTTGCCGGAGTGGGTGCATCCGCAGCGCGGCGAGTCCGCGCGCCAGATGTGCAGAGCGTTGGGCGATGAAGGGGTGGTGCGGCACGGGGAGCGTGCCGGGCGGTAGGGAGGATAGGCACCGGTGGCCGCAGTTCACGGCGGACAGATGCAGTACATCGCCATCGAGGGTGTCATCGGGGTGGGCAAGACCACGCTTGCCAAACGGCTCGCGGACTTCGTGGGTGGCCACCGCGTGCTCGAGGTCGTCGAGGAGAACCCGTTCCTGCCCGATTTCTACCGCGACCGGCGAGCGTACGCGTTTCAGACCCAGATCTTCTTCCTGCTCAGCCGGTATCGCCAGCAGAAGAAGATGCTGCAGCGCGACCTGTTTCACGGCCCGGTGATCAGCGACTACATGTTTGAGAAGGACCGCATCTTCGCGAACATCAATCTGGATGATGCTGAACTGGACATGTACAACCAGGTCTTCTCCCTGATGGAGCGGGACCTGCCCAAGCCGGATCGGATCGTGTACCTGATGGCCAGCACCGATCAGCTCCTGGAACGTATATCCAGACGCGGCCGCGAGTTCGAGCGCAACATGGATCCGGCCTATCTCGAGATGCTGGCGGATGCGTACAACTACTTCTTCGGCCATTACAGCGCAACGCCGGTCATGGTCGTCAATAGCGGTGAGGTCGATTTCGCGCATGACCTGTCGCGGGTGGCGGATCTGTGGCGGGCCCTGGCGAGCCAGCGCGGTGGCCGGGTGATGTTCGTGCCGGGCGAGCATCATGGATGAGCTCGGCGGGAGGGATCGACAATGAGCAACGAGAAGGTCACGGCTCCCGATTTGGCGAGATGGAAGCGGAAGGGCCGCAAGATTCCGGTCCTGACCTGCTACGATGTGACCTTCGCCCGGCTGTTGGAGCAGGCCGGCATCCCGGTCCTGTTGGTCGGTGACAGCCTGGGCCAGGTGATTCTCGGGTACGAGAGCACGTTGCCGGTCACCATGGAGGAGATGATCCATCACACCCGCGCGGTGCGGCGGGGCGCGTCACGTGCGCTGGTGGTGGCGGATCTGCCGTTCATGAGTTATCAGGTGTCGCGCCGGCAGGCGCTGCTTTCAGCGGGGCGGCTGGTCAAGGAGGGTGGCGCCGACGCGGTGAAGCTGGAGGGGGGTGCCCGTACGGTCGCGGCGATCCGGGCGTTGTCCGACAGCGGGATTCCGGTCATGGGCCATCTGGGCCTGACCCCCCAATCGATCCTGGCGTTCGGCGGGTACGGCGTACGGGGACGGCATGGGGCGGAAGCCGACCGTCTGAAGCAGGATGCGCATCGCCTGGAGGAGGCCGGCTGTTTCGCGATCGTGCTGGAGATGATGCCGGCGCCCCTGGCGGCCGAGATCACGGCCGGAATCGGCATTCCCACCATCGGAATTGGCGCCGGGCCGGACTGTGATGGCCAGGTGCTGGTCCTGCATGACATGCTGGGGCTCTTCACCGAATTCCAGCCGCGGTTCGTCCGGCGGTTTCTCGAGGGTGGACGTTTGATTCAGAGCGCTCTGCGGGAGTATGTGGATGCCGTTTCGAGCGGTGAGTACCCGGGCCCCGAGCACAGCTATGGCCTGGGAGAGAAGGAGAAGTGATGATGCCAATGGCTGCGGTGTCATGGTCGGCCTCGCCACATTCCGATTCCAAGAAGCCGGCTGGAAAGAAAGCCGCCTCGAAGAGGACCACCTCGAAGAGGACCACCTCGAAGAAGGCCGCCTCGAAGAAGGCCGCCTCGAGGAAGACCACCTCGAAGAAGGCCGCCTCGAGGAAGGCGGACGTGAAGAAGACCGCTTCCCGGAAGGCAGTTTCGAAGAAGGCCGCCTCCCGCGAGACGGTGGCCCGGGCGGAGCGCTCCGCGGGGAGCCCTGCGGTGCGGCCCGCGCCGCCAGCGGTTCTTCCGGAGGCCAGTGTGGTTGCCGGGGCCGGCATGCGACGCCTCCAATCCGCGGAGTCTCAGCGCCGCTTCTCCCGTCAGGCTCGGGAAGCCGGCCAGCGCATCGGGTTCGTGCCGACCATGGGCGCCTTTCACGAGGGACACCTCGAGTTGATGCGCAAGGCGCGCAGCCAGAGTGATGTCGTGGTGGTCAGCATCTTCGTCAATCCGCTTCAGTTCGGTCCGCAGGAGGACTACCAGGCGTATCCTCGGGATCTGGCCCGCGACCTGGACAAGGCTCGTGCCGAGGGGGTCGATGCCCTGTTCATCCCGGAGGCTGCCGAGATGTACCCGCCCGACTTCAGCAGCCTGATCACCGTCGGGCCGATGGCGGGCAAACTGTGCGGCGCTAGCCGCCCCGGGCACTTCGATGGGGTCTGTACGGCGGTGATGAAGCTGCTGGGCATCGTACAGCCGCACCGCCTGTATCTCGGCCAGAAGGATGCCCAGCAGGCGGTCATTCTTCAGAAGATGCTGCGGGATCTGGATGTGGATGTGAAGGTCACCGTCTGCGCCACCAAGCGCGAGAAGGACGGGCTGGCGATGAGTTCCCGCAATCGCTATCTGACCGAGGCCGAGCGGGCCGCCGCCCCCCGGCTGTATGAGGCATTGCGGCTGGCGCAGCGCGAGATTCTGGTGGGTGGCGAGCGGGATCCACGGGCCCTGGCCGCCCGCATGCGCGATCACATCCTGACCGGGACTGCGTTTGAGATCGAATACCTGGACATGGTCGATCCGGAAAGCCTCGAACCGCTTCAGGTGCTGACGGGCCGGCTGCTGATCGCCATTGCCGCCCGATTGGGGCAGGCGCGCCTGATCGACAATCTGCAGATCAATGTGCCGGGCGGACAGATGGCCGAGCGCTTCGCGCCCAAGAGATAGATCCGGACGAAAGGAGTCCCATGCAGGAGCTTGCCATTGTCATCCTGGCCGCGGGCAAGGGCACCCGGATGCCGGGCGACCTGCCCAAGGTGCTCCATCCACTCGCCGGGCGCCCGCTGCTTGACCACGTCCTGGCCAGTGCCCGCGCGGTGGACCCGGCGCAGCTGATCCTGGTTTTGGGCTATCATGCCGAGCAGGTGCGGGAGACCTTGTCCGGACAGGACGTCACGGTGGTCTTGCAGCAACGGCAGCTCGGGACCGGGGACGCCGTGATGAAGGCCGGCCCGTCCCTGTCCTCCTTCCGTGGCACGGTCCTGGTTCTCTATGGGGATGTTCCCCTGCTGTCCCCCGAGACGATCCGCGCGCTGCTCGAGGTGCATCATGGCGAGCAGAACCTGGCCACGATCCTCACCGCCACCGTGGCGAATCCCCATGGGTACGGCCGGATCCTGCGCGATGCCCTCGGACGCATGCTGTCGATTCGCGAGCAGGCCGATCTCGAACCCGGGCAGGAGAAGATCGCCGAAATCAACTCGGGCATCATGGCCCTCTCGGCCGCCGAGCTGTTCGCCTCCCTGGCGGAGATTCGCCCGACCAACCGGCAGGGCGAATACTATCTCACCGACGTGGTGGCCATTCTTCGCGCCGGCGGGGGACGGGTCGGCACCTATCATCTGGAGAGCGACGAGGAGGTCCAGGGCGTCAATACCGTCGATCAGCTTCGTGCGATCGAGGAGATCTATCACCGCCGCTCCCGCGAGACGAGCCGGGGTGCGGCCCGCTGGCATCCCGCAGATCGGATCGATCCCCGGACGGGCCTGCTCAAGGTGGGCGATCATGCCTGTCTGGCCGTGGACCGCCCGGGATTCAACAGCGGTCAATTGATCGTCTTTCCCAAGCGGCCGGTGACCTGTTGGCTGTCACTTCATGACCGGGAGCGTCACGAGATGGCGCACCTTCTGCAGGTCGGGGAGGCGGCCCTGCGCAGGGTCTACCGGTTCGATGCTCTCAACTTCGGCTGGAATTCGGGGGCCGGTGAGGTGCTCGCCATCCGGCTGATCCCACGCTGGGCCGGAGATCTGAACTTTCTTCCGCTGGTGTCCGGGATCAAGGCCGTTCCCGAGAGTCCGGCCCAGGCCTGGAGTCGATTGCATGAGGTGCTGCCGTGAGTCCCGGTCGCAGCCGCCGGGCCTCGACCGGGCGTACCGGCTCGCGTTTCTCGCGGACCCGCCGCCGGCCGCCGGCCTCCCTCTGGGGACGCCTGGCGCGCGGCCTGCTTGCCGGGTTGCTGCTGCTGGTCGTTGGTTTGTTCGCCGCGTCGCATCTGGGGCTGATCGATGTCTCCCAGGTGATGCCCGACCGCGCGGCGCGCATCACGCCGGCGGTCACCTGGGAGTTGACGCCGACGGATTTGCTGCGCTCCCTCTCCGGACACCATGAGTCGGCCCCCGAGTACCAGGCCGGCCGGTTCACCCACGAAGACCCGGCGGGCGGCCCCGCGCGGGTCGTGGGCGAGATCGGTTCGTCCGAGGCGCCGATCCGGGTCTTTCTGACCAACGGCTGCGGGGTCAACCGTCTCGCGGCCGGGTACCGTTCCCATCTGCGGGATGCCGGCTTCGATGTCTTCGGCGTGAGCAATGCGGACCGCGAGGATTATGCAACGACGCTGGTGATCGATCGGAGCGGGAAGGCCGGGGCGGCCGAGCAGGTCTGTGCCTTCATGCAGGAGACCTTCGGCGTCGGCCGGCTGCTCCTGCAGACCCGGGCCGTGTCCCCCGAGGGCGACGTGTTGATCATCCTGGGCGACGATGCCGCCCGGGCGCTGCCGGAGGGCGACTAGCGAGCCTCCCGCCGGGCGATTCCGATCCTTGCGCCCCGGGTCGAAGCGATCTGGTAGTCAAGGGCCTTCCGTGCTAGGCTCACGTGGCGGTCATCGCTAACGGAGAGGGCGGAGTGCCTCTCTCCGGCAAGGAGGCACGATGTTGATGCAACCACTGTTCTGGTTGTTGGGGCCACTCGGCATGCAGGAGATTCTGGTTGTTCTCCTGATCCTGTTGGTGCTTTTCGGCGGGCGCAAGATACCGGAGCTGGCGCGTGGCCTGGGCCGGGGCATCACCGAGTTCAAGCACGGCATTCGCGATGAACCGGATGCGAACAAGGAGCGGTTGCCCGAGCAAGAGGCTTCCGACGCCAAGAGCCGGAAGGAGACGAAGGAATCCTAGGTCTGGCCCCGGACGGCGCCCGCCGTCGATGAGCCGCGGGCTAGTTTCCCACCGCCCGTTCGGCCGACCCGCATCGGATGAAACGAGTTGCTGCCCATAGGCCGCGTGGCAAGTGACCGGGCGCGTTTTCTCCGCA
>CAYQJL010000063.1:0-9921 GCA_964417675.1 uncultured bacterium | reverse complement strand
CCATCCACCGGCCCGGCCACCCGGCCACCCATCCACCCGCCCATCCACCCGCCCACCTGACCCATTCACTCTGGGCTCAGTTGTGGACACCTGTACTCAGGTGCGTCACAATGGTGTAGAATTGTTGCACGTGTGGGGTCGCAGGTAGGGTCTTTCCCCAACCCAGTGATCTCCGCCAAGAAGGGGTCTCGCCGTTGCCATTCCCCCAGGCACCCGGGGATCCGCAGAGTCCTCACCCGATGAACGGAGGAAAGGAGTCGAAGATGCGTTTCTTTGGCCCACTCGCATCGATCGCATTCGCACTGGTCGCGCTGCTCAGCGGCACGGCCCAAGCGAACAACACGATCCAGGTCGCTCTCGATTTCGCCGCGCCCACGCTGCAAGAAGCGCAGGGTGTAACGCGACTCCAGTCGCCCGAATGCACGCCGCTTGGCCAGCCCGGCCACCCGCTGTTGCCGGCGCGCGAGGCCGTGCTTCTCCTGCCGCCCGGTGAGGAGATCACATCCGTCAAGATTACCACGGAGGGGGGTGAGATTCTCTCGAACATCGCTCCGCTGCGCCATGCTCAAGAGCCCCGGCCCATCAGCCTTGGGCCCGGGGCAGCGACCGAGGCGAATGCGGACATCTACGGCAGCGCGGACAGCTATCCGGCCGAGGCGGCCGAGCTCGTCACCGTGCAGCGTGCCTGGGGGCATTCGCTGGCCTTCTTCCGCGTCACGCCCTTTGCCTACCGCCCCGCCGACGGCGAGTTGGCCTGGTTCGCGCGCGTGCACCTGGAAGTGGAGACCGCGCCGGCCGCGTCCGGCGAGATTGCTGGAGCTTTGCTCCGGCGCGACCCGTACGTGCTCCAGCGCATCGATGAGCTGGTGCTCAATCCCGGAGATCTGTCGCGTTACGACGACATCGGTGCCGTGCAGATCGGCCAGCAGCGCGTCGAGCCCGGCTACTATCCCTATGTCATCGTGACGACCGACGCCTTCGCCGATGCCTTCGAACCTCTGGCGGCGATGCAATCCTCGCGCGGTCTGCGCGCCCACATCATGACGACGAGCGAGATCAACGCGCTCTACTCGGGCGACGATCTGCAGATGCGCATCCGCAACTTCATCATCGATGCCTACGAGAACTGGGGTACGCTCTACGTGCTCTTGGGCGGCGACTACGACGTCGTCCCGATCCGGCCGCTCTACGTCAATGCCGGCGGGACGGTCGATAACTTCCCCGGCGACTGCTACTACGAAGGTCTCGACGGCACCTGGAACGACGACAACGACAACCGCTGGGGCGAGCACGGCGAGTACGATCTGATCGGGGAGGTTGCCGTAGGACGCGCCTCGATCAGCAACACGACCGAGCTGAACCGCTGGATGCACAAGAACGCGCTCTACACCGAGGCGCCGGTGGTCAGTGAGGTCAAGAAGGCTCTTTTCATCGGCGAGTCCCTGGACAGCTCCACCTGGGGCGGCGACTCGATGGACGAGGTGAAGGATTACGCCACCACCCACGGCTACACGACCAGTGGGTATCCCGGCGACTACACCAAGCAGACGCTCTATGAACGCTCAGGTAACTGGGACAAGTACGACGTGATCGACCTCTTCAACGCCGGTCACGCCAGCTCCCACCATCTGGGCCACTCCAATACGACCTACAACATGAAGATGCAGAACCCCGACGTGGCCCTGATGACCGCCGACGGCGTCACCCATACGTACTGCTTCATCTCCTCCCAGGGCTGCATCTCGAACAACTTCGACAATCCGTCGACCGACTCGATTTCCGAGGTCTTCCTCTACCACGAGTATGGCGCCGCGGCCTATCTGGGCAACACGCGCTACGGCTGGTACATGCCGGGATCGACCGAGGGACCCTCGCAACATTTCAATCGCCAGCTCGTCGACGCACTCTACAGTGAGGGCATTCACACCGTCGGCTGGATGAACGTGGACTCGAAGACCGACTGCATCTGGATGCTCAACGACTGGATGCTGTGGTGTCATTACGAGCTGTGCCTCCTGGGCGACCCGGCCATGCCGCAATGGGTCGACGTCTACGATCCTTTGACGGCACAGCACCCGGGCACGTACCTGATGGGCACCGGCGTCTACGAGGTGACCGTGCGCGCCAGCGGGGTGCCCGTGGCCGGAGCCAGCGTGACGGTCTATGGAGACGATCCTGCGATCTGGGCCACCGCCACCACCAACGCCAGCGGTGTGGCCGTGCTCGATCCCGGCGATCCGCAGCCGTCGACGCTTACGCTCAAGGTGGTCAAGGCAAACCACCTGCCGATCATCGATCAGGTCGATGTGATTCCGCCCTCCGGGCCGTTCCTGGTCTACCACGACGTTGCCATCCATGACGAAGGCAACCAGAACGGGCTGCTCGACTATGGCGAGACGGCCGGCCTGGCTGTCTTTCTCGAGAACGTCGGTGTCGAGGCGGCTACCGATGTGACCGGCACCTTGGCCACAGCGGATCTCTACACCACGATCACCCTCGCCACGGCGGCCTACCCGGACATCCTCGCGGGGGACATTGCCGCGGGCCTGGAGGACTTCATCATCGAGGTCGACACGAACGTGCCCGACCAACACGTTATTGATTTCAGCATCCAGGCAACCGGCGCCCAGGGCGACTGGGACGGCGGATTTCACATCACGGCACAGGCTCCGGTGCTCTGTGCCGGGTCCCAGATCATCAGCGACTGGGGTGGCTCGGGCAACGGCAACGGCGTGGCCGATCCGGGCGAGCTCATCGGCCTGCAGATCTGGCTGAACAACGCGGGGCACGCGGGCGCGGGCGCGCTGACGGCCCAGTTGGTCTGCTCCAGCCCGGAGATCACCATCTACGATGACGCCGGCAATTGCGATCCAATCGCGGTCGGCGACGCGGTGCTGTGCGGTTCGTTCCAGTTCGAGGTGAGCCCGAGCTGTCCCGATCCGGCCGCGATCCCCTTCACGCTGCATCTCATGGGCGACGGAGGCTTTGCCACAGCGGTCGGTTTCGATCTCACGGTCGGTGCCTGGTTCGACGATGCGGAGACCGATCGCGGCTGGACCCTGGGTCTGCCGACCGATGACGCCACGACCGGTATGTGGGAACGGGCCGAACCGATTGGTACGACCTACGAGCAGCACCAGATCCAGCCCGAGTACGATCACACCCCCGGTTCGGCTGAGATCTGTTTCGTGACGCAGAACGGTCCAGTGGGAGGATCGGCTGGAGAGGCGGATGTCGATGGCGGCCGCACGACCCTGCTCACGCCCGTCTTCGACCTGAGCAATGCCACCTCGGCGACGATCGGCTATTGGCGTTGGTACACGAACTCATGGGGGAACTCACCGGACAACGACTGGTGGGACGTGGACGTAACCGCCGACGGCGAGAACTGGGTCTCGCTCGAACACACGCAGACCACGGCCAATGAGTGGACCTACTTCGAGTTCAACCTCGAGGAGTTCATTCCGCTGACCGGCCAGGTGCAGATCCGCTTCATTGCCGCCGATGAAGGGGACGGCTCGCTGGTCGAGGCCGCTGTGGACGACTTCTCGCTGAGTGCCGTTCGCGAGTTCTTCCAGGAGACGCCGGGCGAACAGCAGGCGGTGCGAAGCGGCTTCGTCTCCTTCGGCCGCAACCCAAACAGCGGCAGCAGCCAGATCGTCTACCAGACGGCCCAGGCGACGCACGTGAAGCTGGAGCTCTATGACATCTCCGGTCGCCGGCTGCGCTCACTGGTGAACGAGCAGATTGGTGCCGGCACGCATCCGATCGCCTTCGACGGCCGTGACGATGCCGGCCATCCGATTGCCTCGGGCGTGTATTACATCCGCTTGGAGACGTCGGAGATCCTGCAGGTGCGTCAAATGACGGTCTTGCGCTAGTGCCGGATGGCCTCCTGAGGGGTCATCTGACACGAACGTTCTGATTCGAACGTAAGGTCGGCGCGTCTCGATCCGAGCACTCCCCTCCGGAGCCAGAGAGCTCCGGAGGGGAATCCCCTTTCCTGCCGGTCGGCGCCGGTCGATGCCGGCCGCCCCCGGTCGACGCCGGTCGACGCCGGCCGCCCCGGTCGGCCCCGGTCGATGCCGGTCGATGCCGGCCGCCGCCTGGGCGGTTTTTCGCGGTGGGCCGCCAAGTAGACGCGCGGCTCCAACTGCCGATCTGTCTGGGCATTCGTGTTCTCGGCAGGTACAGCCGCGGACCTCCGCCGGGATCCTAGAACGCCTCGCTGAACTGGAAGTAGACCTGGGACCCCTCGGCCCCCACGCCCAGGTCGATGCGGATGCGGATGCGCTCTTGCGGATTGAGGGCGTAGCGGATGCCGCCACCGGCGCTGGGGTGGGTGTCGGAAGCCCGCAGGCCGTCCCAATCGGCGGCCACCTGCCCTCCGGCGGCGAAGAGCATGGCACTGAATCGCCGGGAGATCGGCAGCCGCCACTCGGCCTGGGCCATCACCATCATGCGATCCTGATAGCGGCTCACCGGGATCCCGCGCTGGATCTCACTGAGCGACGCGTAGTCGGTGAAGAAGAACGATCCGCTTCGGCGAACCCCAATCACCTGGAAGGCCAGCGAGTGGCCGCGCCCCAGGGGAAGAAACTGACGGGCATCGACCAGGTATTCCTCAAAGTCGATGTCACTGCCGAATGCTTCATGGAAGCGCCGGTGACCGACCTGGAGAAACTGCCCGCGCTCGGAGGCGAACAGGTTGTCCCGGCTGTCCCATTCGAGCAGGGGACCGAATCCGGACGCATACCCGCGCTGCGGAGGCTGGCCGGCGCGCATGCGGCCGGCGACGAAGCCGTCATCCTCGTACTCCAGAACCGCCAGCTTGCGAAACTGCAGCGACGCCCCGATCGACAGGCGCGGATTGATGCGATAGAGCACCGCCGGCCCGATCTCGAAGGTTTCCGTGGTGTACTCCTCCTCGGCGGCCAGGTCGGTGTCATTGCCGATGCCGTAGGTCACGAAGGGGAACTTGCGGTAGGAGAAATCGCTCTGCACGAGCCAGCGGTGGCCCGCATAGAGGCGCGGCTGCATGAAGAGAATCGTCTGGTTCTTGGCGGTGTAGAACAGGATGCCCGACAGGCTGTTGGGACGCTCCCGGGGCGTGGTCAGGGTGTCGCGCCAGGTGATCGATCCGCCCAGTCCCCCGCCGAGACCGGTATCCGGTGTGTAGAACAGGGCCGGGAAGAGGCCGAGGTCGACCTTCACGGGATGGGCCGCGCTCGCGGGAGACTCCCCCGCGGTTGCCTCCAGTGTGTGGGCCTGCGCCGCCAGGATGCCGCACAGCCCCATCAGTGGAATGAGCCAGCGCGGCATCACCGCCGCCGCGCTGCGGGCTTGGCGCCTGCGTGTCGATGCTTGGCGGCTGCCTGTCGATGCTTGGTGTGTGCCAGTCACGATCCCATGTACTCCCGCCCCAGACTTGTGCCCGGAGCCACCGTGCAGATCGCTCTCGGTCCCGATGGCTGTCAAAGGGTCTTGGTCTGTACGCGGCCCAGCGCGTGAAGTTCCTCGAGCGCCGTCAATAGATCCGAGGGCGTTGCCAGGAGAATCTCGGGCGAGGAGTATGCGCGGTTCCAGCGGGCCACGCTCTTGCCGAGCGCCTTCCATTCGCTGGCCGAATCCCAGTGGGCGATGATGACGCCGTGATAGGGCTCCAGTTTGCGGGGACCGGTGCCAATATGGGAAAGAGTCAGGCCTTCCGCCAACGCCTGCTGGAAGAACAGCGCGGCCAGCGGCGCGCGTCCCTCCGCGAGCGGATTGAAGGTGGAGAATCGCCTGGGCCGGTAGATCACGCGCGTCCGTCCGGCCAGGGACTCGACCGCGATCAGGGCGGCCTCCTCTGCCACGGGCCGGGCCAGCCCACCCGCGAACGACGGGGGCAGGATTGCGAAGTCGGTCGCGGGCAGGTCGATCCGCACGCGCCGGCCGGGAGGATCTTCCGGATGGCCGCTGGCGACCCGTTCCACCTGACCGTGGGCGATCAATCGGCGGATCGGATCTTCCGGGCGCGACTCGGCGGCGGCCGGCGGCGAGTCGATCGCGAAGCGGACCTCACGGCGATGCCGGGCCTGTCGCACCGCCGCGGCCAGGGTCGCATCCCAGCTCTCCTGATCATGCGCGCGCCGGGCCGAGAGGATCGGCACCAGGTAGATCCGGCTGAGCGGGTAGACGGGCCGGAAGCTGAGGGTGGCGGTCGCCGTGTGGCGGGGCTCGTCCTCCTCGAAGTGGGTCTCGAGAATGAGATCGGCCTCCGAGCGTGACCGCGGCTGTTGAGGGACCAGAAACGGCAGGGGCCACCGCGGATGCGATTCGCCCGCAGCCGCCGGCTGGCCCGATCTTGCCTGCTCGCCTGAAGCCGCCTGCTTGCCTGAAGCCGCCTGCTCGCCCGAGGTGTTCTGTTCGGCCGAGGCCGCCATCACCCCGCGCGGTCTTCCCAGGGAACGGCCCAGAATCAGGTGGGCCTCACGCACCCAGGGCTGGAGATCGGCGGCTTCCTCCGGCGGCAGATCCACCGGATGACCCGCCTCGGCCCAGGCCGCGCTGTACTCGATACGCTCATCCCCGCTGATCACGCTCAGCCGGACCCGTCCGGAGTAGTCCGCCGGGGGGATCAGCAACACCACTTGATGGCGCCGCTTGCGCCGCCGCTGCACCAGAAGCGTGGGCAGGAGGCGCCAATCGGCCAGCCCGGGGGGAGCGCCGACGGCCCCCATGGATGGATGTCGCGAGGATGCAAGGGAGGATCCGGTGGTCGCGACGTGGGTGCGTGCCCGGGGTGGTCTCTGCATCGGATCAGCCCTGCCTGGCGCGTTGGCCGGCGCTCGTCTCGCGGACGAGTTCGAGCAGACGCTCCCAGAACTCGTAGGCTTGCCCGCAGGCCAGCTCGCTCATGTGGGCACAGGCCTCGAAGCCCCAGATGGCGGCCAGGTCCGGTGCGTTGCCGAGCAGCCGGCGGGCGCCCTCGAGAAGGTCGGCCTGTCGCTCCACGGGAACCCGGAAGGCTTGAATCCACAGCATCGTGGCCACACCGGCCTCCCGCGCCGCCGCCTGTGCCAAGGAGCAATTCGTGTCGATGAAGCGATCCCGATCCGCGGCATCGTCGATCCCAAACGCCTGCCAGTAGGGATCGGTGCCGAACAGCTCGACCCCGGGCAGGCCGGCAAAGGGCTTCCAGTCGAGAACCGGCTGGTCCAGCACGCCCAACGGCAGGACACAGATGCTCGACGGCAGGCCGCGCTCCCGGGCCAGCCGGCACAGGTCCGCGAGCAGGCGAAGCACCGAAGCGGCCCGGAACGGGTGAAAGAGCGCCTCGGGGAACCCTCCGGTGGGGGCGGATGCGGCCGTGCCGGCCGGAACCGTGACACGTTGCTGCTCGCACCACTGCCGGGCCGCCGCCAGGCAATGCTCACAGACGCACAGTTCACCGCCGGGATTCCGGGGCCCGCGCGGCGACCAGTGCGGTTCGTCCCAGAACACCCGGTCGGCGCCGGTGCGGGCCGCGGCGTCGAGCCAGCGCGCCATCTTCTCCCGCAGACCGGGATGGTTCAGGCAGGCGCCTCCCAGAAGGCGGCCGGAGGGGCCGCGCTGTTGGAGTTCGGGCTCTTCGAGAATCCATCGGGAGAAGGCCTCCCCGCCGAAAATGCCGGCCACGCCCCACGGATCGATCTGCACGCTCAATCCGGCATCCTGGGTGGCCCTGACGAGGTCCTGCATGGTGGCGGAGGCATAGAACAGGTCATTCTCGGAGAAGGTGTGAACGACCTCGTGGAATCCGCTGCCGGCCAGATGTCGCATGTCCTGCCGCACGTGGCGCAGGATCCGGTTTCCAAAGTAGCTGGTCACCCATTGCATGTTGGCGCGCCTTAGATCATCGGCGATCGCGGACCGCTGGGAGGGACGAAGAGGGCCTCCAGGTGGTGTTCCTTCCGCCGGCCCTCGCCCAGGACGGTCCATTGCCTGGTTTGGGAGAATCCGCAGCGCTCGTAAAGATCTCCAACGACGAACGGTGCGTCGAGCGAGCCCGATCCGGTTATGAACTCGGCCTCCGGGCTAAGCCGCCGAATCGCTTCGAGGATCAGCAAGCGCCCCAGGCCATGCCCCCGGTGGCGCGGGATCACCTCGACCCAATCGATGAACCCCTCGGCCAGTTCCTCGCAGAATCCACCCAAGGCCAGGCCCACCAATGCGCCGGTGGACACCTGTTGCAGGAAGAACCACAGGTCGGGCCGGTAGTAGGGGCGGGCCGCCAGCTTCTGAATGCGGGCGGCGCTGGTCAGATGGCGCAGGCTCGGGTAGGCATGATTCAAGATCCCGGCAGCCTGTTCGGCATCCGCGGTGGCATCGAGTGGGAGAAAGCGATAGCCCTCGGGCAACTCGACCTGGGGGGCCTCCACGGTGGGAAGATAGGAGCGATAGTAACGGCCCAGCATCGGAAGGCCGAGCACCTGGCTCCAGCTCCGCGACCCGGTCTCGACCACCGCCACGAAGCTGACCTTACGCAAGCGATGGCGGGCCTGGACGATCAGATTGCGCAACGTCTCGGCCCGTCCAGACAGCGCCCAGGCGAACTCGATCGAGTCCTGCGTGTAGGCCACCGCGGCGCTTAGCCGCTGGCCATCGGTCGAGACCAGGTAGCTGCACTCCGCAAGCACATCGCGGATCTTGCAGAAAGGGGTGTAGAGCGCCGCGTGCGGTCGCTCCCGGTACAGCGCTTTGATCAGATCGATGCTCGTGGAAGGCCCCTTTGCCCGGTGTGCCGGTTTCGGCGGCGCGCTCGCGACCGAACGCGCCGGTGCTGCCTTTGAGGTTGTCACGCCCACGCGCAGCAGCATAGGAAGCCGGGGGCGCCCGGTCAAGCGGGCGCGCGGTCCCGGTGCCGTTTCCAGGGTGGGCGCCGGGGTGTTTCCTACGGAGTGGCGGCCGACACCCGAATCCCGGCGGCCGCCGCGCCGGTCTCATCCAGGATGAGAACCTCATCCCCGGGCTCGATCCGGTGACCGCGGCGCGTCTCGGTGCGACCGTTGACCCGGACCCGGCCGTTCTGGATCAGAAACTTGGCCTCGCCGCCGGTCCCGACCAGCGAAGCGAATTTGAGCAAGCCGTCGAGCCGGATGTTGGGTGTGCGGATGTCGACGTCGATCTGTTCCATGGCCGGCAGTGTGACGCGCCCGGCCGCGCCGGGCAAGCCTGCAATCCGACGGGGCGGCGGTGCAAGGGTGGACGTCTCGCCCTTGTGGAGTGGAGTTTACTCGCGTCTGTCTCACATGTGTTCGCAAACCTTCCATAGATCGTTCAACACTTGTTGTACAAGATTGTTGACTTGTGGCCTCACATTTGCTAGACATGGGAAGGTACAGTTCGCACTACGCCACTTCTGCCACTACTCCATGCGCAATTTGCTGAACGGCACCCTGGGCGGAATCCCTGATAGCACCAAGGACGGTGTCATGTTGCCCGTAGAGGCCGAATCCATGGAAAGCAGCTCTGCGTGAGCCGGTTCGATGGCGAGCGGCTCTGTGTGAGTCGGCCCCGGATCTGTCGGGGCCCGTATTGACCACCGAGCGCTTTGTCACAGTGCGAAGCCCCATTCGAGGAGGTTCTCATGTCTCCGTATTCTGTTGCTAGTGAGTCTGTTGCAGGAGAGTCGCTCGCTTCTGATTTCGCTGCTTCGGGGTGGGTCGCCCCTTTGTCGGTTGTCTATGATTCTGGCGCCGCTCATCTATCCGTCGTTCGCGAGGTTGCCCGCCCGGTCGCCCCCGCGGCGGATCAGGGTGCTTTTCGGCAGGGATTGCCTGCCAAGGACGTCGATGCCTCTTTGCGCCGAGCCATCCACGGCCTGGACCGAGCCGAGGGCAATGTCCTTCTGTGGTTCTACGAGATGTCTTGTAGGAAGCTCTATGCGAACTTCGGGTA
>CAYQJL010000062.1:0-4386 GCA_964417675.1 uncultured bacterium | reverse complement strand
TTCTTCCAGGAGAAGAAGATCGGTACTCTGGAAGAGCTGCGCGCCGCACTCGGCCATCCCGCGCGGGCCACGGTCTTCCGCAAGCTCGGGGAACTCGAGTACTTGAGCAGCTATACCCACCGGGGGAAGTACTACACGCTGCGATCGATTGCCCGCTTCGGACCTGTGGATCCCAGGAACTCGAACGCCCAGACGGATCGCCCAGACGGATCGACAGTTGGAGCGTCGCGTGTACGCAGCGCGGCCGCCGTCAGAATCCGCTTGCCAAGGGCCTCCTTGCTTCGAGATCCCCTCCGCGTGCATGGAGTCGTCAACCACCTCTGGGACAAGCATGCCACAAAATGGCTCGCCTCCCTGTGGGATCTGATCGCCGTCGTCATCCGCTCCCGAGCGGCTCTGCAGGTGGAGAATCTGGCGCCGCGGCATCAGCTTGCCGTGCTGCATGGTGGAATCGATGGTGCATTGGCATCATGGGGCCATGGCCCAGTGGGTGCTTAGCATGCTCGGCTGAGATTCCCCGTTCAGCATGTGGGTTGCCGGTTTCTAAGCTTGGAGGGGAGCATGATCGATGGCGAGGGGTCGCATCAAGAGGTCGTGCACGACACGAGTCAACGGGCTGGCCGCACGTCGCAACCACGAGGCGACTTGGATTCGGTAGTTTGTGCTGCGCCGGCATTGCCCCGGCGCACAAGGATGGATCGGGCCACCCGCATCGCTGAGCGCAAACCGTCGGAAGCGTAGAGTCCACGGCGATAGATGAGCAGGTCCGTCCGAAGCGACTCGGTGCCGAAGGTCTGCTTGAAACGCCGTGATCCCTCATTCCCCCCACTGGGATTGAAGTCATACCATATGTAGCCACGTTCCAGGGCATCCCGCAGTATCGTATCAACGAGGTAGTTGCGCACGCCGCAGTGAAACATGTCGCAATCGTATGCGGCATGCCACTCGACACAGTGCTTACCATGGTAGAAGTTCATATTGCCGCCAACAACCCGATCGTCGTGGGTTACGACCCACAGCCTCACCGCATCGGCACGATCCTGCCAGAGTGCGTGGAAAAGCTCGCGCGGGTACCAGCTCGTTGCGGCTTTGCCCCATCGTCTCAGCCGGCCTTCGTAGACGCGGTAGTAGGCCTCCCAGGATGCCCAATCCTCTGCAATCCTGGCTTTGAGTCCGGCACGACATCCCTTGTTGATCTGTTTGCGTGCGCTGTGGTGATAGTGTTTCAGTAGCGTAGCGGCATTGTCATACTGGGGCAGGTCAAGCACTTCAGTCGAATCGGGACGGATGGTAACACCGCCAATCTGCGCCTGACTCGGGTCAAAAGGATTCGTCCGCCAGACCAAGTTGCGCGCATGCGCCAGGATGAACTCGGCCACCGCGCGCGCCTCACCCGTCGTCAGAGGCCGCTCGGCAATCCACCCGCCGTAGCAACCAGCCGGACCGCTCTCCTCATTCTGCCATAGCCCACCCAATCGTGACCGGAGCAGCGCGGGAAAGACAGCGCGGGCACCATCCGGGAAGCAGAACGAATAGACACGGATCCTGGCTGAGGGATCGCTCGCCTCGAAGGCCCGGTACCACCTCGGTGTATGAAAGAACGTGCTGGTGGAACTCGTATCGCAAACCGCCTGCCACTCTTCAGACTTGGTGATCTCAGCAACCGAAAAGGGCGAAGACGTCCCTTTCAGGTCATCCCCACGGAGCACGGCACGATTCATCCAGCTAGCCCTCCAATGTGAACAGGAGGCGGAACGGTAATGCCAGGCGCGATAGTGAGCGGGGCATGAACCACCGACCGAGAACCCGCAATCCATCCAAGGGTTGAGTTCCCTGGGCTCGCATCTCATTCACCAATATTGTAACATTATTGCAGGTCTAATATGAACCCCCAAGAGAAGGATGATCCCATGTCTGCTTCATATCACCGATCCGCGGATCGCGCCTTGCGAGGCATCGCCAGGCACCTTCCCCAGGGCATCCAATCCCGCCTGCGAAGATTTCGCCGCAGCCATGCGGCACCGCTCCACACCCTGCTACCGATGCCGGTGCCCGAAACGATCCACATCGATCCGTCCAATCTCTGCAATTTTCGCTGCGCCTTCTGCCCCACCGCCGACAAAGATCTCCTCGCCAGGGTCGGCCGCCCCAACGGCACCATGGACTACAGCCTCTTTGAGCGCATCATCGGCCAGTTGAAAGACCTGGTCGATCGCCACAATCGACGGCTTTCGATTCTGCATCTCTACAAGGACGGTGAGCCGCTGCTGCACCGCCGCCTGGGAGACATGGTGGCGCTCGCCGAGGGAGCCGAGGTGGCGCAACTGGTCTCGGTCACGACCAACGGGTCGCTTCTGGATGCGAAGGCAAGAACTGCGCTCTTGGACGCCGGACTGGACCAGGTCCGGATCTCGGTGATCCACATCGACGACGCCCACTATGCGGAGCTGACCCAGACCTGGAAGGACTATGACCGCATCGTCACCAACGTCGCCGCACTGCACGCGGAGCGAAATCGGCGCCATGCGAAGCTGCAGATCGTGGCCAAAGTCAACGACACGGCCCTGAGTACTGACGAGTTGCAGACCTTTCGTAACGACTTCGGGTCCATTGCCGACGAGCTGCGGGTCGACACACTCATGGGCTGGTCCTACTCTGAACTCAAGGACTTCACCCTCGGAGTCGAGGTAAGTACCGGTATGGACGGAACCGCCGTGCTGCGGGAGCGGGCGGTTTGCCCCGAACCGTTTTCGCGACTCGCAATCAACTTCGACGGGCAGGTCTCCGTTTGTTGCGTGGACTGGAGCTTCGGAACGATTGTGGGGGATCTGCGCGAGCAAACTCTCGAAGAGGTCTGGAACGGAGAGGCCTTGCGCCGGTTTCGTCTTACGCATCTCGCAGGCCGGCGGGACTCGATCAGGGTCTGTGCTGAGTGCCAGTATGTCAAGGGCGCGCCCGAGTCGCGCGACTTAGACGCCCATGTCGAGAGGCTGCGTCCCCTCTACGACCGCTAGCACCAGAGAAATCATGGGCTTGTGGTCTGGGCGTGGCTACGGTTGACATACCCGTTGGCATAGGCCCGCCGCCGGCTCGGCCAACGGACTCGGCGGCTGGATCGGCTGTGCCCAGCGCACCCGCATGCAGTCGCCATCGTTTTGCCTGGGAACTCCGTCAAGCCTCCCATGCACCCATCGACACAGAACACCAGGCGATAGACGGCGCGATGGCGTTGTGAGGATCGACCGCTTGCCGGTAACCTCAGCCGGAACGCGCATACCGGGTCGCGCAGCCCGCGCGGCGCTCCACCACGATACCGACGACCCGGCCGCGGTCGTCCACGCCGAGGAAGATGGACCCCCCGGCGGCGTTCGCGAAAGCAACAAGCTCCCGATCGAGCCGCGCGGGACGCTCCTTGAACTCGGTTCGCTGTCCTTCGCCCAATTCGAGGATCAGGCTGAGATCCGTATTCGATGGCTTCACCATGACACAATGGATGTCGGAAACGGGTCTCCGTGGCGAGAGATTTTGCGCCGCATTTTCGACGCATTTGCGCCGCATATCAGGCGCATCCGGTTGGGCGGATGAGCGGCCGGGGTTCTCCGTCATACGCCTCATCTCTTGGTCTTGGCTCGATTTTCGGCGGGAGCTGGGGGCCAAGGAACCGGTGGCGACTTGGTGATAGAACAGAGGTCGGGCCCAACACCCGGGCCTGGAAGGGCCTTCCCTGGGGGGGTTCCCTGGGAGGTGATGGAGCGGCTCCATGCGAAGGGCCTGATCAGTGACCCCAGGGGCAAGGCGAAGTCGGTGGTGGTTTCCGAGGAAGCCGCGGGGCGGGAGATGTGGCAGTTTGAGTCTCGCGAACTGATCCCGCCGATGGACGAGCACGGCATCGACGAGCCAGATCTGAGCGGGAAGGATGATGACATCCAGACCCTGCCGCCGCGGACGCCTGGCTCGCATCCGGATGCTGCGCGCTCGCCGCCGTGATCCCGTCAATCCGGGGGGCGGCGGGATTCATCTACAGCAGATACCCCTATCAGGCCCTGGCGATGTCATTGCCGGGTTGTGGGTGAACTATGCCCAGCAAGAACCCGAGAGCTCTTGCAGAAGGGCGAAGACGAGGCGGGGAGGGCATGGTACAGGCAATGCGGTGGTGGCGAAGCCATGCGACGTCCACATCGGTGCGCCAGCTTGATTGGCGGGTGTCCGTAAATGTGGATGGATCTTCCTATCCACCCGCGCGCGGCATCCGCAGAACATGCTGGCCGGCGCGTTGCCGGACTCGGGGCGGTGCATGTACATCGTCGTGGCGGCCGCCGACCTCTACGAGCACGCCGCCTTCCCGGGCGGTGCCTTCCGCAAGCGCGACATCGAGGGGTGGCTGAA
>CAYQJL010000061.1:0-12439 GCA_964417675.1 uncultured bacterium | reverse complement strand
AGACCTGCGGATCAAACCACACTCATTCCATGGCGAGTGGAACTACACAGTTCGCCCTCGTACCAAGCGTAAGCAGGGGCAGTGACCAAGCTTATGAATGAACAATGTGTCAATATTGTTCTTTTCCAGGCCCTATGCGGCCCGCCAGCTCGTGGGCCACGGCCATGTGCGGGTCGACGGCCGGCGGGTCGACATCCCTTCCTACCGGGTGCGCGTGGGCCAGGTGCTCAGCCTTCGCCCGCGCAGCCGGCGGATCCCGCAGGTGGCCGAGGCCTGGGAATCGGCCGACATCGGCGCGCCGGTCGCTTACCTGACCAGGTCGAAGCCGGAGTATGCGGCGGCCCTGACCTCCATGCCCAGCCGGGAGCAGATTCCGGTGATCTGCGAGATCCCGCAGGTCATCGAGTTCTATTCCAAGTAGCCGTGGTATACTTCGTGGATGCAGGGGTTCGCGACCCCGGGCTGCCCGTGCCGCGAACCGACCTACCGGTCCGGGTACCTGGCATCCGCGGGGGGGCTTCGTGCTGCGAGCAGCGTTCTGGCGCGCCATCACGGCGGGGGTGTTCCTGGCCGCAGCCGGCACGCCGGTGGCACTGGGAGCGATGACCTTGCGCGAGGCATTCGAGCTCGCGGGCCCGGCCCATGGCTATGACAAGTACATCGAGCTCGAAACCGGCCGAACCTACGCGGGCGGCCTGCTGATCGGTCCGATCTTCAGCCCCCTCTCCTGGACGCTCGAGGGAGAGGCCGGCCTGGATGTCTTCATCGCCGGCAACGGCGCCGTCCTCGATCTGCAGGGCGAGCAGCTCTGCATTTCCTATTGCGACAACCGGCTGGCGATCGAGGATTGCGTCATCCTCAACGGGAACATCCGCTACCGGGGCATGAACTCCTCGCTCTATCATGTGGTGCCCACCGGCAGCGTGCGTCAGGTCACCTTCTACGCTCCGCAGGATTATGGCATCCGCCTCCAGGGTGCCGGTGACGGCATCACCCTGGAGCGCAACCTCGTCATCAACGCGGTCGATACCGGCTGGGACTATCTCTACACGAATGGGATCGCCAGCGACTGGCTGCCCACCGGCACCAACATCTCCTTCAGCATTCAGATGGGATTCTACGGTACGCCGGAGATTCTGGAGAACTGGACCTTCCACACCGATCCGAGCCGCAATGCGGACTCGTTGGCCCACTACTCGATGCTGTGCGAGCACGGGTGAGTGGAACCGGAATCCTGGCCGTCGGCCGGGAGCCCGCCCCACAACAACATCATCGGGCAGGATCCGCAGCTCACCGATCCGGAGCAGGGCGACTTCCGCCCGCTGCCCGGATCCCCGGCGCAGGGCTACGGGTGCCAGACATTCGCGCGGGGGGCCCTGGCAGAGGACGGATTTGCCGCACATTCGCCCGCCGTCACCCGCGGCCTGAGCCGGGCGCACAGCAATGCACACGGCATCCTCCCCGGCCGCGCTGAGCGCACCACTCTCCAGGCCGGCGGGCCGTTGAGCGGCGACACGATCTGGGATGCCGACACGGTCCGTGTCATCGATGACGTCCTGATTCCCCCGCAGACCCGACTCACGATCGCGCCGGCGGTCAGGGTACTCTTCGAGGGCCATTTCGCGTTGCTGGTCCAGGGCAACATCCAGGCCATCGGTCCCCCCGCCGAACCGATCCATTTCACGAGCGCGGCGCCGCACCTCTTTGCGGTCGACTCGACCACGGCCGGAAGCTGGCATGGCATCCGTTTCGTGAACACGCCGGCAACCGGGGACAGCTCCCGCCTGGAGTACTGCATCCTCGAGCATTGCAAGGCCGCCGGCGACGGCACCCGCGGGGCCGCCCTTCATCTGACCGGGTACTCCAAGCTGCGCGTGGCCAATTGCATCTTCCGCAACCATGTCGCCGACTTCGGCGGCGTGGCCTACTGCGCCAATTTCTCCGCCCCCACGTTCACCGGATGCCTGATGCACTCGAACCATGCGTTCGTCAGCGGCTCGGCCGTCTACTGCCTGGATGCCTATCCCCTGCTGACCGGCAGCACGATCGTGGACAACCATGTTCTCAATGAAGAGATCTTCGACGAGGCCGGGGTCATTCACAATCACATCTCGAAGTCGACGTCCGTCGCGTGCATCTACCACGGCAACAGCTCCCACTACTTCCTCCCGGGCCAGTTCCGCGAGGCGAAGTCCTTCTACACCACCTACTGCAACATCGCGGGCGGTTTCGAGGGGGCGGGCAACTTCGACCTCGACCCGCTCTTCATCGAAAGCGGGCCGGATCCGTTTGCGCTGGGGGACGGCTCGCCCTGCATCGACGCCGGACCGCTTGCGACCCTCGGACTGCATCTTCCGGCGTGGGACCTGGCCGGCAACCCGCGCTGCTCGGGCGGACGCCTCGATGTCGGCGCCTACGAGTGGCCGGCGGCGGCCGGCCTCCCCGACCCCTGGGCGCCCGATCCACCCGCGCCGACCGCCGCGCCCTTGCTGCGGGCGGCGCCCAATCCATGCCGCGATGCCACCGGGCTGTCCGTGGCCCTGGCCGCGCCGGCGCATGTCGATCTCTCGATCTGCGATGCCGCCGGGCGCAGAATCTTCCACGTGTGGAGCGGCCGGCTCGCGCAGGGCCATCACAGCTTCGAATGGAACCGCTCGGATCTCCTCGGCCGGCGCCTTCCCGGGGGGGTCTATTGGGCGGTGTTGTCGCGGGATCGTGTTCTGGAGGCAACCCGCATCGTTCTGATGCCCTGATGAGGGGTCTCGATGGAAGGGATCGTGCCCGATTCCGCCCCAGCCCCAGAATCCCAAACTCTGCTGTGATTTAGGAATCCCGACCGCCACGCGGTCGATCAGCGCCGGTTCTCGGGCCACGACCTTCCCGGAAGTGTAATTCGGATAAAGATTGTCGCATTTCGTGCCGAAGGGTTGGGCAGATGCGTGAATGCCAACGAAGAGACCACAACCGATTCAAACGATAGATCAAGGAGTATTGCCATGCTGTTCGCCACCGCTCAGAAGCCCTACGGGTCGGCGCGGCCGATCGCCCGCCCGATCAAGGACGTCACGATTTCTCAGGAGATGCTCTCCGACTGGCAGGATCTGCTCGACACGCTGGCCGGCATGACCGGCGCGGAGACGACCTGCATCCGCCGGGCCCACGAGCAGACCACCGAGCTGCTCTGCATCCACACGACCGGCCAGACCCCCTTCTCGGTCGGCGATCACTTCCCGCGCGACCCGAATCACCCGCCCTACTGCCTCCCGGTCATCGAAGCGGGCAGGGCCCGGACCATCGAGGACGCCCGGAACGCCCAGGCCGGCCAGGACGCCCGGAACGCCCGGAACGCCCGGAACGGCCAGAACGGCCAGAACGCCCAGGCCGCCCAGGCCGGCCAGCGTTGGAAGCAGGGCCCGGATTTCGCCGCGGGGTACCGGGCCTATCATGGCCAGCCGCTGCGGCTGGCCGACGGAAGCGTGTTCGGGGCGCTCGAGCTCTTCTTCACCCAGCCCCAAGAGATCCCCGCCATGCAGAAGCGCTACATCCAGCAGGTGGCCGCGGCCATCAATGCCCGGCTCTCCTGCCTGACCGGATGCCAGCTGCTGCGCGACGAGATCACAGAGCGCCGCGCGAAGGAGGCGCTGCTGCGCCGCTCGGAGCGGGAACTCCGATCGATCAATGCCGCCCAGGAGAAGATGATCGCGATCATCACCCACGACGTGTACGGGCCGGTGGCTTCGTTGAGCGACCGCCTGGAAGCCCTGGTGCAAGACATGCCGCGCACGCTCCCCGACCGCTCCGGGCCACCGGCGCAGGCCGTCGCCGGGGGCGCGGCTCCGGCGCAGATCGGCGCCCTGGCCGAGGAGGCCGCCACCACGAAAGTTCTGCTCGAGGAGTTGCTGTTGTGGTCCCGCTGCCAGCGCAGGGGAATTCGCTGCCAGTGCCAGGTGCTGGAGCTCACCTTCCTGGTGGCGGAGTGCCTGGGCGTCGTGGGTCCCATGGCCGCGCGCAAGTCCATCGCACTGGAGAGCGATATCCCCGGGGGCATCCACCTGCTGGCCGACCCGAACATGATCGCGAGCGCCCTGCGTCATCTGATCACCAACGCCATAAAGTTCAGCGACCCGGGTGGCCGCATCCTGGTTCAGGCCGCGCGCACCGGAAGTCAGGTCACTCTTCGGGTCCGCGACAACGGACGCGGCATCCCGGATGCGGTCAAGGCCCAGCTCTTGCGGCCGGGTGCGGGCATCTCCACGCGCGGCACCCGCCAGGAACGCGGGAGCGGCTTCGGGCTGATGCTCTGCAAGGATCTTGTGGAGCTCACCGGCGGCCAGCTGCGGTTGGAGAGCGAAGAGGGTCTCGGCACGACTGTCCATCTCACCCTCCAGGGCGCACGCGCGGGAAGCCGCTGATCGACTTCGCTCCCTTGACATGCGGCGGGGATCCCCGGAAGATGCGTTCGCCATGAGGGTTGTCTGGACAGGCCCACCAACTGCACGGGAGCATTCAGTGCCGCATCACAATCCAGCCACCGGCCTCGACCGGCCGATCCCCGCGCGGGACCGGTGGCTGCTCCTGGGCCTGCTGGCGCTGGCGGCGCTGCTGCGCTTCTACAAGATCGGCCAGCAGAGCCTGACAACCGATGAGGTCATGTCGATCGCGATGGTGACCCAGGTCGAGAGCGGCATGATGTACTTCTCCCACGGACCGCTGCACTCGGTCCTGCTCCAGCTGTGGAGCATCTGGTGGGGCATGTCCGATGTGTGGACCCGCTGCCTGTCGGCCGTCCTGGGCCTGGCCACGATCCCCGCCATCTACGTCCTGGGCCGGCGACTGGCCGGCAACCGGGTCGCGCTGCTGGCGGCTCTGCTCCTGTCGGTGTCTTCCTTCCACGTCTGGTACTCGCAGGAGGTACGCAACTACGCCTTGCTGATGGGCCTGGCGACCGCGTCGCAGCTTCTGTTCCTGCGCGTGCTCCAGGGCGCCCGCTGGACACAGTGGGCCGGCCTGGGGCTCATGTCGGTCGCCCTGATCCTGACCAATCTGGCCGGCAGCTTCCTGATCGCCGCGCAGGGCGCCTACCTGCTGTTCTTCCGGCGGCGGCATCTGCTCCCCTTCGCACTTGTACAGATCCTGGCCGTCGTCATCCTGCTCCCCTGGCTCATTCACAGCCACACCGCGCCCGATGCGGGCGGGCTCGTCAGCGCCGGACCGCTTCGCCATACCAACTTCCATCCCCTGGCCCTTCCGTTTGCCTTCTCGGTGTTCAGCGTGGGCTTCACGGTCGGCCCCTCCCTCGATGAGATGAACCGGTCGCTCAGTCTGGAGTTGATCCGGCCGCACCTGTGGTATTTCACTGCGGCCGCCCTCCTCTTCGGCGCGCTGTTCCTGCGCGGTTGGTGGCGGTTGCGGGACCAGGTGCACGGCCGGCTCTTCTTCGCCCTGTGGCTGTTCGTTCCGTTGGGCATCGTGACGCTCCTGGCCGTCTTCGATGTCAAGGTCTTCAATCCCCGCTATGCCGCGGTGGCGTTCCCGGCCTACATCCTCATCCTGGCCCGAGGACTGAGCAGCCTGCGCCGGCCGGTTCTGATTCCCGCTCTCCTGCTCGTGCTGGCGGCAAACGGCCTCTCCTTGTGGAACCATTATGAAAACCCGCGGCACTGGAGGCCCGATGCCCGCCGGGCGGCGGCCTATGTGAACGAGAACCTGGAGGCGGGCGACTGCGTCCTGGTCTACACGCTCGAGAAACCGTTCCGGCGCTACTATGAGGGGACGCCCGCCCTGGATCGCATTCCTTGGGTCGTGCCCACATCGCAAGAGCACCTCGGCCGGTACCTGGATCCTCGCCTGGACGCCTGCCGCCGGATCTGGTTGGTCGACTACCGCGGGTGGTATCTCGACCCGGAGCGACGCATCGAGCGCGAGCTGGAGCACCGCTGGGGGTTGGTGGCGGAGAGTTCGTTCGTGGGCATGAAGGTATCCCTGTATGCCCCACCCTCTTCGCGTGGCGAGGGCCGTGGGCCCCGCGGCCAGGAACCAATCAATCCTTGAGGAGTAGGAATACGTAACCAATACTGCTCATGTAGGTTGTGTAGATTCGCGGCTCTTCGACATCCATACGGGAGACTCCGCATGCTGACCTGGCCCCCGTCGCGATCCCTGGCGGCCCTGCTCCTGATGGCCGCGGGGTGTGTTCTGGGAATCTCCGGTTGCGGCAAAGATTCGACAACCCAATCGGGGAGCGACGCGGAGCAGTTCCTGCTCGATCGGAATCTGCTGGCCCTCGACTATGCCGGCGGAACGACCATTGTCGACCTCACGGACGGTTCGCTGGCGCTGCGCTACATCGGAAGCGACTCCCTGGCGATCGAGGCCGGCACCTACATCGTGGGCACCGTCCAGAGGCCGATCATGCGGCAGGTCCTGACCCTCACCCGAACCGATCGCCCGGGCGCCTTCGAAACCGTACCCGATACGATCCTCTATGAGATGGAAACGACCGAAGCATCCCTGGCGGATCTCCTGCTGAATGGCAGGATCCTCTGGCAGCAGCTGCTGACCCTGCAGAACGCCTACAACAACGACAGAACCACCTTCACGGAATCCGCGCTCCCCGGCATCAGCATCACCTCCTCCGGCGTGGAGTTCGCCAATGTGACCCTGGCCGATACGATCGACGCGCAGCGCGGAACCCGGCTGGAGGTAACCGTGCCCAGCGGCCGGTTCCAGTTCGCCCCGCGTCTGGATCTCTTCGGCCGCTTCGTGATCGATACCGGGCTGGCCGACACCTACAGCTTGATCACGGGCACCCTGGAGTGGGCATCGACCCTGCGGGTGGTCGTCACCGATTCGATCGACTACGCGCACGAGTTCGATCTGTTCGCGCCCCTGGCCTATGCTTCCTTCCGGGTCGACAACGATGGGAATCTGCCGCTCCAGGTGGATGTCTCCTTCGGGTTGAGCGCGGCGCTCGCGATCCAGTCCAGTGGGGCCGTCGATGCCCAGCTCGGCCTGTCGGAACGCTCCGACCTGGAGTTGGGCGGGCGGCATCTGCGCGGGCGAGATTGGTTCGACCTCTGGGACACCACAACGACGGTCGAGTCCTACAGCCTCAGCTATGACGTCAACGAGGACCTGGTCGTGGAACTGACGCTGCGGCCGTACTTCATCACGAGCATTCACGGGGGCGCTGGAGCCGAACTGTCGGCCGAACTCGTCACCCGCTTCGCCGGCCGCGCCACCGTGGATCCCTGGCAGTGGCAACTCTCGCGCAGCCTCAACGGCGCGTGGTCGTTCGATCCCGCGCGTCTCGAAACGGGGATGGCGGCCTCCTTCGGCCGGCTGGAAGGCGGAGTCGAGATCCTGGCCGAGGACGGCGCCGGGAGCACCAATGACATCACGCCCCCGGCGCGCATCGCCGACCTGGCCAGGACGGCCGTGGATTCCACCTCGGTGACCCTGGAATGGACGGCGCCCGGGGATGACGGCATGGACGGCTTCGTGGCGGCCTACGATGTGCGCTACTCGACCTGGGACCAGGTCCTGTTGCAGTGGGATCAATCGCACAGGGTTGACGGCGCACCCGAGCCCGTATCGGGTGGCAGCCCGCAGACGATGACCGTGGAAGGCCTGCTCCCCGGAACCACCTATCACTTCGCCGTCGAGTCGATCGACGAGGCCGGCAATCGCTCGGCCATCTCGAATGTCGTACTGGCGCGCACGCTCGGGCAGAGTCTGGCCGCGCCCCCGGTCGTCTTCGTGCCGGCCGGCTCGTTCAGGATGGGTGACGGCAGCGCGCCCTGTGGTGTGGATCAACACGATGTCACACTGACCCATGACGTCTACATCGGCCAGTACGAGATCACGAACATCGAATACCTGGAGATGCTGCAGTGGGCGTACCAGGCCGGTCTGATCCATGTGGATGGCACGCAGGTCAAGGATGCCACCGGCAGCGGACGCCTCCTTCTCGACATGACCACCGATGATTGCGAAATCGCCTTCGATCACGGGAGCGGTCTGTTTTCCATCCGGCAGTCTTCCTTCGCGCTGCGGCATGCCTACCCCGAGGGCTACGATCCGACCACCCATCCCGTGAAACGCGTGACCTGGTACGGCGCGGTCAGCTACTGCAACTGGCTGAGCCTGGCGCGCGGGTTCAGCCCGGCCTATGACCCGCACACCTGGGACGCGGTCAGCGGACGCACGATCTACCAGACCGAGGGGTACCGGCTGCCCACCGATGCGGAGTGGGAATACGTCGCCCAGTACAACGTCGACGGCACCTATCCCTGGGGATGGAGCACTCCGTCCTGTGACCTGGCCAATATCATCGTGGCCAACCAGTGGTGCCTGCGCTGGACCGCGGCGACCGGCTCCTATCCCGAGGGAGCCCAGCAAGAGCATCTGGCGCCGATCTACGATCTGACCGGCAATCTGTGGGAATGGTGTCACGATCGCTGGAAGTGCGCCCTGGGCTCCGGGGCCGTGACCGATCCGACCGGCCCGACCACCGGCGGCGGCCGGGTCCTGCGCGGGGGATCCTGGAGCAGCACGAGCGATATGTACCGGTCGGCCGCGCGCAGTGATTTCACGGCGCCCGGCTATCCCAGCTTCCTGGTGGGCTTCCGGATCGCCCGAACCGTGACGCCCTAGGAAGGGCAGGCGAGGCAGGCACATGCACGCAACCGCAACAGATCGGATGATTCGGGTGGGCCCGGCCCGCTGGCTGGCCGCTCTCTTGACCCTGCTGCTCGGCTACCTGGGATGCGCGGAGGATCAACGCATCCTGCCCGACTCCACGCCGCCGGCGGCCGTCGATGACCTCATGGCCTATCTGGTCACCGATTCATCGGTCAGCGTGACCTGGACGGCGCCCGGCAATGACGGCACCAGCGGCACGGCCACCGAGTACGACCTGCGCTACTCGACCAGTCCCATCGCCGACAGCGTGTTCCACGCGGCCACCCGGGTCGCGCCCCAGCCGATCCCTTCGCCCGCGGGCCGGGCCGATTCGGCGAGCATTGGCGGCCTGGATCCCTATACCGCGTACTTCATCGCCATCAAGACCGGTGACAACCGCAACTGGTCGGACCTCTCCAACGTCGTCGCGGTCACCACCGAGCTGGGCGACCTGGACATCATCCCGCCCAGCGCCGTCACCGACCTCACGGTGGTTGCGGTCAGCAACCACTCGGCAACCCTGACCTGGACCGCATCCGGAGACGATGGCGACGAGGGCCGGGCCGCGACCCATGACCTGCGCTACTCCTTCACGGCGGGCGGTGATTCGACCTGGTGGGCCGAGGGCATCAGCGTTCCCGGTCTCGGAAGCCCGGGCCTGGCCGGCAGCCAGGAACGGGTGGTGGTCGAGCAACTCCTGGCCGATACGACCTACTACTTCGCCCTGGTCGTGGCGGATGAGCGCCCCAACGAATCGGGGCTCTCGAACATCGCCATCGCCGTCACGCCACCCGACACCCTGGCCCCCGCGGCGCCCACGGATCTTGCCATCGCGACCCGAACGCACGATTCGATCACCCTGGTATGGTCCGCCGTCGGAGATGACGGGATCGATGCCGGCCCGGCCTTCGGATATGATCTGCGCTACTCCACCACGCCCGGCGATGACCTGGACTGGTTCGCGGCCGCCGACACGGCCAGCGGCGAGCCTGCTCCCGGCCCGGTTGGCCGCATGGAGGATTTCACGGTGGGCGGCCTCGAACCGGAGACCTTCTACTACTTCGCCCTGCGGGTGCGTGACGAGGTGCCCAACTGGTCGGGCCTGTCGAACGTGGTCGCCGACAGCACGGCCGTGGCCCCCGACTCGATCCCGCCGGGCGCGATCACCGGTTTGACCGCCGAGGTCACCGGCGATACGGAGATCACCCTGTCCTGGTCGGCCCCCGGGGAAGCGGACGGATCGGTCTATGCGATCGAATACGAGGCCCGCTACACGACCGGGCGGCTCGATGAGGAAACCTGGGACGACGCCACGGCCGTCGCCAACCTGCCCGCCCCCGCTCCTCCCGGCCAGCTCGAGTCGATCGCCATTGCGGGGTTGGAGAGCAACCGCCGCTATTCTTTCGCCCTGCGCTGGGCCAGCCAGGACACGGTCTGGTCGGACCTGACCGAGTCGGTCAGCGGAATCACCCCCCTGATCGAGAGCACTCCGCTGGCGACCCTCACCCTGCCGGCCGGCGAGTACGTCATGGGTGACGGCGCCTCTTACTGCGGCAACGAGGAACACCCGGTCACCCTGACGCGCGCATTCGAGTTGGGCCAGTACGAGATCACCAACCAGCAGTACCTGGAGCGCGTGCAGTGGGCGTACAACCACGGTCTCGTGCACGCGGAGGAAGCGACCGTGGTCGACGCGGCCAGCGATTCGGGGGTCGAGCTGCTCGATCTGGATGCCGCCGGTTGTGAGATCGCCTTCACCCATGGCGTCTTCTCCTTGCGCTCCACCAGCCTGGGCACCCTGCCCGATCACCCCGTCAAGGAAGTGAGCTGGTATGGGGCGGCTGCCTTCTGTGACTGGCTCAATGAGTATCATGGCATCGCCTGGAGCTACGATCACACCACCTGGGAGCCGGCCGGCGCCTCGCTCTATCAGGCCGCCGGCTACCGGCTGCCGACCGATGCGGAATGGGAGTACGCAGCGCGGGATGGTGACCCGCGGATCTTCCCCTGGGGCAATGAGAATCCCGACTGCTCGCGGGCGAACTACTGGGACTGCCAGGTGGGCGGATCGGCCGCCGTGGGAAGCTATCCGCCGGCGCCCCGGATTGGAGATACGGGCTTCTTCGATCTCGCCGGAAACCTGTGGGAGTGGTGCCACGATTGGCACGTCTGCAATCTGGGCCTGGATCCGGTCGTCGATCCCGAGGGCCCCGGCGGCGGCAGCCTGCGGCTGCTGCGCGGAAGCTCGTGGTACCTGGCGGATGCACAGAAGATGCGCTGCTCCTACCGCGGCCAGGCGCTGGATCCCGAGGCAAGCAACGAACGCATCGGCTTCCGGATTGCCAGGACCGACCCGGGCTCGCGGACCGGCGGCCGTCGGCTGCCCTGACATCGCGTCCGCGAGTTCGTGCGCGGGGGCCGACCCGTTCGTCAACCAACATGCGGGGGCGAGTATCATGCGCCGAATCGAGATGATTGAGCGTTTGCGGGCAAGGGAAGACACCGCCCGGGCCTTGATCAACGCCACCAGCGATACCGCGTTTCTGATGGAGCTGGACGGTACGATTCTGGCGCTGAATGACAAGCTCGCACTCAGCTTCAACTGCCGTGAAGAGGATCTACTGGGAACCTGCGTCTACGACTTGCTGGATTCGCAGGTCGCCGCGCGTCGCAAACAATGGATCGCGCACGTGGCGCGCACGGGCCAGCCGCTGCACCAGGAAGATGAACGCGGCGGCCTCGTCCTACAGAGCACCGTCTATCCGCTTCGCGATTCGCAGGGCCGCGTGAGCCGCGTGGCGGTCTTCGCCCGCGACATCACCGCAGCCACACGCGCCGCGGAGGAGCTGCGGGCGGCCAATGCCAGGCTCGCGGCGCTGTGGAGCATCACGTCCCTGACCCAAGCCGATCTGAAGTCCATCGCGGATCACATCCTGGACACGATCACGACAATGACCGGCAGCCGCTACGGCTTCTACGGTTTCGTCAATCAAGACGAGTCGGTCATGACCATTCACTCATGGTCCGGCGAGGCGATGGAGGGATGCGCGCTGGTCGACAAGCCCTCCCACTTTCGCATCTGCGAGAGCGGGCTGTGGGCCGAGGCCGTGCGGCACAGGAAACCGCTCATCATCAACGACTACAGCGCAAAGCATCCCGCCAAGAACGGCCTGCCGGAGGGCCATGTCCCACTGGACAAGATTCTGGTCGTGCCGTTTATCTCGCAAGGCAGGATCACGTCAGTGGCGGCGGTGGCCAACCGAGCGGTCGATTATGAAGAGAACGATGTGACCCAGTTGATTTCATTTCTTCAGAGCATTCAGGCCATCGTCGATGGAAAGCAGGCCGAGAAGGCGTTGAGCGCCAGCGAGAAGAAGTTCCGCTCCCTGGTGGAGACCACGGTCGATTGGGTCTGGCAGACGGACCGGCGGGGACGCTACACGTACGCCAGCCCGAATTGCGCCTCGCTCATCGGCTACTCCGCCGACGAGCTGATCGGCATGAGCCCCCTGGACCTGATGGAACCCGGCGAGGCCCAACGGATCGGCCGCATTTTCGAGGCGATCGCAAGAAAGGGCGGCCGAATCGTCGCGCTCGAGGATACGATGCTGCACAGGGACGGTCGCCCGATCGTCTTCGAAACGAATGCGACCCCCATCTTCGACTTCCAGGGAGAGGTAGATGGATACTTCGGCACCTGTCGCGACATCACCGATCGCAGGCAAGCCGAGGCAGACAGGGAGCAGTTGCGCGAGCA
>CAYQJL010000060.1:0-2650 GCA_964417675.1 uncultured bacterium | reverse complement strand
CGCCGCCGCAACCAGCTCCACGCTCACGAAGAAGTAGGCCAGAAACGGAGACCAGGCTTCCGGGGTCACCTTGTGAGCCGAGATCTGATCGATGAAGAGGGCCGGATCGCCGGCCTTGAAGAAGGCGGCCACGGCGAGAATACCCGCCGCCAGCAGACCCAGGAAGTAGGCAACCACGAATCGCCAATTCATAGCCATCGATGACCCATCCCATCCCTATCGAGCGGGCGGCGCTCCCAACGCTACCACCGGCGTTCCCCACGTTGCCGCCGGCGCTCCCAACGCTACCGCCGGCGTTCCCAACGTTCCCGCCGGCGCACCGCACGTTGCCGCCGGCGCACCGCATGCGGACCCGAAGGCCAGAACGGTGACTCAGCGCGGTTAGCGCTGGGATCCCCGTTCGATGATTTCGAGCAGGTCCGCCTCCATCGACACGAGAGGCTCTTCTTCAATACGTCCCAACTCCGTGTCTCCCTGGAGGACGATATAGGTCGGCGTGTAATCGAGTGCCCATTCCATGATCCAATCCGCGGGCTCGGACATGTTCTCGTCGGTGCCTACCAGATGCAGGTGGAAGTTGGGGTTGTTCGCGCGGTCGAGCGTGCTGAGCAGGGCCGGGAGCGACTGCTTGCAGGTCTGGCACCACGTGCCGAAGAAGGCAATGATCTCGATCGGTTCGCCCACCGCGCGTAGCGCACTCACCGCCGCCGCATCGGGTTGATAGGCCGCCGCGCGGCGGCTGTACACCGGTTGCCGCCGGTCGAGTTCGCTACGATCCAACGCGCCCACCAGGGGCGGCAGAGGTTCCACCACGATCTCCTGATCGATCGTACCGAAACGGATGTTGCCCTCCGGATCTGCGATGAAGCTACCCGCGGGTGTGCCCGCCGCCGGCGCTTGCAGTCTTCCCTCCGCTGTGATGACCTCGGTCACCGGGTGGACGAAGACCTCGCCGGTGGCCAGATCAAGCACATATGCATCCGGCCAGGCTCGTTGCAGAACCAACATGCATTGGTAGTCGCGGCTGTCGAATACCTCGGCCACCGGGGCCGCATCGACCCGGCTGGCAACTCCCGGGTTGTCCGCTCCTGAGTTGCCCGCACCCGGGTTGGCGGCTCCTGAGTCGCCCGCACCCGGGTTGTCCGTTCCTGAGCGGTCATGAGCGGTGCGCACCGCGCGCAGTTCGGTGTTCTCAATCCAGGGCGAGTCGGAGGCTTCGGCGCAACACCACTGGAGGAAGCTGGGCGCCGCAACGGAGAGCAAGATCGCCAGGACTGGCGATATCCACGCGCAAGAAATCCGGACTCTCAAGGTGAATCCCTCCGTTTCCCCATGTCGCGGCATCAGATCCTTCGAGACAGGGTCCGGGCCGTTCTCTGTTCTTTCCATCGGTTGGCCGGGAGCCTGTCGCAACATCCGGCTCTTTCAGACAAAACCCAGGCGTCTGTCCCGTGGTTCCGCTCCTTCAAGAAGCAGAGAATCGCACAGAAGGCCCCGGGCCGGCCGATACCAGATGCAGAGGGCCCGGAGCCAATCGACGGATGAGCCTACCAAATCGTCGGCGAGGCTCCCAGGGAGAATTGTCAACCGGACCGCCCATGCCATGTAACCCGTACGTGGGGTGGCGATTCGATGCAACCAGGATGAAGAGGCCACGATGATCGCCCTGTCGGCGCACCTGATCAGCATTCGCGCTGCGACCATGGCGTTGGGGCCCGAGCGTCTGGCGGCGGCGCTGGCACGGGCCTATCGGGAGGTTGCCGAGATGGCTGTGGCCACCGCCAGTCGCATCCTTCCGGCGGATCCGAAGGGACTGACCCTCATCTGGGGGGAAGGCTATGATGTGCCCGCCGACGCGGACCAGACGCTGGCATCCGTATGGGCGCTGCGGGCGCGCCTGGAAGGGCTGCGGGAGCAGTTTCTGGCCGACCATGGTCTTGCCCTTCACCCGAGGTTCGGCGTCGCCATGACGAACATGAATGCGGTCAACAGAACGCCGCCGGAGGCCGGTAGTGGCACATCCGGCCCGGGTCATGTGATCGAGGGACCGGAATCGGTGATCGACCGGGCGCACCTTCTCCAACAGGCTTGCCAGTTCTACGGCGCATCCGTGCTTCTCGATGACACCTCGGCTCGCATCGGAGCCGCTGGTATGCAGATTCGGGAGGTCGACCGTCTCGGCGAGGACGGGGAGGCTCTGCTGCTCTCGCACGAAGCCCTGAGCGCCACGATGTTGGATTTCCGGGATGTGCAGGCCTATCAGAATGAGTGCAGTGCGGTTCACGAATTGCTCGGTCCGCGGGGCGAGGTTCCGGTCGACCGCATGGGTGCTGTGATGGCCATGCAGGGCGCCCTTGAGCTCTACCGGCAAGGAGAATGGAAGAAAGCGGCTGCCGTCCTCGCGCTCCTGGCGTCGGACTTAAACTCTAATCCGTTGGCCAGCATTTATTTAGACAGATGCAAGGCCAGGGAAAATCCCTTGGCCGCTCCCGGGTTCGTTGCCCCATCGCTCGATCTGAGGGTGCGGCCCACCGGCGATGGACAGGCGCCGTTACCCCCGTCCCGGGCGGCCTGATCGCGCTCAAGGCCTGTACCGGCCCGGTCGCTCGCCCCGCTCAGCCCTCACCGCCCTAATCTGGGCAGCCGCCTG
>CAYQJL010000059.1:0-10210 GCA_964417675.1 uncultured bacterium | reverse complement strand
GCCTCCGTTCTCCCAGGTCGATCGTCAGCCTCCGTTCTCCAGGGCCGGTCGCCAGCTTCCGTTCTCCCAGGTTGGTCGCCAGCTTCCGTTCTCCCAGGTTGGTCGCCAGCTTCCGTTCTCCCCGGTTGGTCGCCAGCGTCCCTCCTCCGGTGAAGAGGGCATGTGTTGGGACCCCATTTCGTCACGGTTGAAGCCTGTAAAGAATTCAATATCAACTAGTTAAGTCCGTGCCCCGGGGCACGATATATGAGACAAAGTCTCAAACATGACGGTCATGGACAGGGATTTACAGCCTGCACGTCGCGTGAGTTTCCGTCTAGCGGGAAGCGACGGAACGCGGCGGTAAGCGGCGAACCCACATTCCCCGCTTCTGCGTAGAGTTTGGCAAGATCAGAGGCGCGTCCTGCTTGACCGGATTCGTCGGCAGGGGTTCAATGCGGCAGTTGGGCGAAAGCCTGCTGTGCGCGTTCCGAGGAGGGCATCATGACCGAGGACCTGCGTCCGCCCGAAGAAAAGGGACCGGAGAAGACGCCACGTGCGTCGGATGAATCGCCCGAGTCCCCCGCTGTGGATCCATCCCGCGACAATACGTACCCGGACGGGTCCCCCCCGCACGCGGCGTCGCCCGCGCCCCCGGCTCCCACACACTCTCCACCGCCGGCGTCGCCATCTCCTTTGGCGTCGCCGTCTCCTCCGGCGCCGTCTGCGGCCCCTCCTCCGTCCTCCCACCACCCGCCGGCCGGCTGGGCGGGCCAGGGTTCGTTTGGCGGGGCTTCCGGTGGGGGCCCTGATCCCTGGGGTGGTTGGTTCGGGCGGCTTCTGATGCCGGTCTTCGATAGCAAGGGATGGCTCAAGTTCATGGGGGTGGTTCTCATCATAAGCGGTGTTCTCACCGCCCTGACCCTCGTGGGTATCATCATCGCCTGGCTCTACATCTGGCTGGGCGTGTTGTTGTGGCAGGCAGGGGATCGGGCAAATCAGGCCGCGACACTTCGCGAGCCGGTCATGCTCGAGCAATACCTGCAGAAGATCAAGACGATCGTTGTCATTGCCGGCGTCACGACCGCCGCCAGCATCGTTCTGTCGATCTTCACATTGGTCATCACCATTGCGTTGGGCTGGACGGCCGCCTGGATGGAGATGATCAATTTCTAGCATTCTGGAGCTGGTCGGATATCCCGGGAGGCGCCTGAAAGTCCCCGGGGTTCCAGGAGGCTCCGGACGGTTCTGAGCAGATGTGGAGGCCCGAATCCGTTCCCCTGAGGGCCCATCGGAGTCAGCGCTCCGGTGGGCCTTCGTCCTGGCGGTTTCGGCTCTCTCCCGCCTCTCATTGCTCTAGGTACATGCCTCCGCGCGACGAGACCAGCGGCCGGCCACGTCAACCGCCAGCATGTTCTTCCGGGGCCTTGCGCAACCAGTAGGTGTTCCGGCTGCGCGACATGATCTTCTCGGCAATCATGTCCCGCCGCAGGGTGCAGAAGTCATCGTGGAAGTCGGCGATCACCAGATTGACCTCGCGTTCGGGATAGCGCTGGCCCGGATCGAACCGTTTGGCGATCTCTTCCAGGATGACGCGCCGCTTCTTGCGCTGCACCGGAATCTTGATCAGCTTGCCGCGCCGGAGGAAGGTCTTGAGCACCTTCTGCCGGTACCGGCGCAGCCGTTCGGCCTGGTCCGCGCGTGCACGACCCTCGAGCGACAGCATCTCGATCAGGGGTTGCTCGAGCAGATCGCGCCTCAAGGTGTAAACCACGTAGTATTGCTCCTTGACCGATTCGACCAGACCCGCCTCCTCCAGCTTCCTCAGGTGGAAGGAGACGGTCGAGGGAGCGAGTGCCAGCCCTTCGGAGAGTTCCTCGACGTACGAGGGCTTCTCGATCAGGCTGCTGGCGATCAGCAGGCGGGATCGGTCGGCCAGGGCCTTGAAAATGCGTACCGCGTTCTCGGCGTTCATCGGCTACCCCCTCTCTGCGCCGCGAGCTTGCGGGTAGAGCTCGCCGATCTTCTCGCGGATCCGTGCGACCACCGCGAGCTTGACCCGCTCCTTTACGATCGCCTCCGGGTCGTCGTGCCGTTCGGCCTGCTCGAGGCCGTCGGCCCATGGCTTGGCGATCTTCTCGAGCAGATGCCGGAAGATGGCCGGGACTCGCTCGGCGCCACTGGGATAGGCCTGCATCAGCCGGGCAATCTCGTGGTCGTGGCTGCCCCAGGGGACTTCCTCCTGGCAAGCGAGCACGAACATGCGGCGGTAGACCGACGCGACATTGCCCCGAATCTGGTCCAGCACCGCCTCGAACTGCTCTCCGCGCCTGTGGTTCTCGTGCTGGCTTGCCTTGGCGTCCTCGACCAGCGAGTCCAACCACTGCAGAAACCGATCTTCAGATTGTGTTGCATGATTCATAGAACTACCTCCTAAGAATCTATTTCGATAATTATAGATTTATTTTCACGTGAATGCACTGATTTTCGGTGGAGCCGATTGGTCCGGGCCCGGCCTGGACTGCGAGAATCCGAAGACTCATTTGGAATGCCTGCGTCCGGGCAGTATCATTTCACCCGCCGACGCCCTTTTCGCAACCAATCCCGCTCCATCCCAATCAATTCCCAAAGATGCAGGTCCGATCATCCGATCCACCCCAGTGGAAGCGGGAAGCCATCTGCTCCAGCCGGAGGCAATCTTCAGATTTCATGTCATGCGGCAGCGGCCTGCGGCGGAGGGCAGACACCCTCTGTTTCCAAGTTGATTCTCGATCACTCCGGCAGGGACAGCTCCCTCCGGCAAGGCAAGCTTCAGACAAGGAGGACGACCTTGGAAAACCAAGCGCAAAGCCAACAGAACAGCCAGGGGTGGCCAGGTCAGATGGGTCCCCAGGGGCCTCAAGGTCCCCAGGGACAGTACGGTTTCTACGGTCCGCCGCCACAGGGGCAGCCGTATCCTCCCTACGCACCGCCGTGGGGATACACCTGGCCGGGCTACAACCCGACCGCAAACTGGCAAGGGCAGAATCCCGAGCCCGTAGACGGTCCGGTTGAGAACGAAGAGGAGAAGGAACCTTCCCCGAACCAGGGCCAGTACCAACCCAACTACCAGCAGTACGGGTACCAGAATCAGTCGCCGTGGGGATGGCAGGGCCAGCCGAGCTACGGGTATCAGAATCAGTCGCCGTGGGGATGGCAGGGTCAGCCGAGCTACGGGTACCAGAATCAGCCGCCGTGGGGATGGCAGCCGCGTGCCGAGCATGGTTGGCAGGGGTACGGGTACCATCCCACCTGGCAGCAGGCGTCCAGCCAGGGTTGGTACCATCCTGGCTACAGGTATGGTCAGTACGGAGCTTTCCATCCGCGGGGAAGTGCCTGGGCGTGGAATCGGCCTCAGTTCTGGGCCAATCCCTGGAACATCAATATGCACAATCAGTTCAGCGGCTGGCGGTATGGCTGGCCGTATGGCCAGCAGTACGGTCGCATGACGGGCCACTTCTATGGCATGGACCATGGATCACCTTACAACTACGGTAGTTACGCATGGTCGTGGAATGCTCCGTGGACATGGTACGGAACTTATCGGCCCTGGAATGAGTATACATATATGCCGGGTGGGGAGATGCCGGTAGCTGCCTGAGGATCCACGCCTCAGGACGGCTGATACTCGGATTCAGTGTATACCGCCTCTGGTTTCGGCCGAGGATTTCGATGCCGGCCACAGCGCCACAGCTGGGTCGGATGATAAGAGGTCAAGGGGGACAGAGGTTACGCATGAATATGATTGAAGGCCTGCGCCAATAGCGGGCCTTCAATTCGTTAATGGGGAGACGATCAACATGGTAGAGGGGGCGACCAAGAAGCGTTCCATGACCCGCTGGCTCGGAGGGGCGCTCTTCGAGCATCAGATGGAGGGGGGCGTTGCCTATCGCTCCGACGCGCCTCTCCATGGCAAGTCGGTCGCGGACCTGGAAGGCCCAACCCCAATGGAAATGTTGATCGGCTCGCTGGCCGGCTGCACAGGGGTTGATATCGTCTCCATGCTGGAGAAGATGCGCGTGGTGGTGACCGATTTCCGAATCGAGGTTTCCACGACACGTGCCCAGGTGCACCCGAAGATCTACGAGCACATCCATCTGGACTACCACGTGGACACTGAATCACCCGATATGCGGAAGGTTCTGCGGGCCGCCAAGCTCTCCACAGAGAAATACTGCTCGGTGTCGGCCATGCTGGCGGGCCGTGTGAAGCTGACCTACGCTCTTCATCATGCGGGTGAGACGATCGAGGGTGTCATGCACGAGGAAGGGCTCACATTGGCATGACAGGCGCCAGGCCCCACGAAGATCCTGGCCAGGATCCTGCGCGCGGCCGGCATCCGGACCGCGAGTTCCATGCGGCGTCGGGCCGGCATCCGGACCGCGAGTCCCATGCGGCGTTGGGCCGGCATCCGGACCGCGAGTTCCATGCGGCGTCCGGCCGGCATCCGGACCGCGAGATCGAGTGCGGCGCGGTGCCGATCCCGATGGAGGATGCACTGGACTTGCATGCCATTGGCCCGCGCGATGTTCCGGTTGTCGTGGAGGAGTACTTGTGGGAAGCGTCCGCGGCCGGGTTCGCTGAGGTGCGCATCATTCATGGCAAGGGAATCGGAGTGCAGAGACGCCGCGTGGCGAGCGTGCTGGAGAAGCACCCGGTTGTGATTTCCTACCGGCTGGCGTCATCCGATCGCGGGCACTACGGGGCCACGATTGCCCGGCTGCGAACGGATCTACCGCGGCCCGCCGAATCAAGTCCGGATCCGTAGCACCCGCGCAGCCCCACTCGGCCCGCCGCCTCGGCCCCGCACAGCACAGCGCGGCCATGCCGTCCGCGCCGTTCCCTGCCTCGCGGTGCGACCGGACTCGCCCGTCGCCGACTCGCCGACTCGCCGACTCGCCCGTCGTCCCTCGCCCCTCGCCCGGCTGCTATCTGCCCGAGGGTTCGAAGTTCTCGATGGCCAGTTCGAGCAGTGCCCGAGTGTAGAGGTAGTTGTGCGCGCCGGAGCTGGCGTCCTTCGCGACCATGGTCGCGTTGAAGAGGGCATACCAGTAGCCGGCATACTGCTTGTCGGTCTCGGTCGCGCGGGCCAGCTCGTCCTGCAATTCGGCCAGCAGACCGTCGATCGCATCCATCTGGCTGCGGACGAAGGCGAAATCCTGGCCTGATGCTTCGCCGTGGCAGGCCGTGCAGCTTGACGGGTCGGCCGCGAAGGTGTGACTGCCCAGGCGGGATGACTCCGGGAAGTGGCATGTCACGCAACTGCGGTTTCCCGCCTCCTCCACCGCCGCCGCGTGCGGCGTGCTGCTGACGATGAGGCCGTACTCGAATCCGTCCTCGCCATGCAGGACATTGTACTGAGGAGCGTGCAGATCCTCGGGGTACTGCTGATTGAGTTCGCTGTCGCGGTGGCAGCCGGCACAGCTCTCGGTCAGGAAGGATCCGCGGCCCAGATCGCCGTGTTCGTCCAGGATCGTGCCGTTGCGATCCGCCAAGGGGCCGTGGCAGGACTCGCATTGCACGCCCTGCAGCGCCGCGATCGGCTTCTCGTCGAACCCGCCATTGTGACGAACCCAACCTTCCTCATTCACATCCCCGTACCCGACCGTATGGCACGCGAAGCAGCTATGCGAAAATTCGGCCGAGGCCTCGACGCCGTCGTAGGCCGTGGCATGGGCGGTGGTCATCCAGGCATCATAGTGGTTGCCGTGGCCGGCGACCCCGTGGCACTCGAGGCCGCAGTACCCCGCGCCTGTATAGGTCGGCTCGTGGCCCTCGCGGGGCAGATAGGGCCTGATCGGCACCTCGATCGTATGGGCATCGCTGCCCTGTTCGTTGAAGGCAACGACCGTGACCGAGAGGAGGGTGGGGTAATCGGGGGCCTTGACCATGGCGTAGTTGGTCACCCGTCTCAGGAACCGCCCGTCGCTGATCAGATAGTCGAAGGTGACGTTGGATCCCTGTCCCTCGGCCCAGAACTGCAGGGTATCGCCCACGGTGGTGGATTCGGGATAGGCGTCGATGCCGGTGATGGTAACCGCGGATCCGGGGCACACCGGGCAGTCTTCATCTTCCGAGCATCCGTTGCCCAAGGCGATTCCAAGCAGGAGAATCAGGCTGAAGGCCAGTAGACGCTGCTTCATCAGCGAACCCCCATCGGTCGTAGGCAAGCCATGGTCAGATCTTCGCCCGAAGGCCGCATCCCGGCGGGCATCGGTTTCTGCTATGATCCGCCATCCGGGAAGGATGCCGGCCACGGTGTCGGGGCGATTCTATCCGCTGACCGAGGGGATGCGATAGCAATCATTCTCACCCTGGGTCGATGGGGTGGTTCCGGTCAACAACGTCAACGGAGCGCAGTGGGGTGTCGGAGAACGAATTGAGACCCGGTCCCGAGGAGTGGGGGCACACCGCCGAGGGCGCCTGGCCGGTGGATCACACCGCGGATCTGGCCCTGCGGGTGCGGTCGCGGACGCTGGAGGGCCTGTTTCGACACGCCGCCCTGGGGATGACGGATCTGGCGCTTGGCGGGCAGAACCGCGCCGGCGATCAGCGGTGGGAGATCCGGGTCAGTGGATTGGATTTCGAGGAGCTTCTCGTGGCGTGGTTGAGTGAACTGCTGTACCAGGGCGATACGCGCGGGCGCTGGATCCGATCGATCGAGCACCTGACGCTGACATCCACGCAGGAGGGCTGTCGGCTCGCGGCCGGCTGCCGCGGTGGCCGGGTCGTTTCCCCGGCCGGCGGCGCATCCGGGGCGGAGATCAAGGCCGTGACCTATCATGGCTTGCGCATCGATCCGGCCGACCGGGACGGCTATGATCAGCTGATCGTCTTTGACACCTAGCCGGGAGAGCGAGCATGGGACGAAAGCGAGGCGTACGCCAGCAGCCGTCGAAGGGCCGCGGCCGCCAAGCCCGCGAGCAAGGCCACCAAGCCCGCGAGCAAGGCCGCCAAGCCCGCGAGCAAGGCCGCCAAGCCCGCGAGCAAGGCCGTCAGGTGCATGAGCGCGGCAGCGGACCCGGGCCGGCGCGGATCGAGCCGCCGCGGGATCTGTGCTTGCGCCGCATCGAACCGTACTTGTACGAGCTCGAGGCCACCGGGCCGATGCGGGTGCCCGGCCGTGTCTATGTCAGCGACGCGCTCGTCGATCAGGTGCGCAGCGAGGGCGGGCTCCAGCAGGTTGCCAATGTCGCCTGCCTGCCCGGCATCGTGGGCTACTCGCTGGCGATGCCGGACATTCACTGGGGCTACGGGTTTCCCATCGGGGGCGTGGCGGCCACCGATCCGTCCGCGGGCGGGGTCATCTCGCCCGGCGGCGTCGGCTACGACATCAACTGCGGTGTGCGGGTGGCGGTCACCGATCTGGATCAGGCCGACGTCCAGGCCAAGCTCGAGCCCGTGGTGCAGGCCCTCTTTCGTCACATTCCCACCGGTCTTGGCTCATCCGACGCGATTGCCAGGGTCTCGGCGGAGGATCTGCGCCAGGTCATGACCCGCGGGGCGCGCTGGGCGGTCGAGCGCGGATTCGGGTCGGGACGCGATCTGGAGCATACCGAGGAAGAGGGATGCCTGGCCGGCGCCGATCCCGAGGCGGTCAGCGAGCGGGCGCGTGCCCGAGGCGCCACCCAGCTGGGGACCTTGGGCTCGGGCAACCATTTCGCCGAGATCGATGTGGTGACGGAGATCTTCGATCCCGTGGCGGCCGCGGAGTTCGGCCTGCGCCAGGATCAGATCGTCCTGCAGATTCACACCGGTTCGCGGGGGTTCGGCTACCAGATTTGTGATGACTACCTGAAGGTGATGGCCCGCGCGGCCCGCACCTACGATCTGGCGCTGCCCGACCGGCAGCTGGCCTGCGCGCCGGTTGATTCCGACGAGGGCCGGCAGTACATTGCCGCGATGGCCTGCGCCGCCAACTACGCCTGGGCCAACCGGCAGACGATCATGGCCCTGGGAGAGCGCGCCCTGATGGAGGCCCTCGGCGTCGGCCCGCGCGATCTGGGCCTGCGCCTGCTGTATGATGTGTGTCACAACATCGCCAAGCTCGAGGAGCACGAAGTGGCCCCCGGGCAGGTCCGGCGGCTCTGCGTGCACCGCAAGGGGGCCACACGGGCCTACCCACCGCGCAATGTCCGCCATTCCTGGCGAAGCGGACAACCGGTGTTGGTGCCCGGGGACATGGGGACCGAATCGTACATCTGCGCCGGTCAGCCGGCGTCGCTGGCGATGACCTGGGGATCGACCTGCCACGGGGCCGGACGGGTGATGTCGCGGCGCCAGGCCAAGGGCCACTTCCGGGGCCGGGACCTGATCCAGGAACTGCGCGCGCGAAATGTCATCGTGATGGCGAAAGAGCGCGGCACGGTGGCCGAAGAAATGAGTGAGGCCTACAAGGATGTCGGCCGGGTCGTCGATGTGATGCACCAGGCCGGCATCAGTCTGAAGGTCGCCCGGCTCCGGCCCCTGGGGGTCATCAAGGGGTAGGCCTGTCGCCAAGGGGTGAGCCTGTCGCCAAGGGGTAGGCCTGTCCTCGGCAGGCCGAATTCGGAGAATGGCCCGATTCCATCGCCCGGCGCGCCCGGGTGGCGGGACCGCTGGCCCGCAGCGCACAGAGTCGGACGGGAAGACGGAGGATGAACGTGGCTGAGATGAAGTTCACGGTGGATCAGCAGATCGAGATCTTGATGCGCGGCACCCGCTTCGCGGACGAGGCCGATGACTGGGGCGATCTGGGCCAGGCCGGCGCGCTTCGCAAGCAGATGACCGAGGAGCTGCGCGGCAAGCTCAAGCTCGGCCGTCCCCTGCGCGTCTATCTCGGGGTGGATCCCACCAGCACCCATCTGCACGTCGGTCACTTCGTCCCACTGCAGAAGCTTCGCAAGTTTCAGGAACTCGGTCATCAGGTGATCTTTCTGATCGGCGACTACACCGCCACGATCGGCGATCCGAGCGGCCAGGCCTCCGAGCGCAAGCGCTTCACGCACCAGGAGGTCCTCGAGCTGGCCAGGACCTACCAGGAGCAGGCCTACCGCGTTCTCGATCCTGCCAGGACCGAGGTGCGCTTCAACGGTGAATGGCTCGCCAAGCTCTCGTTTGCCGACATCATCGACCTGGCCTCGATCTTTCCGATGAAGCAGATCATCGCCCGGCGTGACTTCCAGCAGCGCATGGAGCGCGGGGAATCGCTGCGGTTTCACGAGGCCCTCTACGCCCTGATGCAGGGGTATGATGCCGAGGCCCTGAACTGCGATGTGCAGGTGGGCGCCTACGATCAGCATTTCAACATGCTGGCCGGCCGCGCGATTCAGGAGCATTTCGGCCATCCGCCGCACGCGATGATCACCAATCCGATCATCATCGGCACCGACGGCCGCAAGATGTCGAAGAGCTACGGCAACACGATCAACATCAATGAAGAGCCGTTCGACATGTACGGGAAGGCCATGCGTGTGGCCGACGAGCATGTGGCCGAATATCTGGAGCTGACCAGCTCCTTCACCGGTCCGCAGATCGATGGACTGGTCGCCGAACTCAAGGATGGCGGCAATCCGATGGCCGTGAAGAAGAAGCTGGCCTGGAATCTCGTCGAGCAGTACCACGGGGCGGCGGCCGCGAAGGAAGCCCAGGAGAAGTTCCGTCAGGTCGTACAGCAGAAGGAAGCGCCCGACGAGGTGCCCGAGCAGAAGGTGCCGGCCGATCTTCTCCCGGCGACCTGGGTCGATGTGATTTCCGGGCTGGGCCTGGTCAAGTCCAAGGGCGAGTTCAGGCGTTTGATCAAACAGGGCGGCTTCTATGTCGAGCAGGTCGCGATGACCGACGCCGAAGCCCCGGCCGAGATTCCCACGCAGGGGACGCTAGTCCGTCTGGGCAAGCGGCGCTACTACCGGCTCGTGCCGTGAGGAGCGTGAGGGGCGTGAGGGGCGTGAGGGCGGTGAGGGCCGCGCCACCGCCGCACGACGCGCCGGCCGCTTGAGCGTGCGAGCTACCGCACGACGCGCCGGCGGCTTGAGCGTGCCACCTGCCGCACGACGCGCCGGCCGCTTGAGCGTGCCACCTACCGCACGATGAAGGTGCTGACCAGGTCGCGCACGAAGGCCGGATCCATGAATCGCTCCTGGGAGCTGTGGAATTCGACCGTGTAGGTCAATGTGTCGTAGGGAATCACGGCCGTGTATTGATAGCTCGAGAT
>CAYQJL010000058.1:0-14209 GCA_964417675.1 uncultured bacterium | reverse complement strand
ACCCCCGTTTGAGGATGCGGCCGCCGGGCATCGAGCACGGCCCGGCCGCCTGAGGTGCGATCCGGAGGCCCCGAACAGGCCTCCATCCGACAACGAACTAAGCAGTGTATCGGCCACTTGCGGAAGCGTCCAGGGGAATCAGCCTGCGGCGTCGAAGTTCGGACCGAGTCTGCATGTGCAGCCCCGGGCGGGCGCATCTTGCGGCAGGCGTGATTGGCGCGCATGGCTGGTTGCGCCTGGCGCGCATGGCCGGTTGCGTCTGGTGCGCACGGCCGGTTGCGTCTGGCGCACGGCCGGTTGCGTCTGGCGCGCGGCCGGTTGCGTCTGGCGCGCACGGCCGGTTGCATCTGGTGCGCATGGCCGGTTGCTTCTGGCGGAGGTGCCCATGGTGGAAGTGTTATGTCCCGCGTGGCATGTTTCGATCGTAGAATATGAGTTCTGAGCGCATTCCGGGAGACGTCAATGTGCGTCCACCCGCTGAGATGCGATAGGATGTGCGCGGGCCAGCCAAAGGGGGAGCAAGGACATGAACGAGATCGTGCGGGAGAAGGTGCAGCAGGCGGTGGGGATTCTCGAGGAGTTCGGGATCGACTGCTGGCTGACCTTGGTGCGCGAAACGACGGAATCGGGCGATCCGGTCCTGCCGCTGATCCTGGGCCAGGCGCTCACCTGGCAGAGCGCTTTGCTGATCACCCGCCGCGGCCGGCGGGTGGCCATCGTCGGCAAGTTCGACGACGGCGCCGTGCGCGGCACGGGCGTGTGGGAGCAGGTCCACGGCTATGTGCAGAGCCTGCGTGAGCCGCTGCTCGAGGTGCTGGGGGATCTTGACCCCGGCCGGATCGCGATCAACTACTCCGAGAATGATGTCAAAGCCGATGGACTCAGCCACGGCCTCTACCGAATCCTGACCGGCTACCTGGAGGGCACCCCCTACCGCGAGCGGCTATGCAGCGCGGAAGATGTGATCGGTGCCCTGCGGGGACGCAAGACCCCGGCTGAGATCGTCCGCATCCGCCGGGCGATCGCGACCACGCAGTCGATCTTCGAGCGGGTGGCCGGCCAGGTGCGGCCGGGATGGACCGAGCGAGCGGTCTGGGAGTTCATGCACGAGCAGATCACACGCCGCGGCCTGGAACCGGCCTGGGAGTGGGACGGCTGCCCGATCGTCACCACCGGACCGGACTCGATGATCGGCCATGGCCGGCCCTCCGAGCATCTCCAGGTGCGCCCCGGCGGCATCCTGCACCTCGACTTCGGTGTGCGCGAGCAGGAGTACTGCGCCGACCTTCAGCGCTGCTGGTTCGTCCCCGAAGCGGAACCGCCCAGCGCTGGCCGCCGGTCGATCCCGGCGCCAGTCGCAGCGGGATTCCGAGCGGTTCGGGGAGCGATCGAAGCGGGGGCCGCCGCGATGAAACCGGGCGTGGAGGCGCACACGGTCGATGCGGCCGCGCGCGCGCACCTGACCCGGGCCGGCTACGACGAGTACCAACACGCCACCGGCCATCAGGTGGGTCGGGCGGCCCACGACGGCGCGACGGTCCTGGGGCCGACCTGGGAGCGCTACGGGCGGGCGCCCTACAATCGCCTCGAGGCCGGCAATGTCTTCACCCTCGAACTGGGGATCGACAACCTCGACGGCCGCGGCTACCTGGGACTGGAGGAGATGGTCGTCGTCACCGAATCAGGCATCGAATGGCTGAGCACGCCGCAGCGCGAGCTGTGGATCCTGGGGGAGTGATGCCGCCAGGACCGCCGGCACCGAATTGCCCAGGAACAGAGGCGCCGCGGGGTTGCCTGCCGAGTCGCTCCGGGGCGAGAAGCACTGCCTGATCGCCGTCCGAGTCGCTCCGGGGCGAGAAGCGCTGCTTGATCGCCGTCCCGGTTGCTCCGGGGCGAGAGGCCTACTCGGGGCGGTCGGCGCGAAGGACCTCGTGGCGGGTGTCGCGGATCTCGAGGACCTCGACGGGGCCGCCGTAGTGGGCGGCCAGGCCCACGTCGATGCACCACACCCGGCCGTCGCAGTAGCTGGTGATCGAGTCATGCACTGTGTGGCCGACCACCATGGCGCGGGCGCCGAGGATTTCGAGCGTCTTCGACAGCAACCGGCAATCGTCTTGATCGACCTCCCGGGAGAAATCACGCGACCACACGGGGCCCTTGTAGGCATCGGTCCAGTCCGGCTGCTCGCGCAGACCGAGGAGCCAGTCGTGGGATTCGCGGTTGATCGCCTCCAGGCCGCGACCGGCATGGACCGGGCGCAGGCCGGCATGCACGAAGAGGATCTGGCCGATCTGAAGCACCACGGGGTGGGACGCGAGCAGGCGCGCGGCCGGGCCGCCCGGGGCGAAGGCCGCGGCGCGGGCGTGTTGCTTTCGATCCAGCCCTTCGAGCGCGGCTTGCAGAGTAGGGTTGCTGTCGAGGCCGGCCAGCGCCTGGCTGACGCCGGGACTGTCTTCGAAGTCGGCGAAGCCCGCCTCGGTCACGTAGCGGAAATCCAGCTCGATGTTGAGCAGCTCGTGATTGCCATGGAGAACATGGACCGCGCCTCCCTCGGCGGCGGCCTCGCGGGCGAGGCGTGCGAACAGCTCCAGGAGAGCCTGCTCATCGTCTCCCCGGTCGAGCAGATCCCCGGTCTGAACGAGCACGGTCGTGCCCCCGCACCAACGATCGTCTTGATCGAGCACGCCCCCGAGGCGCAGGGCCGCGCGCGCCGCTTCCAGGTCACCGTGAATATCGCCGACCGCGATGATCCGCTCCGCGGCGGGGAGGACCGAGGGTGGGAGGGTCTCGGGCGTCACGGCGGCCTCGGCGGCCTGGCATGGGAGCATGACGCCCACGAAGAGGTAGGCGAAGACGACAACCATACCTGCCCGTGAGGTCACAGTGCGCCGGAGCCTCTCTCTGCGGTTCATCATATCGACACCTCCTACATGCGAATTCCGCGGCCAAGCCAAGCGTCGTCACGGGACAGCGAGCGTCACGCCCTCTCCAAGCGATCTTGTACAACGTCCAGGGCCTGTTTCAGACAGGCCGCGCGGCGGTGGTAGAGACCCTGGACGGTCCGGATCGAGGGGACCAAGCGCAGGATCTCCTTCATGGGAAGCTGCTGGATGTAGAAGGCGTGCAGCAGGAGCCGGCAGATGCCGGCCAGCCGGCCGAGAGCCGCTTGCAGGACGCCGCGCATCTCCTCTTCCTCGAGCATGTCGAGCGGACTGCGCTCGGGGGCGGCCAGGTAATCGGCCATCGGCTCGATCGGCAGATGGGGGCGGTAGCGGCGGTAGCGCAGGATGTTGCGACAGCGGTTCCGTACCACGGTGATCGTGAAGGCCACGATGTCGCCCTCGAAGCCTCCCAGATTGCGGATGTACTCGAGGGAAACCTCGACCGATTCGGACACAACGTCCTGGAACTCCCCGTCGGTGAGCGAGAGAAAGCGCTGGGCCGCGACCCTCCCGCTTTCCACGAGCAGATCATGCAAACGCTCGGCGGCTCCCGGTTTGCGCTCCACGAATGCCCGGACCAGCTCCCCGTTGCCGTCGGACCGGTCCGGCGCTCGCTGCGCGCCATTCTCCACCGATTGCTCCATAGAACCCTTCATACTAGACTGTGTCTTCTGGTGGTGGGCCATGCCGGGTCATGGATGCCTACGCGGTTCGCCGGCTCCCGGGAAGAGCGAGATCTAACCGCCCAGGCAGTGTACTGGAGTCCCCGGGTGCTGTCCACTGGAGGGACCGGCCCGGGCTCCGAAGAGGATGCGAGGCAAGCAGCGCGGGCGAGGCAAGCAACGCGGGCGAGGCAAGCAACGCGGGCGAGGCAAGCAACTTGAGAGGTGGCATGACCGCTGTCGCAACCGATCCCCTGGAGAGAACATCATCTGCGAGAACATGCTGGCCGGGCAGGGACTCCTCACGGGCCGGACGCTCCTTCGGGCAGGCGCTGAGCGCCTTCTTCGCACTGATCCTTCTGACCGGCTGCGGCGGCCCCCCCGAGAGCACGCCGCCGGCGACCTCGTCCCTGTATGACCTGTCCGGAGTTCCCCTTTCCGCCGAACTGGCTCCAGCGGTCGCCGCGGCCCGAGCCACGCTGGACGAGCCCGATCCGGACACCGCGGCGCTGCGCCAGTTGCGGGCCTGCGAGGCGCTGCGGGCGTCCTTCTCTCGCAAGGCCGAGAGCGCCGCCGCGCAGGAATCCCTGCGGGTCTGGTGGGAACGCGATCCGACCCACTTCTTGTGGATCCGTGAGGCGGCCTTCCAGCGCTATGAGTATGAGGATCAGGCCACACTGGAACGACTGAGGGCGCGGCCGGCGCTGTCCGACACGACCCGCGGGCCGGGGGCCTATGCCGCCAGCCAGTGGTTCCATGGGGCCGAGCGGCCGCGGGTGCACCTGGCCCGGGCCATGGAGTGCTGGGACGACCTCGATTCCCTGCAGCAGGCCGTTCTGGTGCTGTCGGTCGGATCGGCCAGGGGGCGCGATGAGGATGCGATCGGGGCGGTGCGCTTCCTCCTGTCGCACCTGTCCCTGGCACGGGCGGTGGGCGGCCGTCTGCTGGAGGCGCAGTTCTGGCAGTTGATCGGGCAGAATCTGGAGCGGGCCGACCGGCTCGACGATGCCGTGCATGCTCATGTCACCGGCTGGGAGCTTTCGCGCGCGGCGCGGGATACCGGCCGTGAAGAGCGGTCGATGCGCCTGTTGGCCGGAACGCTCTGTGCGCGGCAGGAGTATGCGGCCGGGCGGGAGTTGCTCGAGCGCTGTGCGGAGATTGCGGTCGCGCAGGATCTGCCCGCTGTCCGGAGTTTGATTCTGGACAGGCTGGCTTCCCTGGCGACTACCCGGGGCGATTTCCGCGCGGCGCTCAGCCACGACCTGCTGGCCCACGAGCTGCTGGTCCAGACCGGCGAACGTCACAACCTGCCGATGACGGCGATCAACATCGCCAATGACTACCGCTTCTTGGGCGAGCTTGATTCGTGCCGAACCTATGCGCAGAAGGCTCTGCGGTATGCGCAGGAGTACGGGTCCGAACGGCTGATCATGGGTGCCATGCAGCGGGCCGCCGTCTTCCATGTCCATTTCGGCGAGTACGCCACGGCCGAATCCCTGTTGACGACCGCCCTGGCATTGGCCGAGGAGCACGGTGTCGTGTACGAGGAGGTTCGTCTGCTGGTCGAGGTCCTTCGCGAGAGCTTGCAGATGGGACTGATCGACATGGCCTACTTGGCCGTGCAACGCCTGCGCCAGATCGAGTCACGCCTGCAGGACAATTCGCCCAACGAGAACCTGCGGGCGCAGTTCGAGGTGGCCTCGGCCGACCTGTATCGGCGCCAGGGTGAGTATCGCCTGGCGAGCGACGCGCTCAAGCGGGCGGCCCTGGCGATCGAGGCCCGTCCGGGCGCGGAGTGGGAGTGGGAGTATCATCGCAGTCGCGGTGAGCTGGCCCGCGAGCGGGACGATCATTTGGCCGCGCAAACCGAGTTCGAACGATGCCTGGCCCTGGCCGAGGAGGTCGGAAACGCCGACTGGATCACGGCCACCCGCTTCGACCTGGCGAGAACCTATCTCGATACCGGCCAGTATGCCCGGGCGCGCGAGACACTTCCTCGGGCCGAGGATCCGGGTCTCTTCGGCGCACGGTTCCGAACACGACTGGAGACACTCGCCTTCCGCGGCGCGACCCTGCGCAGGGAAGGCGCCCATGAAGATGCGATCGAGAGCTTGCGTGAAGCCCAGGATCTGCTCACCGAGCATTCGGTTCCAGAACTGGCCGCTCGTATCAAGATCGAACTCGCGACGGCCCTGCTGAGCGTGCGATCGCCGCGGCAGGGGGAGGCGCGGCCGCGCCAGTCGGGGGTGCAGCTGCGCGAGTCGGGGGTGCAGCTGCGCGAGTCGGAGGCGCGGCTGCGCGAGGTGGAGACCCTGCTGTGGGAGGCGCTGTACGCGTTGCGTTCCGAACGCCTGCACGGCGGCCGCGATGCGCTGCGGGCAGTGGGCGATCACACGCGCCGCGATGCCGTCGAGGCCCTGATCGCGCTGCGGATCGATCATCCCGACCTGTGGCCGCCGGCGGAGGCCGCGTGGGCCACGCTGGCGCTGGCTGAGGAGCAGTGGTGGTCGGCCCCGGGCCGCGGTGGGCCGACGTCTGCCCCGCAGGCGGAGCGGCTCGAGAGCTGGCGTGCCATGCCGGGATGCCAGGTGGCCTTCTTCATCGGAACAGAGCGCGCGTTTCGTTGGACGGTGGCCGGGGGGCGGATCGAGGTGGCCGAGCTACCGCACCGTCAGGCGTTGACCGAGAGCCTGCGTCCGGTCCTGGGCGATCTGAAGACTCCGCACCGGCCATTCGATCCGGACGCCATGCGGGCGCTCGGCCGGACCTTGCTCGGATCGTTGATCCCGATGTGGGCGGAGGGGACGACACTGCGAATCCTGCCCGACGGCCCCCTGTTCCGCGTTCCCTGGGCCGCGGTCGTGCTGGAGCCTGGGCGCTCCGACGGGGACGGGGATGTCCTGGTTCTCGATCACGGTCCGGTCGTGGAGATCGCCTCTCTTTCGCAAGGACACGGGGCCGGTCGGTTTGGGAAGGAAGGTGCTGCCGGGCAAGGTGCGGCCGCCGGGCAAGGCGCCGGCGTCGGGCAAGGCGCCGGCGGCACCCACGGTGCCCTGCTGGCCACCGGCCTCGACGGCTTGAGCGCGGCCGGCGACGGGAGTCCGGGAGAGGGCTTGCGTCATGCCGAGGCCGAGGCCGAAGCCGTCGCGGACCTGTGGGCGCCGCGGGAGCGCCGGGTGTTGGTCGGTTCCGACGCCCGCTGGGAGCGCTGGTCGGAGATGGACCTGACGGCCTACGCGGCCATTCACATCGCCACCCATGCGGTCATTCACCATGGCCAGGGGATGCCGCCTTCGATCCGGCTGGCGGGAGAAGGAGACGAGGCCGTGCCCTTGACGGTAGCGGCCGTGACAGGACTCGTGCTCGATGCGCAGTTGGTCTATCTGTCCTGCTGCGAGGCGGCGGCAAGGCATTCGGAAGGCCGCGGATTGCGAGATTTCGCCAGCGCCTTCCTCGCCGCGGGAGCCCGGACGGTGATCGCCGCCACGGAGCGGATCGAGGATCAGGCCGCCCGATACATGGCCGAACGTTTCTACGAGAGCTGGCTGTCGGGCGCGACCAAGGCCGAAGCTCTGCGCCGCGCCCAGCAGGCGACCCGCCAACAGCCGCAGTGGGCTCATCCCTACTACTGGGCCTCCTACCGCATCATGGGATGCGCTCTTCGAGAACCCAGCGGGAGAAGTGAGCCAGCTCGAATGTGATCTCCGCCCGCGGATCGGCCGGCGAGGAGGCCACTTCCTGGAGATTGGAGTACGCATGGGTCGCCGGGGTTCCAGCGGTCTCGGTGACGCAGAAGGCGATGTAGTCGTGACTGCCGCTCCCGGGAAGCAGCGTGTACTTCTCTGGGAATGAGGCCGTGAACTCCGCGCTCGGGTTGAAGGTCTTGTTCGCCCGCGCGCGGTGGAACTCGAAGGTCACGTGATGGCAGCTTGTATTCAGGCTCGCGTAGGTCGGGATCCTGACCGTGATGTCATCGAGCGTGCCGAGCGAGACCCCCGTCTGCGCGGGGATGAAGAGCGCGAAGCTGTGGTTGGGCGACGCCCAGGTGGTGGACGTGAGGGTCAGCGTCGTATCTGCGGAGATGTCGATCTGCTCCCAGACCTGTGTCTCGTAGGAGGCTGAGTCCGCCAGACTCCAGATCGTTCCGAGAGACGTCTTCGGCTCCGGAGGATCGTCGAGCGGGGCGGGGCCGGCATCGAGCTCCGGGGCCAACAACTCCGTGGGCAGTTGGTCGACGGCGCAGGACGCGGCCAGGAGAGCAATCAAGCCGAAGAAGAGCGCTCGACCGGCGGCGCGAAAGAAGGAGTCAACGAAGGACAGCGTGCATGACATGATACACCCCCATTGCTTTGTGTTGGCGAGTCCGAGACGTGGTTACTGGGGGAACAATCGAGCGGAGTGGGATTCAAGAGCCGGGGGCGTGAAATTTTGGGCAGACCTTCGGGTGGGTGCGAGAGCGGAAGGGGCACTCGGCCGTGGACTTGGGCTGCCGGTGCACGGGCTCGGCCATGGACTTGGGCTGTCGGGGCGCGGGCTCGGCCTGTGCCCGCGGGTTACCGGCGAACCAACCGAATCCACAGGCCGGCCAGCAGAGAGATGGCCAGCCCGATCAGGGTCGTGATCTGCAGCCCCGAGGGAGCCGCCTTGAGCCGATAGCCGACGTACTCGTGCCAGCTTCCGGTGCGAAACGATACGGTGACCTCGCCCAGGGCCAGCAGGTCGACGGGGATCGTCTCGAGCGTGGCCCGAATCTGCGAGTCAGGCGGCAGGGCGTGCTCGGTGGGAGGTGCGGCCTGGGATTGATCGGTGACCGTCATCCACAAGTAGCTGCCGCGGATGTCCTCGAGCGTGAGACGATAGCGCGTGGCATCCTCGATCGGCGTCCAGGAGATGGCCGGCGTCAGCGACCTGATCACCTCGGACTCCAGCGGCCGCAGAAATCGCGGCCGGGAATCTTGCGCCCGGGTCACCAGATCGGGGAACAGGGGCGTGGGGGCCAGCACGAAGATCAGGACCAGCGACGCGACAGCCAGTCCCAGTCCGCCCCACACGGTCGCCAGCGGCCAGGCCGGCCTTTGTCGATCCGCCTGCCGGATGTGATCAGAGGACGGGCCTTCACGTTCCACGGGATCCGGCAGGTGAAGCCGGCCCGATTGCAGGCCGGTGCCGATCGCCCGCTCGACAGCCCGCTCGAGCCGGCAGGCGTCGCAGATCGTCAAGTGCGATTCGAGGCGCTGCTTCAGCGCCGGCTTGATCAAGGGCGACTCAAGCTGCCAAAGCACGGCGCCCAATTCGGGCTCGACGCATTCGTAGTGGTCTCGTTCCTGGTTTGGTCTATCCATGAGCATCTCTCCATCGGCTTGTGGGATGATAACTGATATGCACAGTCACGATGATGCCTGCTTCCACCCTCTGAACAAATCGGCACAAGAAAATTCAAGAGAAGGAGAGCCCTTTTTTTTCGGCTGCCAGTAAATAGCCCGCCATCTTTGCATGTCAAGGCGCTTCAGACCAGGACAGCGAGCAGTTTTGGACTGTGTACGAAGTTCAACTTTCTTGGGTCAACGTCTTGAATATCAGCAGTTCGGGTGTTCCCCCATTGGAGCATTCCAACATCGCGCGCTGCAGACCGGCAGGGCAGATGACAGGGAAGGGCATAACCACTTCTCTATCAGTGGGTTGTGAATCAGTACGCACGCGAAACTTCAGGGGCCGGCACCGGAGCCGGGCCATCGACCACGACCGCGACAGTCCGGGGGAATCGCTTGAGAGAGGGTTTGCACGGATTGCACACGTTTACCTTGCCGGTCGCAGCACTTCCGTAGGCGCCAGCTACTGGCGCCAGCCGCCCCGGTTGCCCGGTCGTCCCGGTTGCCCGGTCGTCCCGGTTGCCCCGATTGCCCGGTCGCCCCGGCCAATCCAACCCCCGGTCGGCCGGCCGATTCACCACACGAAGCGCGGGCATGCGCAACGGGCCCCGGCCATTGCAGCCGGGGCCCGATCGGCCCGTCATGGCGGGGAAGCAAGAGCCGGCGCCGGCCCGGCATGTCCGGCCGCCTCGGACCGTTTTGGGGTCCGAAGACAAGCCAACCCAGGCAGTTGGACGTGGCGCGCCTTTCAATCCGGAGGCCACGATCGCAGATGTGAAGCACTGCACCCTGCAGATCCTCCGATCGCTCGGTGATCTCGGAGCCCCTCTCCGGACTGGCCGGGTCTCACTCGCCGTGGGACGGCCTGGACGAATGCCGATACTGTGCGAACACCCGAGAGGGGGAAAATTCAAGAGGCAGGCGTCACTTTTCTGTGTCCGCGCGGCGATTTTCTTTCGTCGTTTGCCGATTCATCTTGTCCGGGATTCGTTTGCGATCTTGTCATGGTTGATATCTGACACCATCGACGATCACATCGTTCAGTTCCGAGGTGTGTGCGCAGCGTGTCGGGCGAGTGAGGAACAGGGAGCCGGCGCGAGATCGAGAGGGGGCGGCCGCCGGTCCCCGCTGGCCGGCTCGCTTCCAGGGCCGGTTTCGACGGTCTAGTCGCCCTTACCGTATGTGGTATCCTTGCGCGAGAAGCAACGTGGGGCCGGTACCTCTCAACAGGAGGTGGATTCAATGCAACGCGCCATGACACGCAGTAGACGCTTTCCCGGGTTGGTGGTGCTTCTGGCCTGGATCGGGATCACAGGCTTCCAGGTTCCTGCCACGCATGCAGCCGCGGAGGCTTCGCAGCAGCAGGCTTGGCTGCACGATGCATCGTGGGACGCGGCCGGCGCCACCCCTGTCTCATCCAACGGCGACGCGGCCTGGAACTGGGGTCGTGTGCAGCGAGGGCAAACGGTCGCTGACGTTCTCACTCCAGACGGAGCTCTGCGCAGGAGCACCGACATCGATCCCGGCCCAGCGCCGGAGGGGGACTACCTCGGGTGGGCGTGCTTCACGACCGCAGCCGATGGCGGCTCGCGCATCCTGCTCACGAACCGGATGACCGACAACGTCACCGTCTTCGACTGGACGACCATGAGTGTGCTGGCCAACATCGATGTCGGCGACTACCCGGGCGGCATCGTCACGACCGACGAGTATGCGATCGTGGCCTGTGCCTTCTCGAACGAGGTCTACATCCTGGACTTGGATGACTACAGCGTGGCGGCGGTGATTTCCACGGGTGAGCAGCCGTGGGTCATCCGTGTGAGCCCCGACCAGCAGTACGCCTACGTGGCGTGCGATATCGACGATACCTGCGAAGTCATCAATCTGGTCACGCTCACCCACGAGTTCACGATCACGGGGTTCCCGATCGGCCTCTATACGTTCGGCTGGGGCTCGGAGAGCGGCCGCAACTTCGTCGGGTTCACGGGATTCCAGGTCACGCCCGATGGCGAGCACCTGGTAGTCGGTGACTGGGACAATCAGGTTCTCTTCTTCAACACCACGACCGGCGCGATCGACTACACGATCGCCGGTGTGGAGAGCTGCATCAACATCGACCTCTCCGGAGATGGCAGCCGAGCCGTTGCCCTTTCAGCTACCAATCCTCTGCAGGTACATCAAATCGACCTGTCCACGCCGGCTCTGGAGCAGACGGTGGTCGTCGGGGGTGTTTCCTTAGGGACGGCCTACAACGCCGCCGTCAACCAGGATGGGTCGAAGGCCTTTGTCTCGATCTCCGGGAATCAGACCGCCATCATTCGCTTCGCCACCGGCGACTACGTGACCTTCGCGGACACCTACTCCGCCTTCTGGATCGGGGTCAGCCCGGATCACCAATACGCGATCAGTGGGCAGCTGCGCTTCTCGATCATCGACTTCGCGACCGAGACGCTGGTGGGCCAGCATCAGGGCAACACGCAGTACTACGGCGCTGCGGCCCCGGTGGGGTACCGGGCCATCGGCTTCGATCCGACTCGGCACGAAGGGATCTACTACTACGACTACACGAACGTGGCCTCTCCGCAGTACGTCGGAACCGTCAACAGCGGTGAGGCGCCTGAGGGCGATGCGCCCCGGCGGGTCGCGGTCACGCCCGATGGCACACGTGCGGTGGTCACCAATGTGCTGTCGGACAATGCCAGCATCATCAACCTGCAAACGCAGGCCGTGGAGGCTGTCCTGCCCATGGGTGACCGCGTGCAGGACGTGGCGATCACCTCCGACGGGGCCTACGCGGTCGTCTGCTGCTTCGAGTCGAGCTCTGTAAAGGTGATCAACCTCGCGACGCTCGCGATCGAGGCTGAGGTGCCGGCCGGTTCGCGCGCCGGCGTGGTTTCGATCAGCCCCGACGACGCCTATGCGTATGTGGGCAACATCTCCGCGAACACGGTGTCCGTGATCGCGCTCGACGGGGCGGCCAGCTACGAGGTCGCCGAGGTCTACTGCGGGGTGATCGGCGTCTCGTGGGCGGCCTACGGCGTGAGTAGTGATGTCGAGTGCAGCCCGAGTGGCGAGGAGGTCCTGATCGCCGCTTCCTTCGACGATCAGGTCAAGGTGCTCGACACCCAGACGAACACGATCGTAGCCTCTCTGCCAGTGGGGGACTTCCCGATCCAGATCGCTTTCAACGACACCGGTGACTACGCCGTCGTCACGAACTACTTGAGCGACAACTATTCGGTCATCCAGGTCGACGGGGCGGCCTCGACGGTGGTCGGTACGTTCGCAGCGCCGGGTGGGGACGGTCCGCTGCGCCTGGCCTACAACAGCGTCACCGGCGAGATGGGGATTGGCCACTACAGCTCGAGGACCCTCACTCGTGTCGATCCCGAAACGGGCGCCTATCTCGGCAACGACTACTACACCGGCTATGGACCCATCGTCGGCGTGGCCTACGACCGCATCGATGGCCAGGCCATCGTCTTGACCTCCTCGACCGGTGACGAGCCCGGCCATCTGCACCGGGGCGGCGAGGTCTTCACGCTTCCGGCCACCCCGGCCTATCTGGCCTTCGCGGGTCCTGATGCGATCCTGCCGAACGGTCGATCGAACGGGACCGTCGCCGTCGCCATGCCGGGGCCCGACTGGATTACGGTGCTGCAGTGGGATACGTCGGATGCGCCCACGGTGACCGACATCCCGCTCAACAGCCGCGCCGGTGGCGTTCTGGAGTCGCCACACCCGAGTCTGGTCCGGTCGGGGACGAGCTTGCTCTACCGTCTCGCCCAACCGGCGCAGGTGAGCCTGCGCGTGATCGATCTGCAGGGCCGCGAGGTGGCCCGCCCGTTCACCGGTTACCAAGCGGCGGGTCAGCACGAGGTGCGTTGGACGGCGAGCGACCTCCCAGCGGGCATCTACCACGCCGTACTCGAGGTCGCCGGCCGCCGTGCGGGCAGCCAACGCTTGACGGTCGTGGAGGAGTAGCGCCAGCGCGAGGTGAGCGGGGTGACCGTTTGCGGGAAGCGCGAGATCGGTCGCGCCGCGATCCGTGAGCATGCCCATGCAGCACGAAGCCCAGCCAGCCTCTCGGCCGACTGGGCTTCTGCGTCTTGCGCCGCAGTGAAGGAAGGCCCGTGGGGAAGCGAACCAAGACCTCTTCTGCGAACCAACGCAAGCTATTGCTCAGTGGCCTCTGGTCGGGCTGCTCTGATCACGGATGTGGCGAGAACCACTGGATGTCCACTAGCTGTCTATCAAGTTGATGGACAAGGGGCACTATAGGACCAGGTCTCAACACATGCAAGCCTTTTCTGGTCCAATCTTCGTTGCCTCGATGTCCCTCTTGCTGGATGCAGGTATCTGGCGCCAAGGGGCTCCGCCCTGCCCCGGAGCGGCAGAGCCTCGGCCGTTCGAGCCACCGCTTCCCGCTCCCGGGGCACGGTGTCATCCTACAGGAGCCAAGAATGCAGAGGGATGTGCCCGGCCGGCGAGATGGGCAGCCTCCTCCACGAACTTGACTCAGGGGTGTGTGGGGCTGACGATTGCTGGGGCGACTCACGACTGGGGATCGGGTGAGGGAGTGGTTCGTGCGAACTGCGTCGCCGCTATCGAAGGTCGCGCCGGGGTGGCGGAATAGGTAGACGCAGCGGACTTAAAATCCGCTGGGCTGCAAGGCCCGTGAGGGTTCGAGTCCCTCCCTCGGCACAAGCTTCTCCCTTGTGATGATGCCCCCGGCAGCTGCGCAGACATCGATGACGGGCCAGGGTACTGGTGCGCCTGCTCACTGGGAACCGCTGCCTTCCTACCCCAAACCTGGCAACGGGCCGACTCTCGATGCGTCCCCGACGTCCGCAGGATTGGCAATTGCAGTTTCAACTGACCACCGAAGCCCTCGTCCAAACGCGGAATCGACGTTTCGGAGAGTACGGGAGACGGCGGCGGGATCGACAAGTTGCTGTTCAGGTTTCGCACCGAGACGATGTGATACTGCCCCGAGGATGTGGTACTGCCCCGAGGTTGTAGGGAGTGACATCAAGAACCAGATCAGCCCGCTGGCAGGCCCCCAAAGTGCTATTGCGATTGCTCACTTGACAAGATGATAGCCATCTTGGTTAATGATTAGCCAAAAGGGGGGTGAGCGGGTCTGTTTCACGAGCTCCATGGCGCTGTCCCTGCACCAGTCCGCCCACGATCTGTCGCGGCGAGTCCGGCTCGTGAATCTTCTGCCTTTTTCGTT
>CAYQJL010000057.1:0-6448 GCA_964417675.1 uncultured bacterium | reverse complement strand
TGTTCAGCCCGTAGGTGTCGGTGCCGCGGCTGTCGTTGGCGATGTCCCAGATCGCGCCCGCGACCACGTTCTCGATGCGCCAGGACCACCAATCGCAGTCCGGATCGTCGTACGGCTCCTCGAGGCCAACGTGCCGGACGTCGAAGACCACGCGCGGCACCAGGTATTCGGTGCAGAGGCGGCTGATGAGCTGCGCCAAGCCCTCGATCCACGCGACTTCCTCAAACTCGGGACACCACTCGCAGTGGCCGCATCCATCGGGCCACGTCGATGGATCATCATCGCAGACCCCGTTGCAGTAGGTGAATCCGGGGAAGTACGCGTGCTGGTGATGCCAGTAGTGGCCCCACTCATGAGCGATGACCCAGTCCGTCCAGGTGCTACGGTCGCGGATGTGCAGTTCTTCAAAGTCAGAGTTGTAGTAGCTGCTGCCGTCCAGCTCGGGCCACTGCACGTCGATCTGCTGCACGTCCCAGTGGTAGCCCGCCGCATTCCCGACGTCGCGGAAATGGTTCCGGCTGTGGGTCACGACCGTGCAGATGTGCATCGCGCCGTTGTAGTTGTTGGGGTAGATCGGGCCGATGTCGTAGGTTCCCGCGCCCTGAGGGATATCGTGGAACGTGGTCCACCACTCGTAGTTGTTCTCCCACACGTCGGTTCTCTGGACAACGGCGGCGGTGCTGGAGGCCCGGAGCTGCAGGCGGACCTTGACGCCTTGCGGCACGCTGAGTGAGAACACCCCCACCTCGTCGGTCGTGGTGATGTCGTACATGGGACCGAACGGAAACCCCTCGCCATACGCGAGGACGAACACCTCGGCGGCATGAGCCCAGTGGTTGTCCTCCCCATGCCAGTACACCACATTGCCGTTGAGCGTGCAGCTCGAGCGGTCCTTCTCCCAGGCCTGAATCAAAGCCGGATCCTCGGGCGCCTTGGCCATCGTCTCGAGTTCGGCCAGGGTGTATTCGGGATGCGCCGCCATGCGGTCGCCGCCGGCGGGCAGGATCCGCCGGGACGGCAAGCGGTCGCTGTCGGTGGGCAGGAGCCCGCCGTAGGCCTCGCGCGAGAGATCGAAGGACTGCCGCCATGGGCGACCGTCGACCTCGGCCGACAGCACCAGGGAGCCGAAGCCGGAGCCGGGCGTGGCCGTGAGCTCGTAGAGGACATGCTCGCCGGCGCCCAGGGTCAGATCCAGGGGCGCGGTGAATCGCGTGGCTGTCCACCCGTCGCCGCCCAGGGCGATGTCGCGCACTTCGATGATTCGGGCCGCCTCGATCCTGATCACGGCCGTGAAGGCGCGTCCCGCCTCGGGCAGGCGCTCGGGCCGTTCCATGCGCGCGCGAATGGGAATCGACTCCACCCTTGCGAACGCCGCGGGAGCGGCGCCGAAGACGAATGCTGCCAGCGCGAGAAGTTGTATCCATCGCCTCATCGGAAAGCCTCCTGTGTCAGATGCCATTGTTCGAGAAGAAAACGGAACCACACGGCCCATGAGTTTCATCTGATCTGCGAATTCGTGATCCGCCGCGACCGCTCGGCCGAGGCCGCTCCGCCGCGTCCGCTCCACCGCGAGCGCTCGGCCTCGTCCGCTGGCGCCACACGGCCGTGACGGCCGCCGCCAACCCCGCGCAGGCCCCCACGAGCCATGCCCCGGGCAGCCGGCGCTTCTGCAGATCCAGCGGGGCTTCCCCGTCACCGATCAGGACGAATCCCGCCCAGTAGAAGGGATGCGCGGTAGCCTCCTGCGCTGCCAGCCGGGCGCGGGCATGGACAAGGGCCCCGGCCGGCGCCATCCCCCCGGCCAGCTCGTCGTAGAAGTGGTCCATGAATCGGGCCGCCGTGCCATCGTCAACCGCCCACAGCGTCGCCACCACCGCCGCGACGCCGGCCGTAAGGAACCCGGTTGCAAGGCTTTGCACACCCTGCCCCGCCAGGATGCGGCCGTCAGCGCTGCCGCAGCTGGAGAGCACCGCCAGGCGGGCGCTGAGCTCCATGCCGGCCACGTCGCCGGCCCGGATCGGTGCGACTTGCTGTGCGCTTCCCAGGTAGATCGCCGAGTTCCACGGGTGCCGTACATCGACCTCACCATGGCAGGCCAGGTGAAGAAGGTCATAGCCGGCCGGATCGACGCCCGCGAAGGTCCGGACCCCGGGGTCCACGCCGGCCGGCACGTCCCGGCCCTCTGCGAGTCCCCGGTCCCCGGGGTCCGCACCGCCCGCCAGCGTGACGTGCCGGAAGCGCTTGCGCAGTCGCCGCACCTCGGCGGCGGCTCCCGCCAGCCGGGCGTGCGCGGCGTTCTCCAGACCGGCGACCGCGAGGATCCGTGCGGGGCCTTCCCACGCGGGGCCCTCCCGTGCAGGGCCGTCCTGCCCGGCACCGTCCTGCCCGGGGCCCTCCCGCCCGGGCCCGTCCTGCCCGGCGCCCTCCCGTGCGGGGCCCTCCCGTGCCGGGCCCTCCCGTGCAGCGGCCGCTTGCCCGCGCAGGTGTGCAAGGATGCTGGCGGACGGCAACCGTCGGATGTCTTGCACAGGCAGCACCGCCGCGAAGGGGATGCGGTGCAGCTCCCCGTCGGGACTCGCAAGGATCGTCCGGGCGCTGCTGATCAACTCCCGGGCCGCCCGCGAAGCTTGCACATCGGCGGCCGACGAGTGCGCCGGCAGGCCGCCCAGCAGCGCTTCGAAGACCGCCTCGGCGGTGCGCTCATCGAAATCCCCAAACGGATGCGCCACCTGGGTGAAGAGCGGATCCAGGATCTCTTTCCAGGCATCCTCGCCTGCCAGAGGCCAGGCCAGGGAGGTATCCGGCGTGACGGCGAAGAGCCAACCCCCGCTCGGGCCGGACAGCATGTCCAGGAGCAGCTCACCCGGCCGCAGGATCTCGCGCTGGATCCGTTCGAGAGTCACCGGTTCGGGCACCGCCTCCGGCTCGGGCAGTTCTCCCGGGCCGAGGATACGCTCGAGCAGCGTGCGGGCCTTGAAGCGCTGCAGCGCGGCGAAGCCCTGATCCAGGTCCCGAGCGCGCATCGCAAGGTCCATGCGCAGCGCGAAGAGCTGCTGGGCCTCGATGCCGCGCCGCTCCCGCCAGACCGGATCGGCCGGCAGGGCCCGATCCTGTTCCCACACCCGTTCGGCCTGGTCGAGACAGACCAGCGCCGAATCGGCTTCGCCGAGCTCGTACCAGGATGCAGCCGCCGTGACCAGAAGCGGCATGCTGTGGCGCGGAATCCCGGCGGCCGTGGAGCGGCCGATCGCCCGGCGCAGGGTCGCGATCGCCTCCACATGCCGCCCCGCCGCCCGCAATGCGCGGCCGCGGCTCTGGGCCAGCAGCATCGCGAGCGTGTAGTCATCGCTGTCGGCGATTCCCGCCGCCGCGCTGTCAAGCTCGGCCTCGGCCTCCTGATCGCGGCCCAACTGGAGAAGGGCGTCCGCGGCCCGCAGGCGGGCCGTAAGGCGGGTGTCCCCCGATGCCGCCCCGCCAAGAGCCATCGCTTCGCGGCTGCGCGCGAGCGCCGAGCCGGGATCGCCCCGGGCCAGCTCGAGGGCGGCCAGTCTCACGAGAGTCAAGGATGCCTCTTCGGGATGCCCCTGCTCGCGCACCGAAACCAGGGCCGCGGTGAGTTCCTCGCCGGCCTCGTCGAGGCGCCCGAGATCCGTGAGCGCCTGGGCGAGGTTGCGCCATGGCGCCCCGGCCTGATGCCAAAGGCCGCGTTCGATCTGAATGTCCCGGGCGCGCCGGTACTCCTCCACGGCGGCGGATGGATCGCCGATGATCATCGCCACGCCCGCCAGATTGTTCCTGGCCATCGCCTCGAGGCTGCGCGATTGGCCGGCGCGGGCCAGATCCGCCGCCCGGGCGTAGTAGGCGCCGGCGTCCCGGTACGCCCCACGGGCGCCGCGGCAATTGCCGAGGCTGTTGTACAGGGCGGCCAGTCCGGCCGAGTCGCCGGCCGCGGCGACGAAAGGCACGGCCGCGGCGAAGAGCGACTCGGCCGCGGCCCGATCCCGGGCACCGAATCGCAGGCGGCCCAGGCCATACAAGGCCTTGCCGGCATGGAAGCTGTCGGCGGCGGCCATCGCCCGGCGCTCGAGCTCATCGAGCAGGGCGCTCGACTCCGAGAGGCGGCCCGTCTGACGGCACGCCTCGCTCAGGTACCGCAGGGCATCGCGGGCGGCGGCGTCGTCGCCGCGGGCCTGTGCAATCCCCCATGCCTCCCGCAGGTCGGGCTCGCCTTCGGCTGCTCGGCCGTAGGCAACGCGTGTCTTGCCTCTCTCCAGCAGGAGAATCTGCAGCCGCGCGCTGTCGGACGCGGCCTCGGCCGCCGGCAGCAGGCGCCCCACGACGGCCTCGACCGAGTCCGGCTGGGATCCAGCCCGGTACCCCGCCAGCAGGACCGCCGGGTCCGCCAGAGCCGGCGATCCCGCCAGGAGCAACGTAAGCCCTATCTGTAAAGCGAGTTGGAACGTGCGTCGGGGCCGGGGCTGGAACGGAAACCGAGGCGCGGGCCGAGGCGCGAGCCTGCATGCCGGCCGAGGCGCGATCCTGCATGCCGGCCGAGGCCAGAGCCGGGGCGTGAGCAGCGACGCGAGCCGATGCCGTGCAGTGTGCATTCGATCCAAGGGGCTCTGCCCTCCGCTGCCTGTCCGCGTCCATTGGGAATAGAAGAGTATATCACGAGTGAACTCCTGCTGATGCGGCAATCGTGAGACGAACCGCGCGCCGATCTCGGTTTGCGTGGCCTCGGGGGGGGAAATGCGCCGGCTGTTGCGCCGACGAGGCGTCATTGTGAAGGCGGACGATGACTGACGGGCAGCGTCAGTTCGCGGCCGGAGCGTCCAAACGCACGACCTGCGCGCCGCCCGCCTCGAGTGCTCTGTACAAGCGACCGATGGTCTCTTCCCGGTCGCCGCCCGGCGTCAGACTGGACAACGCCGCGAGCTCCATCGGGTCAGGGGGGGAATCCTGATCGGATACGGACAGCAGATAGGTCTCCGGGCCGGGCGCCAGATCCCCGCGCCAGGCATCCTCCCGGGCCGGGGGCGGCAGCAGCACGAGCTTGCCGGCCGCCTGCAGCGGGGCCGGAGCGCCGGGCAAAGGATGGATGAGGCGCCCGACGCCCTCACCATCCACATGAACCAGCACGGGATGGCCCGGATGGCGCAGCCGGAAGCTGACGCCATGCCGTGTGGCAGCCGGCGCATCCAGCGCACTGCGCAGCACCAGCGGCGAACCGACCTGCAGATCGAGCACAAGTTCTCCCGGGCGCAGATGGCGGTGCAGATCCGGGTGCAGTGCGATCGCGATCAGCGCAGCCGCGATCGCCAGCGGCGCAATCCACGTGAGGCTGACTACCTTGCGCCGGGTGCGAGCCTTCACCAGCGCGGAGAGACTCGCACCGGCCTGCGCGCGTTCGACATCGGTCAGCCCGCCCAGTGGGTCGACGTCGGCGGAGAGGGGATCCGCTCCCCGGCCGGCAGCCTCGGCGGCCAGCAGGCGCTCACGCAAACGACGGCAGGCATCACAGCTTCGCAGATGCTCATCCGCCGCCCGCCGATCCGCCTCCTCCAGATCCTCGAGAACCAGAACCATCCCGCGCAGTCGATCGTGCTCCTTGCTCATGATGACGCCTCCCTGCAGTAGAAGACGCGTTCCGGGGCGGCATTAGTTTCACGCGATCCTGTCATCGGTCCGCGCCCGCCTCCCGGTTTGGATCCCGGTCCAGGTGCCGCTCCCGGTCCCGGTCCAGCTCCCCGTCTCCGCCCTGATCCAGCTCCCGGTCCCGGTCCAAGTCCCGGTCTCCGCCCTGATTCAGCTCCCGGTCCAAGTCCCGGCCCAGGTCCAGGCGCTGGATGAGGCACTCGCGCAGGGCCCGCCTTCCCCGGCGGATGTCGGTTCGCACCGTGTTCAGCGGTCGGTCCAGGTCTCCGGCAATCTCCTGGTACGAGGCTCCGCGGTACAGAAGCAACGCCAGGGCCCTGCGCTGGTTGTCGTTCGGGAGGGACGCCAGGCAGGCATCGATGGCGACCAGGATTTCCAGGCGCTCCCGGTCGGATGAAGGATCATTCGCGGCGGCCGGATTCGGCGGATCGCCGCCGAACCCTTCCAGCGGGAGTTCCCTGGCCTCGATCCGCCGCCTGGCGCGCAGCGAATCCAGCAGCAGGAAGGAAGCCTTCACCCGGAACCAGGCCCACAGGGTGCCGGGACCGCGGTAGGTGTACCGACCGTCGGAGATCTCTTCGATCAGGCGCAACAGGCAATCGTGGGTCCAGTCGCGGCGTAGACCATCATCGGCGGTGAGCCGGCAGGCACGCGCATAGACAGCGTCATGAGCCCTGGTGAAAAACTCGCGGCGCGCCCACTCGGCCCGCGCCCGCAACCCCGCCACCAGGTCCGCCTCGTCGCGTCTTACCGCATCCACGCCGCCGCCTCCTCCGGGGAGGCGGCGAAAGCG
>CAYQJL010000056.1:0-3538 GCA_964417675.1 uncultured bacterium | reverse complement strand
TGCCCGCCCTCCCGCCCCAGGTCATACCCATCGCCGCCACAGCGCGGCGAGAAGCGAACCCCGTGGCGTTCGAGCGCCGCGATGGCGGCCGGACCCTCGGCCACCACCGAGGCGACCACATCCGCGTGGCACAGACCGCCTCCGGCTGAGAGTGTGTCCTGGGTATGCTTGTCGAAGGAGTCATCCGGATCGGACACGCTCGCAATGCCACCCTGGGCCAGCCCGGTATTGGTCTCATCGAGCTGGGTCTTCGACAGCACGGTAACCTGCCCGAAGCGAGCCGCTTCCAGGGCGAACGCCAGGCCCGCCAGGCCCGATCCCAAAACCAGGAAGTCCTGTTCTTTGCGAGACATACGGATACCGTCCTTTCGAGGCCCCCCCGGCCTGGCCCCCGGAGCCGGAGGCAAAAACTGACCTCGTTCGTGCTTCAGGGGAGTATAGAGAACGCCGATAACTACAGCAAAGAGCGAATTATGCGCAAGGCAACCCTTTCTACGGCTCAGCCGGTTCGGGAGGTGAACGATGAGATCTGGTTGGTTCCTTCTGGCGGTACTTGGCGTCCTGGCCGTAGCGGGCATGGCCTGCAGTCATGACGAAGATGCACCTCGCTCCCGCTTGCTGATCACCAGAATTGCCGAGACGGACGTGGAACTCGAGACCTACGACTTCACCTTCCTCTCGGACGTGATCCATGCCGGAGAGGATGGAGTCTACGGCACCTCCGATGACTTGGTGGTCGAGGATCGGGTCTACCTCACGATCGAGAACCAACCCCGCTCGAGATACTTGACCATCGATCCCGAAGGTCCCTATGGCGTGGTCGTGCTCAACGAGTTCCGTGTCGAGTACGACGTGCCCGGGGAATACATCGAGCCGATCCAGGGCGGGCTCAACCTGACGGTTCCCAGCCGGTCCGACCGCACCGCCCACATCACGCTGGTGACGGCCCTGGCCAAGACGAAGCCGCCACTGAGTTCCCTGGCGCTGATGGGCGGCGAGCTCATGGGTACGGCGCTCATCACGCTCCGGGGGTACGAGGAAACGTCCAACCAAGTCGTCGAGGTCTCCGGCAGCATGCAGATCCACTGGGCGAATTGGGGGGATGACTAGCTGCGACCGCGTGGCCGGGCCGGCTCACGCGCCGCCCGGCGCGATCCTCCGACCGGGTCCATTCACCGGGCATTCCGAGTCCGCTGCGGCTCCCCGGAGGGGGATCCGTGCCGCGATCGTCTCCACCCAGGCCTCGGCGCCCCCCGCGATCACCAGTTCGGCGGGCACGACGAACACCGCGGGCAGCCGGTCGGCGAGCCGTTCCATGCGAATGGCATCCTTCTCGGTGATCAGCAGCGCATCGACCCCGGCCCGTTTCATCCCGTCGGCCACCCGCCGGGCCTCCCGCTCGTCGAACCGGGCATGGTCACGCACCACCCGGATCCAGACCGGTGAGATGCCGCGGCTCGCGAGCGCCGCACGAAAGGCCTCCGGTGCGCCGATGCCGGCGTAGAGCCCGATGCGCCGCGAGCGCAGAGACGCCCACCGTTGTGCGGTCTCGGTCTCCGTCGGCGCGACCTCCCCGGCCGGCAACCCGCTGGGACGGCTGCCCAGTCGGTACGGCATCCCCAGGACCGAGTGACACCACGCCACCCTGACCCCCGGGGCGCGGCGCGCCAGATACTCCTCCCAGGCCCGCCGATCAGCACAGGCATCGGCCCGCATCAGGACGATCAGGCCGGCCCGGCGCAGCGCGGCCCACGTTTCGCGGAAGTCGCCCCAGGGCAGCAAGCGGGCAAAGCCGGGCGCGCGGGATCCATCCAAGGTCACGACATCGAGATCGCGGATCAGGCGGCGATGCTGAAAGGCGCCGTCGAGCAGCACAACATCGACATCCGAGCCCCGGGCGCGGACCGCCTGCACGGCCTCTTCCCGGCGCCGGGCGGTCGCCACCGCGCAGTTCGGGGCCATGCGCGCCAGGAGGACGGCCTCATCCCCCACGCTGCCATAGCTCACGCCGGCTTCCTCTCCCGGAAGGTGCACCACCCGCACCGCGGCCGTCGCAGCGGGAGCCCGGTAGCCACGCACAACGAGCAGGGGGCGCCGGCCGCCGGCCTGGAGGCGGTTCCCCAGGAGAGCCATCAGCGGCGTCTTGCCGGTGCCCCCGGCCGCCAGGCTTCCGATGCTGATCACCGGCCGGTCCACGGCCGTCCGTGGCAGGAGCCGCGCGTCGTAGGCCGCGTTGCGGGCGGCGGCGTAGCCACGGTAGAGCCAGGAGAGCGGCCGCAGCAGCGCCGACCAGAGATGGTCCGGCCCGACCTCCTCCCCCCGGGACAGACGCCGGTGTCGCGCCGCCCAACTCATCCGCCACCCCCGGAACATGGAAGGGGGAAGCCCCACCCATCCAACGCCTGCAGCGTCCGCACCGCCGCCCCGCCCACCTCCTGGGCCGCCCGCAGCGCACCCGCGGCCATCTCTCGGCGGTGACCTTCGGACAACCGGCAGGCCAGCAGTTGCTCGCCGAGGGCGGCGCCGTCGGCCACCTCGCGCCCGCCTCGATGGGCCCGCAGGACAGCGGCCACGTCAGCCACCTGGTCGGTGTGCGGCCCGTGAAACACCGGGACGCCCAGTTCGGCGACTTCAAACAGGCTGTGCCCACCAATCGGCGCCAGCGTGCCCCCAACGAAGCCGGCATCGGCCAGCCCGTAGAATCCACGCAGCTCGCCCATCGTGGAGACGGCCAGAATCTCGACGCCCGAGGAGGCCGCCGGGTGCGGCAGCAGCGGCTCCTCCCGGGAGTGCCGCTCATGCCAGGGCAGGCCCAGGCGCCGCAGCCGTTCCCACAGCCGTGCAGCCCGTTCCGGGTGGCGCGGAACCACAACGACCAGAACCCGCCCGGCGCCGCCCACCAAGGCCCCGATGGCGCGGGCGATCTCCTCGAACTCCCCCGAGCGCACGCTGCCCAGAACGAAGACATGCTCCCAGCCGCGGCGGGCCCGCTCTCGCTCCGGGCGCCCCCACGGGCCGGCCGGTGCGTGGTACTTCAGGTTGCCCGTCACCGCCAGGCGCTCCGGGCGGGCGCCGAGGCGCCGCCAGCGCCGGGCATCGCCATCTCCTTGCGCCCCCACATAGACGTCGGCCAGCAGCGGTCGCAGCAGCGGCCCCCACCAGCGCTGGCGGCGCGCCCCGCGCCTGGTCAGACGGGCGCTCACAAAGGCCGCCGGCAGATGCGCCCGGCGCGCCTCCATGAGCAGAGCCGGCCACAGCTCGGTCTCACAGATCAGCAAGCAGCGCGGCCGCACGGCCGCGAGCACCCGCCGCACAAGCGGGGCGTAATCCAGCGGCACGAATCGGACGGCCGCGACCCCGGCCGCCTCGGCCGCCGCATCCAGGCCGCGCGCCGCCGGTGTCATGACACTCAAGATCGATGCCACCCCGCGCGAATCGAGAGCGGCCGCGAGCACCATCGCGGCGCGGGCCTCCCCCAGGCTGGCGGCGTGGATCCAAACGCCGCCTGGCGCGGCGGGGGGCACTGGATCCCAGTGCC
>CAYQJL010000055.1:0-10252 GCA_964417675.1 uncultured bacterium | reverse complement strand
GGCCTGGGGGCAGGCCTGGGGGCGGGGCCTTCGGGCGGGTTCCGGAATCCAATCCACCGGGAACCGTATGCAGTGCTTGGGTCTCACCGGCCGGAGGCGTTACGATGATGCCGGTCCTCGAAGGGGCTTGACCGGGGAAGCTCAGCGGTGATGCCCGGGCGGGACCCTGGGAGCGGATCGCTGGGTGCAATGGCATGGTCGCCGGTTCGGCGGGAAGAGAACCATCATGGAAAGCTGTACCGTGGCCCGTGTGGTCAGGACATTCGGCGATAAGGCCGAGGTGGTGATCGATCGGCAGGAGGCCTGTGGCAGCTGCAAGTCCGCGGATCTGTGCCAGATGTTCGGCGCGCGCGGGGAACTCAAGGTCGAGGTGGACAATCTCATCGGCGCCCGGCCCGGACAGCGGGTCGAGGTTGCCTCCCAGCAGAGCCTGGGTCTACGGGCGGCGGCGCTGGTCTACTTCGTGCCGGCCCTCTTCTTCGTTACCGGGATCGTGTTCGGCGCCGAGGTGCTCGAGTGGACGCCGCTGGCCAGTGCGACCCTGGGAGCCGCCGCCCTGGCGGCGGCCTACGTGATCGCCTGGACCTTCGATCGTCGCGCCCGCAAGAACGCGGCGTTCCGTCTATCGATCGGCCGGATCGTGGGGTGACCGAGGCTGTCCACACGCTCCCCGTGATCGAGATCGATGCGGTCCCGGTCTAGCTGTCCACACTATCCCCGTGATCGAGATCGATGCGGTCCCGGTCTTCTTCGGTTACGCCATGCCAGTGACAGCCCACCCGCGTGCAGAAGAGAAGACCGAATCCAACCCGCACGGCTTCCACATGCACACCGGCCGTCAGGGCGTTGCACAGCTCACAGCGCCACGGATCGGCCAGCAAGGACGCATGGCAGTGCGGGCACTGCAGATCGCGCACCTCGGCTCCGGCAGGCAGCTCGATCGTGCTGCGCTTCTCGAACACATTGAAACGGGGCGAGAGCATCAGTTCGCCCTCTTCCTGGTTGGGACCGAGAATGCGCAGGTGGATGTAGCGATCCTCGACCAGGTCAGCCCCGCAGTGCGGACAGCTGGTATGCAGAAACGTGCCGGTGCGCAGAACCTTCCGCGCCTGGCCTTCTCCTTCGTGCTGGGATTCTGGCTCCACACTGCCTCCCTGCCAGCGGCCGGTGGCCGGCGGCCGGCGGCCTTTGCCGCGCTACTCGATCGCGTCGAACGGACAGGCCCGGTAGCAGGACATGCAGCGCGTGCACGCCTCCGGGATGATCTCGGCGAGTTGCTTCTTCTCCCACTTGATGGCGTCGAACGGACAGGCCTTGAAGCACAGGCCGCAGCGCTTGCACTTCTCCGGGTCGATCCAGAACTTCAGAAGCGGCTTGCAGGCCTTGGCGGCGCAGCGCCGGTCGTGAATGTGCTCCTCATACTCGTGGCGGAAGTAACGCAGGGTCGTCAGCACCGGGTTGGGCGCCGTCTGTCCGAGGCCGCAGAGCGAGGAGGCGCAGATCATCGTGGCAAGCCGCTCGAGCGTGGGAATATCCTCGGCCTTGCCCTTGCCCGCACAGATACGTTCCAGGATTTCGAGCATCTGGAAGGTGCCTTCCCGGCAGGGGGTGCACTTTCCGCACGATTCCTCGGCGGTGAACTCCAGGAAGAACTTGGCCACGTCGACCATGCAGGTGCTGGTGTCCATGACCACCATGCCGCCCGAGCCCATGATCGCACCGGTGGCGGGAATCGACTCGAAATCGACCGGGGTATCGATCATGTCCTCGGGGATGCAGCCGCCCGAGGGACCACCGACCTGGACGGCCTTGAGCTTCTTCTTGCCGGGGATGCCGCCGCCGATGTCGTAGACGATCCTGCGCAGCGGCGTTCCCATCGGCACTTCGATCAGACCGATGTTCTTCACCGTGCCGGTCAGGGCGAAGACCTTCGTCCCGGTGCTCTTGGCCGTGCCGATGCTCTTGAACCAGTTCGCGCCGCGGTAGATGATCTGCGCCACGTTGGCATAGGTCTCGACGTTGTTGAGCACCGAGGGCTTGGCCCACAAGCCCTTGTGCGCCGGGAAGGGCGGGCGCGGGCGGGGCATACCGCGCTTGCCCTCGATCGATTGCATCAGGGCGGTTTCCTCGCCGCACACGAAGGCGCCCGCGCCGTGGTAGAGCTCGATGTTCACATCGTAGCCGGATCCGAGAATGTCCTCGCCGAGCAGGCCGTACTCCTGGGCCTGCGCGATGGCTGTGTTGAGCCGTTCGATGGCGAGCGGATACTCGGCCCGGACATAGATGTATCCCTGGTGTGCGCCGATGGCCTTGGCGCCGATGATCATGCCTTCGAGCACGGCGTGGGGGTCGCTCTCGAGGATCGAGCGGTCCATGAAGGCGCCCGGATCGCCTTCGTCGGCGTTGCACAGGATGTACTTGGGGCTGCCCTTGGCATCATGCGCGAATTGCCACTTGAGCCCGGTCGGGAAGCCGGCGCCCCCGCGTCCGCGCAGGCCGGAGGCCTTGATCTCATCCAGGATCTGCGCGGGTTCCATCTCGGTCAGAGCCTTGGCGGTTCCCAGGTATCCGTCCCGCGCGATGTATTCGTCAATGCTGTCCGGGTCGATCAGGCCGCGGTTCTTCAGGGCCACCAGCAGCTGGTGACTGAAGAAGCCGATGTCGTGCATCTTCGGAATGAGTTCGGCGCCCTTCTTCGGCTCGAACAGGTGCTTCTTCACGATGCGGCCCTTGAGGAGATACTCCTCGACGAAGAAGGGCACGTCTTCGGGCGAGAGCTTCTGGTAGAAGATCCCGTCGGGGTAGGCGACCAGCAGCGGACCGGCCGCGCAGAAGCCGTTGCAGCCGGTGGTCGTGACGTAGACCTCGTCCTGAAGATCACGCTTCTTGATCTCCGCCACCAGCGCGTCGCGGACCTTCAGCGAGCCGCTGGCCACGCAGCTGGTCCCCGCACACAGCAGTAGATGAGCCCGGTATGTCTTTTCCATCGAATCAACCCTATCCTGGCAAGAGCCTCTCATTGATACGGCCCGCCGGCCGCCATGACCTTACTACCCGGATGGCCGGGCGATGCCCGCATCCCCCCCAGGGCCACCGCGCGATGATCCCGGGAGACGCTCGGACGAGCCCCGCCTCGCTCAGCCCTAATGCGTCGTCTCGCTGCCCAGCGAGTAGGCCAGCTCCTCGACCGGCTTGCCGCCCATGATGTGCTCATCGAAGATGCGTGCGGTCTTCTCTGCATCCAGCCGAATGTACTTGATCGGGGCGGAGTCCTTGACCTCGACCGTGATCATCGGTTCGTGACTGCACAGGCCCGCGCAACCCGAGGAGGTGAGGATCACATCCTTGACGTCGCCCTCCTCGATTTTCTTGAGCAAGGTGCTCATCACCGGCCGAGCACCGGCCGCGATGCCGCAGGTGCCCATATGAACGGTGATCTTGACCCGGTACTCTCCATCCCGGAGGTTGACCGTGCCCTTGACCTCTTCCTTGATCCGTTTCAGATCCTCAATCCGTAGCTTCGGCATCGTGATGCCCCCCGCCTTTGGTCTGTTGCTCCGGCCCCGGCTCGGTCGCCGGGCCGCTCCGGAACTGCTCCCGGATCCAGCCCAGGACCGAGGGGTGCGACAGAGGCACGTCCTCGAGTTCCCGTTTCAATTCGCGCGTGTCGATCTCGATGGTCCGGTCGTCCCACGCGGCCGAGAAGACGAAGTCGACATCCGGGTGACCCAGAATGAGCGAGATCAGCGTCTCGGCGATGTCCCCCAGCGGCTTGCGGTCGATATGCCCGAGCCGGAAGCCGGCAATCACTTCCGTTCCATGACCCGGTTGCGAGTGGATCTCGAAGGTCCCCTCGGCTTCCCGGGTGGCCTGGTCGAGCAGGGGAATCCCCATCCCGACCCGCCGGGTCGTACGCGTCGTCACGAACGGATCGCGCACTCCGGCCAGCATCTGCGGCTCCATGCCGCGCCCATTGTCCTTGATCCGCAGTTCCAGCCAGTCCGCCCGGCGGTCCTCCCGCAGACCGATCTCGATCAGGGTCGCTCCGGCGGCGGTGCCGTTCTCGACCACATCCAGGATGTGAAGCGAGAGATCTTCCATGGTCCTGCACGCTCCCGGTCCTAGGCCGACGCCGGCTCCTCGATGATTCCACGGCCGCCTTCACTCCGCAGCGCCCGTCGCAGCTCCGCGAAGCTGGCCGCGGCCAGACGCATGCGCGTCGGATTCACACCCACATCCGTGATCTCATGGGCGTCCGACGCCGACAGGAACGGCCGGTCCCGATACTCGGCGAACCGGGCGCGGGCCTCGATCAGCGTCATGCGCCGCGAGATCTCGACCCCATCCAGCGGCAGGTCCGGCGGGATGAATCCCAGCTGGCCCACCAGACTGTAACTCTCGCGATCGATGTGGCACGCAATGGCCAGACCGTCGCGTGCGTGCACCTCGCGCACCAGCTCATCCACTCCCAGGGTGGTGGCGCCGATCAGGAGCCGCGGATTCATCCGCTCGACCTCATCGAACTCGGTGGCCACCACCTGCAGGCCAAAGAGCTCCTCGTCATTCTCTCCTGGCAACAGGCGGTCATAGACCAGACCCTGCAGCGACTCGGCCGCCGGCAGATCGGCGAAGAGCGCCAGCACGTGTGCCTCCTCCGCCGTCGTGACCTCCATCCCGGGGAGGACACAGATGCCGCTGCCGCGGGCCGCCCGGATCACCGCCGGTGCGTTTTCCGCACTGTTGTGGTCGGTGACCGCGATCATCGACAGCCCGCACCGGCGCGCGTGCTGCACGATCTTCATCGGCGTCATGTCGAGCGAGCCGCACGGGGAGAGACAGCTGTGCAGGTGGAGATCCACCCGGTGCACGCTGAGCAACGGCTCGCCCGGCTGCCCGGCGCATGCCGCCGGCTCCGGCTCTGGCTCCGGCCGTCGTTGCTGTTTCCCGCCTGCGTCACCCGACACGCCTCACCTTCTTTGCTGGCGCTACTCGCCCGCGATGCCCAGCGCATGCAGCTTGCCGGCGAGTTCGAACGCGCTCATCGCGGTGCTCAGAATGACGACACCCTCGCGTTCGGCCTTGGCCGCCGCATCGTCATCCGGGATCCGCCCCTTGACCAGGATGATGGCGGCCAGCGACTTCATCACCGCCACCGCGACGATGTTCTGGTGCTTCTGGATCGTGATCCACAAGCCGCCCTCGTCCGCATGGCCCATGACATCGCTGAGCATATCGCTCACGTACCCCTTGGTCACCTCGACGTCAAGGTGCTCGGCCCCGGTCTTGATCTCCAGGTCCAGTTTCTCAACAATCTCACGCAGCTTCATGCTCTTTCCCCGTGTAGATCCAGATCTTGAGCGTCGTGCCCACGCCTGGAGTTGATCGAAGGTCGAATTTGTCCGCGCATTTCTTGATGTTGGGGATCCCCATGCCGGCGCCGAAGCCCAGTTCGCGCACCCAGTCCGGCGCCGTCGAGAACCCCGGCCGCAGTGCGGCCTCGATGTCCGGAATGCCGGGCCCCTGATCGTGAATGCGGAAGGAGATCTCCTCGGGGGCGATGCGGTACTCCATCACTCCCCGATCGGCATAGATGACGCAGTTCATCTCCGCTTCATACGACGCAATCGCCAGGCGGTGAATGATGTCGGGCCGGATGCCCAGGCGTTTCAGATTGCGCTTCATCCGCGTCGAGGCCGTGCCGGCATGCTCGAAGTCCTTGCCCACCACGTCGTAGGTCAGGTAGATCTCTTTGTACTCGGCGTTGATGTCCTCGAAGATGTGACTGGCGCGGTACTGGCGGATCTCCTCCTCCTTGAGCTCGGCCTCCATCCGTTTGAGCATGCCCTCGATGATGAGACCCTTGGTCAGGATGCCGACGAGCTTGCCGGTGGCGCGGTCCACCACGGGGAACCGTCCGAAACGGTAGCGATCGAAATCCTTCAGGGCATGCACCAGCAGCTGGTCGGCGTAGAGGCAGACCAGGTTGGTCGTCATCTTCTCCTGAATGAGACAGTCGGCCTCGTGCGAACCCAGGTGCGACAGCAGGTCGGCGATGGTGATCATGCCCACGACATGGTCATCTTCGACGACCGGCGTACCCGAGATGCGGTACTCGCGCAGGATGGTGCGGAACGCCTGCATCGTTTGGTCGGGGGCCACCGTGATGGCCTCGCCGCGCATGATGTCTCCGACCTTCAGCTCGAAGAGCAGTTCCTTGGTTCTTGCGAATTTTGGATCCATTGCGGTCCTGCTGTTCCTGTTCCTACCGCGCCGGCACATCGCCCGCGTGGGTCATCAGCCCTTCACGCGTCCCGAGACTCCTCGCAGACCTTTCTCATACAAGAGCCCGCAGGCTTCGAAGAGGGTCAGATCACAGACCATCAGCACGATGCCCTCTTCCTTGGCCAGCTCAGTGATCGACTCGGGCACGACCTTGCCGCGGCAGATCACCACGCAGTTGATCCCGGCCACCGAAGCGGTGCGAATCGTCTGCGTGGTTGTCAGGCCGGTGAGCATGAGGTCAGCCGAGACCAGACGCGCAAGGATATCGCTCATCAGATCGCTGGCTGCGGCCTTGGAGACGGTTACGCCAAGCTCGTCCTGGCTGCCTTGCAAGACTCTGGCCGAGAGGAGGTCGGCGACCTCTTTCAGTGTCATATTGGCATCCCCGCTGTTTGCGCTGGTTCGCGGCTTTCGCTGACCCGGGGCCGTGGCTTGCCGGCCGATCGGTTCCTGAGCAGCGACTCGACGTCGTCCCCGCGGCTCAGGAAGCCGAGAGGCGCTTGATTCTCTAATGCTACTTGTCCCGGTATGCTTCGACCTTCTTGACCGCCTGGGCGGGATCGACCATCCCGAGCGTGTCCTCACCGACGACGACCACCGGCGCCAATCCGCAGGCGCCCACGCAGCGCACGCCTTCAAGCGTGAACAGGCGATCCTCGGTTGTCTCGCCGCACTTGATCTTGAAATGCTCTTCCAGGTTCTCCAGGATCTTCCCGGCCTCCTTGACATAGCAGGCCGTACCCAGGCAGATGCGCACGACATGCTTGCCCCGCGGCGTCATGGTGAAGAAGGCATAGAACGAAACCACACCGTAGACATCCGAGGCCGGCAGGCCCAGTCCCTGGGCGATGTAGTTCTGCGCCTCGATCGGCAGGAAACCCAGGATGCCCTGAACCTTCTGCAGCACCGGGATCAGCCCGCCGCGGCGCGGGCGGTACGCCAGCAGAACCGCATCGATGGGCGCCTTCTTCTCCGTGATGCTTTCCGCTTCGAGGAAGGCATCGAACGCGGCGCGGATCTTCTCCGGGTCGCTGGCCCGAGTGGGAGCCACCGACTCCTGCGGCCGCGCGAGCGCATCGAGCAACCCCGCGCACTGCTCCATGAGAGCGCGATGCTGATAGTTGAAGCTCTGCCACTGCGGCTTGACGACCGGGACATCGCTCGAGGGGATCCGCCGGCCGTTGGTCGTCGGCCACTGCAGACCGTCGCGTTCGATGCCCGCATAGGTGATGCCGTGCAGCTGTGGGATCCGCGGGGCGATCTCCTGATCCCAGAGCTCCTGGGCGCTCTGATCCGGGTCGGCCCAGTCCAACTGCAGCCGTTGGGCGAGTTGTCCGTAGATCCAGCGGTCGCCGCGGGTCTCGCCGGGCGGTTCGACGGCCCGTCGGGTGCGGCTGACGCGGCGTTCGGCGCTGGTGAGCGTGCCGTCATCCTCGGCCCAGGCGGCCGCCGGCAGCACGACATCGGCCAGGGCGGTCGTTTCGTGGTCGAAGCTGTCCTGCACCACGAGGAACTCGGCGTTCTTCAGCGCCGGCCCGAGGCCCTCGAGACCCGGTTCGGCGATGGCCAGGTTCTCGCCGACGACATACAGCATCTTCACGCTTTGCGCGCCCGGGCCGCCGGTGGCGGCAACGATCTCCGGCAAGGTCAGCCCGGCCGCGTCGCCGGCCGGTACATAGCCGGGCTGGTAGTGGGGATGGACGCCCATGAGCAAGGCCCCGACCGAGTTGCACATATCGGCGAGCGGCGCCAGGCCGCCGCCGTCCCGGTCCAGTGAGCCGAGCAGCTCGAGCAGCAGGCGGTAGGTCGGCACCCAGGCGGCCACCGTCGGGCCGTAGAGCAGCATGACCGGGCCCGTCGCGCCGGCCAGTGTCTCGACGAACTGCCCCAGGGCTTCGGCGCCGACGCCGGTGGCCTCGGCGACCCGATCGGCCCCGAACTCGGCCAGCGTCCTCTGGGCCTCGGCGATGCGGTCGGCCGGCAGGGTGCCGCTGGCCGTGTTCCTCTCGAGGAGCTGGCGGATCACACCGTTGAGCAGAACCGCTTCGGCGCCGGCGGCGACCTTCAGGAACTGCGTGGCATGCGAGGCGATGACGGTGTCGTGCGAATCGATGACGATCAGTTTGGCCGGATCTTCCCTGCGCAGCGCGCGCTTCACGGCCGCGCCCGCCACCGGGTTCTCCTGGGTGATGTCCGAGCCGACCAGGAGGATGCAGGCGGCCTTCTCGATCTGATCGAAGCTGTGCGTCATCGGCGCCGACTCGAAGGGCGCCACGAGGTTGTTCGATCCGAGGCCCTCCCGGAAGAGCTTCTGGAAGAGGTAGAGCGATTCGTTGGTTGCCCGGGCCGAAGCGATTCCCGCGATCGCGCCGCCCCCGTCGCTCTGTTGGATCGCCTTGATCTTCTCGGCGATCAGATCGAGGGCTTCCTCCCAACTCGCTTCCTGCAGCGCGCCCTGCTTGCGCACCAGCGGCCGGGTCAGGCGGTGGGGAGAGCCCAGGTAATCGTAGCCGAAGCGCCCCTTGGCACACAGATGTCCCTGGTTGGGCGCGGCGTCCTCGATGCCCGCGACGCGCATGATCTGGCCGTCCTTGACCTGCAGTTCCAGCTGGCAGCCCACACTGCAGTAGCCGCAGGTCGTCCGCACGCGCGTCGCTTCCCAGGGACGGATGCGGTAGCGGCTCTTCTTCTCGACCAGGGCGCCCACCGGACACACCTGGATGCACTCGCCGCAGTAGACGCAGGCCGATTCGGCCAGCGTCTTGTCCCCCATGGCAATGATCTTGGCCTTGGCGCCGCGGAAGCCATGCGAGATGGCGTTGTTGACCTGGATGTCATGGCAGGCCTGGACGCAGCGTCCGCAGAGGATGCAGCGCGAGAAGTCGCGCACGATCAGGGGGCTGGCATCCTCCAGCGGGTAGTCGGTCCCGCGCCCGGCCAGCGTGCCGGTCTGCACCTGATACCGGTAGGCCAGGGCCTGCAATTTGCACGCGCCGTAGACCTCGCACAGCTCGTCGCTCTGATCGTAGGCGGCGGCATCTTCCTGGAGGCGGGTCCAGCGCCCGCCGTCCTCCTTGCGGATCGAGCAGTTGTGGTTGCCCGCGTTCAGCAGCAGTTCGAGCACGACGCGCCGGGCGGTGAGCACGGTCTGGCTGTTCGTGTGAACGACCATGTTGGGCGTCGCCGGCACGGTACAGGCCGCCATCAACGACCGAGCACCTTCCACCTCGCAGACGCACACGCGGCAGGCGCCGGTGGGGGTGGCGCCCTTCAGGTGGCACAGTGTGGGGATGAAGATGCCGTTGCGCCTGGCGACCTCGAGAATGGTCTCGCCCGGCGTGAAGGTGAGCTGACGGCCGTTGATCGTGATCTTGTTCTTATCTGTCATCGGTTCCCGTCCCCTACATGGCCCGCTTGTAGCAAATCAAGCCGCACTGCAGACAGCGTTCGGCTTCCTTGCGCGCGGTCTCGTCATCCAAACCACTGAGTTCCTCGCTCGCCAGCCAGTCCAGGCCGGTGCCGGGCTCACGCATCTCGCCGGACGGCTCGTTGCGCGGCACGGTCGGGACTCCATCGATGTCCGAAACGTTGAGAATCTCGTCGGCCTCGGCGGCCAGATTGGCAATGCCGAGGATCTCCTCGCCGGAGAGATGCTGATGCAGGCCGCGCACAACGCGCCGGCCCGAGAGAATCGCCTTGACCACGGCGCTGGCGTCGCTGACCCGGCCCGGTTCCGGCGGGCTGAAGAGGCCCAGCGTGCCGCCGCGCGGGAAGGTCTTGTAGGTCTCGACCGTTCGCCAGGTCGGTTGCGAGGCCAGGCCGCTGAAGGTCTCGATCGTTTCCTGGCCCTCTTCGTCGACGGTCCGGGTCGGCACGATGACCAGCTCAGGAATCCGGCCGGCCGCGACGATCAGCATGTCCACGTCCGCCGTGGCCGTCGAGAGCCGGCCCTGGTCGCCGGTGATCTGCA
>CAYQJL010000054.1:0-9467 GCA_964417675.1 uncultured bacterium | reverse complement strand
CGGACGCGCTGGCGGCACCAGGTCGAGTGGGCCCGCAACGACGCCAAGGACCGGGGCCTCATCAAGCCGCCGGCGGAGTCAGGTCGCGGCATCTGGGAGCTGACCCCGCGCGGGCACAACTGGGGAGGCAGCGATGACCGAGCAGACAACTGAGCCCATCGGCCGTGACGCGAATGATCCGGCCGGTGTGCTGGCCAGTGAGCCGACGAGTGAGCCAGCCAGTCATCCGGCCAGTGAGCCGACGAGTGAGCCCGGCCCCGGGCACGTGACCGGGCCGGCCAGTGGCCCGAACGGCGTCTGGCAACTGCCCCCATCCCCGATCGCCGACTTCAATGCCCTGCGCGAGCAGCTCCGCAATCAGCTGGCCGAGGCCAAGGAAGCCCATGCCCGCAGTGAAGAGACCAAGGTCCAGCAACGCCTGCAGTGGCTCGAGGAGACCGAGATGGCGCTCGAGCAGGCGCGGCGCCAACAGCTCACCTTGCAGCAATACGAACATGAATTCGAAGGCCTCGGAGATTTCGGAGCACAGGGCAGCGCGACGGTGGCCGAGCATCTCGAGAAGCTCGGCGGCTACGTGAGCCTACTCGAGGAGACCCTCGTCCGCGACGAGCTCGTGCAGGCCCGTGAGCTACGTCAGAATCAGAGCCAGACGCTGAGCGATGAGCTCGCGGCCATCCTGACCCGCGGCGACACCAGCTATGACCGCGAGCAGGTCGCGTCGAGTCTCCTGAAACTGACCCGGGCCGTCGGGCACGAGCGTGCCATGGAGCTGATGCACCGATTCGAGACCGAGCTCGGCTTCCTGGAATGCTTGAGCGGCATGCGGGCGGCGCAACGGTTCTGGCTCGATATCGCCAAGTCCCAGACGGTGCAGGACAGCGAAGCGTCCGAGCGCGCCCGCCAACGTCACCGCGAGCTGCAGGCCGAGCTCACCCGCCGCGAAGCCGAATCCCAGGCCACCGGCGAGGTGAGCAAGCTGTGCACCGAAATCCGCCAGGGCGTCGACTACCTCGATCAGCTGGGCACGCAAGAGCGCATCGTGCAGATCAACGTCTGGGCCGGCAAACTGCGCCTCTACCAGGACGGGTTCGATCTGCCCCCGGAGATCGAGACGCAGATCCACTATGCCTTCGGGGCACTCAACAGCTCGCGCAAGCGCCTGATGGTCGACGCCTACATCGAGCCCCTGAACCGCGACATCTCGCACGACTGGGGCTCGTTCGTGAAACGGTGGGACGATGAGCGCGAGGCGGCCCGCCAACAGGATCAGGCCCGGGAAGAAGAGATCGCGCAGCAGCGCCAGCAAGAGGCCCACCGCCTGATCTTGGCCGAGAAGCGGGCCGAGCAGGCCGAGCGCAATCTCGAGGCCCTCGAGGCGCTGCTGGCCGGCGGCGATCCGCGCACCAATCCCGAGAGCCTCGAAGATTTCCACAACCTGGTAGCCGACGTCCTCGAGAACGACGGCTGCCGCCTGGACCGCTTTATCGATCTCATGGCCCCCCACGCCGATCTGGTCGCCAGTGGCGGCGAATACCGCTCCCTGCGCCGGTCCCTGAAGAAGCGCGACCTCTGGCCCGATGACGTGGAACCCTTCGTCCCGGCGGATCCGCAGCGAGGCCAAGGCATGCGCGATGCGCTGGTGGCCGATCTGGCGCCGGTTCTCGGCGGAAAGCGCCTCCTCATCCTGGGCGGCAAACCCCGGCCCGAGATGCAGGAAGTCCTGACAGAGAAACTCGGCCTCGCCGAGGTTGCCTGGCCCGACGGCTGGGATCATCAGCTCGACCTGGCGACGATCTCGCGCAGCATCCGAGGCGGCAAGCACGACCTGGCGGTGATGCTGGTTCGCTTCGCCGGCCACAACACCGGCAACCTACGTGAAGACTGCCAGGCAGCCGGCGTGCCGTGGGTGATGCTGGATAAGGGCTGCGGTCTGCTTGGAATCTTGCGCGCGATACGCGAGCAGGCGCTCGGGAGTTTGCGCGCGGGCGCGTGAGCGTGCGTGCAGATGGCAGCGTCCTCGGGCCCTGGCTACACCCATCCGGTCGCCGTGGGCGCGAACCGCTCCAGAGGCCAAACAACGCGGGACCGGACGGAACGGGAACGCAATTGCAGGAGGCACCATGGACCCAATCCCCTGCGAGACCAACAGCGATCTGGCCTGGGATGAGTACGCTCAACAGGAATTCCCCCTCGATGACCGCTGCTGGAGTTGCTACATCAGCTACAAGGGCGCAGGCGATGAATGGAGCGGCTCGTTCCTGTGGTTCGCCACCTGGTCCCACATGTCGGAGTTCCTGCCCCGCATTCTTCCGGCAGTCTGCGCCGATCCGGCCGACCCCGATGCCGCCGTTCGCATTCACGAGACCCTTCGGCGGCACCTCGGCGCAGCGGACCGTACGTTTGGCGAAGCCTCCGGCATCACTGCATCCGACATCACCGCATCCGACATCACTGCATCCGACATCACCGCATCCAGCATCACCGCATCCGACATCGGCCTCACTCTCGAACCGATGCGGCTCGCTCTCAATTCGGATCTGGACGGCAACGTTCGCATCGACTGGTGGGGCGAACCCCATGCCCTCTTCGAGGACAGCGATCCGTTCTCGCGCTCGCTCCGAAGTTGGTTCCGTGGCGGGAGGAACGGCCACGCGCGAGACATCGCGCAGCTCATGAATGTGTGGGTGCCGCAGGCTCCCGCACGTGATGAAACGCTGGATCCGACTGTGTCAGAACATCCCCTTCGGCCGGAGGAGACCGAGCTCTTCCTGGCAACGCTGACGAAGTATGGGGACTGATGGACCGGACGCAGCGAGCACCCTAGATGGTGCCGGTGGACGAGTGCCAATACCTCTGGTAGACTAACGCCATGCAGGTCCGCAAAGTCATTAGAATGCTTGAAGATGCCGGAGAATGCTTGAAGATGCCGGGTGGGTGCGGGTCGCAATCCGTGGCGATCACAGACAATTCAAGCATCCCACCAAAGCTGGGCGGGTTACAGTCAGCGGGAAGCTTGGAGACGACATGCCCAAAGGCACTTCTGCCTCCGTCCAACGGCAGGCGGATTTGAAACGAGGCAAAGGATGAGGAAGTCAAGATACCTGGTTCGCGTCAATAAGGATCCCGACAGCGACTGGGGTGCTTCTGTCCCTGATCTGCCCGGATGCGTAGCCACCGGGAAGACGATTGACACCGCACTCCGCCGTATCCAGGCTGCCCTAGAGCTTCACCTGGAAGGGATGCGGGAAGATGGACTGAAACCCCCGCGTCCCCGTTTGCGAAGCATTAAGCCACGAAGGACAAAGAAGGTCATAGACTTCTATGCGACTGTTGAAGTGGCGGCCTGAGTTCTGCGACAGATGTCAGCGGATCCTGTGGCGTTCCGCGGTGACGTTCCGCGATGACGTTCCGCGGTCAGGGTCGCCTCGGCCTTGCGCCAACCATCGGCGGTGTAGCGCACTCCGAATCGCGGTACGGATCTCGGCACCCGGCATGCCACGAATGGCAGCGGCGTTCCTTGCGATAGTCACGAGTTCGCTGTTTACTAGAGCTGGTAATTCAAGTAAAGTGTAGCAGCTGCTGCGAACCACGTTTACGAGATCAGCCGTTGCGAAGCCTATAGATCTATCGTCGGGATAAACCCCGAGTGCCAAAGCATGACATAGAAGACCCAGTCACCTCCAAGCGGATAGGCGCCGTGAGCCTGGCTAGATTTTGTTGGAGAGTTCGCGCAAGTCATGACAAAGAACATCGCTGAGACAATCCGTCAGCAAATCGAGTCTGCGCGCGAGCAGCTCCTCGATCTTTCTCTCCGCAACCGGCTCCTCAACTACAGTCCACGGAAGAATGCGACTCTCGAGGTCGTCGATGAGCAGCCGGCGGAAGTCCTCCGACTCATGGTGTCGCTCGAGAAACAGATGTCGTTCGTAGGGCTCCGAACTCCCTCGAGTTCTGATGACGATTCCGACGAAGCCCGCTTTCTTCCTCTACCTGTCGATCCGACGGATACGAAGCTCAACACTCACCTCGAAGAAACGCAACTTCACACCCATCTTCTGAAGTTGTCCACCGACGCCCAGACGGTCCTCGAAGAGCAGGGCATCAACACGCTCTTCCTCGCGCTAGGCATGCTCAAATGGTTCGAGGCGGACAACAGCGACAAGCCGCGCTACGCACCGCTTGTCTTGCTTCCAGTCGAGATTACCCGGACATCGACAGGGCGATTCCGCCTTCGATACACTGGCGAGGAGATCGGGGGCAATCTGTCTCTTCAGGCCAAGCTCAAGCACGATTTCGGTATTGCCATTCCAGACCTGCCCGAGATAGAGGATCTCGATTTCGAGGACTACGCCTCCGCCATCCAGAAGCAAACCGCCAAGCAGAAGCGGTGGTCAGTCGACCCGAACCGCATCGTGCTCGGTTTGTTCTCCTATGCAAAGTACTTGATGTACAAGGATCTGGATCCCGCGTCGTGGCCCAAGGATCGCCCAATCACCGAACATGGTTTGGTCCGCGCGCTCCTGCACGATGGGTTCGAGCAATTGCCTTCGCCCTTCGGTGACAACGAATTTCTCGACCCGCACCGCCCGCCGGAGTCTGCCCATGCCGTGGTTGATGCCGACAGCTCCCAGATTCATGCGATCCTCGATGCGAATCAGGGTAGATCCATGGTCATCGAGGGCCCGCCAGGAACCGGCAAGTCCCAGACAATCACGAATCTCATTGCTGAAGCCGTTGCCAACAAGAAGCGCGTTCTCTTCGTCGCAGAGAAGATGGCGGCACTCGAGGTCGTCAAGCGCAAGCTTGACGCTGTCGGCCTGGGCTGTGCATGTTTGGAACTTCACAGTCGTAAAACGAAGAAATCCCGCGTCTTGCAGGAATTGGGCAGGACGCTGGACTTGGGCAAGCCAAAGACAACCGGCGTTAAAGAGGATTTGGAGAAGCTCGAGCGAACGCGGGAGGAGCTGACCAAGTACGCGTCAAGCCTCCATCGTGCGATTGCGAAGTCTGGCGTGACCCCTTATGAGACCATGGGGAAACTCCTTCTTCTGGGACCACCCAAACCCAAACAACCGAAGGCCAACTTCAAGGAGATCGCCAACGTCACGCCAGAGCATTACGATCATCTTCGCCAGAAGGCAAGAGACCTTCAGAGCGTTATCGCCGACATCGGCACACCCTGCGGCCATCCCTATTATGATTGTCATCCGCAGACCATCCTGCCGGCGGACATTGAAGACCTTCGAGCAGAACTGCAAGAAGCGCAGACAGCGCTTGCGGCCCTCCTGGCGCACCTCGATGATTTCGCCACGGATCTGGATCTTGCGAAGCCCACTGACATGGCCTCGCTCTCTAGCGCAGTCGCACAGCTCGGGAAGCTGGAGTCAGCGCCACAGCATGCGGCAAGCGCGGATCTCTCGAACCCGTTATGGCTCACAAGCAGGCGCACAATCAGCGCCTGCGTCAAAGCCGCCGGCAAGGCCAAGGCCCTCCAGGAGAAGTGGGTGGCGCTTTCAGACTCAATCTCTTGGGACGCAGACGTTGCTTCGCTTCACTCGACCCTGCAACCATATCAGACCAAGTTCTGGCGCCTTCTCAGCCCCACGTATCGCAGGATCCTCAGAGACATCAAGTCCTCCGTCGTTCCAACCCCTCCCTCGAATCTCACCGCGCTTCTCTCCCTCTTGCATGACATCAATTCCTTTCAACATCACGTGGCGGCCCTCGAACGCCGCGACGAGCTCATGTCGACGCTTTTCCGCTCCCTTTGGGACGGCCTCACCTCCGACTGGGATCAGTTGGACGCGATTTCCAGCTGGACCCAGAAAGCCCACCAGCCCAAGGCAGACACCTACATCGCGATCGGCATTCTCGCTGCCTTGTCCCATCGCGCCTCGCACAATGACCTCCTTGCCCTGGCCGCCAAGACGGAGACGCTATCCCAGAAGTTCTCCTCCGCCTGGCTTGCCGTCTGCTCCCGGCTCCGGCCCGGCTCTCAAGTCCTGGGCACGAGCGAGGCGCAAGACCTCGCCTTCGCCAACATCCAGCAGCTTCTTGACTCCTGGCGGGAGGACCCCAGCAGCGTTCAGCAGATCGTTCGCTATAACCATGCACGCGATGCCCTCGATGAACTCGGATTGCGGTCTGTCTGCGACATCGCAGCTACCTGGCCCGAATCCGGCAGTTCCCTCGTCACGCTTCTCGACTTCACCTGGTACGATGGTCTCCTTCGCAAGGCGTTCACTGGCCGGCCCGAGCTTCGCCGCTTTGACCGGACTGCTCACGAAGGTCTTGTCGCCCAATTCCAGACGCTAGATCAGCGCCAGTTCGATCTCAATCGTGCCCGCGTCGCAATGGGGCACTTCAAGAACCTGCCCGCGAAATTCGAACGAGGGACCACGGGCGTCCTCCTGGGCGAAATCAACCGCAAGCGGCGTCAGAAGCCCATTCGGAAACTCATGGCGACCTGCGGTGACGTCATTGCCTCCATCAAGCCGGTCTTCATGATGAGCCCTTCCTCTGTCGCCATGTTTCTTCCTCCCGACGGCCCGTCCTTCGACATGGTCGTTTTCGATGAGGCTAGCCAGATTCGCCCGGAAGATGCCCTCGGTGCCATTGCCCGCGGACGCCAGGTCGTTGTGCTTGGCGATAGCCAACAGATGCCTCCCACAAGCTTCTTTCAGCGCATGACAGAGGGCGACGTTGCCGAAGACGGCGATGACCCGGCATCGACTAGCGACATGGAGAGCATTCTGAAACTGTTCCGCGCTCGAGGCGCTCCCGTTCGATCTCTCCTGTGGCACTATCGTAGTCACCATCCCTCGCTGATTGCTGTCTCCAGCCGCGAGTTCTATGACGACAAGCTCCTGATCTTTCCCTCGCCTGTTGAGAGTCCTGAAGACATGGGACTGGACTACATCTGTGTCGAACATGCCGAGTACGCGCGCGGGGGCAGCCGTACGAACAAGGAGGAGGCCGCCGCCGTCGCACAAGCCGTTCTCGAGCATGTTCGCTCGGCACCTCATCTCACCCTCGGGGTCGCAGCCTTCAGTCAGGCTCAGCAACATGAGATTGCCATGCAACTTGAGCGCCTCAGACTTGCCAATGAAGAGCTCTTGGCCTTCGAGGCAGCTCACCCAACCGAGCCCTTGTTCGTGAAGAATCTCGAAAACGTCCAGGGAGACGAGCGGGATGTTATCTTCATAAGTGTTGGATACGGGAAGTCATCCCAGGGCTACATGGCGCACAGCTTCGGGCCACTCAACAGTGAAGGTGGCGAGCGCAGGCTCAATGTATTGATGTCCCGCGCACGACGCCGATGTCGAGTCTTCGCCAATTTCGATGACACAGACATCGATCTCCATCGTTCCGGCGCGCGCGGCGTGCAGGTTCTCAAGACCTTCCTGCGTTATGCCCGAACTGGGGAGTTCGATACGCCCCGGCTTACCGCACGCCCTCCTGACTCGCCCTTCGAGGAGGCCGTCCTCAAGGCTCTGCAAGCCAAGGGCCATCGAGTGGACTGCCAGGTTGGATCCGCCGGGTTCTTCATTGATCTCGCCATTGTCCATCCAGCCAGGCCCGGCAGCTATCTTCTGGGCATCGAGTGCGATGGCGCCAAGTATCATAGCGCTCGATCCACGCGAGATCGCGATCGATTACGCGAAGCGGTTCTCAGATCAAAGGGCTGGACCATTCACCGCATCTGGAGCACCGACTGGTTCCAGAACGAGGCGCGTGAGATGCAGCGTTTAGAGAAGGCAATCGCACAGGCACTGAAGTACACTGAACCCCGCACGCATCCCCACTCCGAGTCGGCACCCAAGGAGAAATCGCAGTTGTCCGGACCTCCACCTTCCATAAGCGCTGACCCCGTGCAGCGTCATGACAATGTCAAGAATGGTGCATTCGCGTTCAAGTCCTACGCCCTCGCAAACGTCTCGCTTCCACCGGATTTCCAACTGCATGAAGCGCCATTGCTCCTTCTCGCTCAATCCGTGATGGATGTCGTTCAGCAGGAGCAACCTCTCCACACTGCGGAGGTGATTCGTCGGCTGCGCAATGCCGCCGGTTTGCAACGCTCCGGCAGACGCATTCAGAAAGCCATTCAGAGTGCCCTTGAGGCCTTGGAGAAACAAGGTCGCGTTGTCTCAGATGACGGGTTCTGGTCCCGTTCCGGTTCGGTGGTGACGACTCCAAGAAGCAGAGCAAGCTTTCCGCCTCAATTCAAGAAGCTGGAGTACATCGCACCCAGCGAAGTTCGTGCGGGCATTCTTAGCGCGATTCGGATGAGTTTTGGTCTCAGGAGGGATGATGTCGCTCTAACTGTTCTTCGGCTCTTCGGCTTTGGACGGACAAGCCCCGACATGCTTGAACGTGTCGAACAAGAAGTCGCTGACCTTCTTCAAGCAGACAGACTCTTGGAGGCCAATTCGATTCTGCAGATCCCAACAGGTCAGTGATCACTTGCCAAACCTTGGGATCTGCATTGCAGGAGCCCGAGCATGAACGACGAGTGGTTTCAGGACGGTGCCGACCGATCATCGCGAAGCTGGTCCTACGGGGATGATTCCGATTGGGGCAGCGACATCGGCGACGACGAGCGCGACCCAGACCCGTGGTCGGACTGAGACAGCGATGAAACGCCCAAGAAGGGGAGCCAGCCCACTCAAACGGAGGGGAGGAATGATGAGAACCATCAAATCGGTCTTGCTCTTATGGAGAAACCCATGAGTGACAAAGAGCTCTATCAACAGAAGAGGCAGGCCCAACTCGACGAGTGGGAGGCAGAGGTCGACAAGCTCAAGGCCAGAGCGTCTGGAGCCAGTGCGGATGCACAACTGGAGTTGAACAAGCAGATCGATGGATTGGAAGGCAAGATTGAACAGGGCAGGGCAAAGCTTGCAGAAATCGAGGGCGCCAGTGAAGACGCCTGGGAGTCGATCAAAGAGGGTGTGGACGGCGCATGGGATTCGATGAAGTCTGCCTTCAGTGACGCAGCGGCCAAGTTCAAGAGCTAGCCCCTGCCGAACACCTGTGCGACCCCGGTCCGTCAGGCAAGGGACTCCCCCAACGCGACTGGAGTCACTGCCAAGCCCGGCGTGTGCCATCCCACAGGGCGGGCACCCCCGGTTTGCCGCCATCCATGGTGGCGTGCCCACGTCAGTACAGCCACGCTCGGAGATCCCGCCGCGGGATCGAGCCCACCGAGAGCATCAGAGCCGACTTGCTTCCGATGAAGCGGCGGGCCTCAGAGTCATCGAGTCCCATTCCGCACGATTAGTCCCTGCCGCCTCATCCCTTGCCTCCTCGCGAAGGCACTGATACGTTTCTCGTTCAATTCGCGCCACCGATCTGAAGAGGGAGTGACATCCATGCTCGAATCAACAGACATCCGCAACGATCGCGGCTCTGTGCCTGAGCTTCAGCATGCGGGCATCTTCAATGACGCTCCCATAGGCATCTTCACC
>CAYQJL010000053.1:0-6406 GCA_964417675.1 uncultured bacterium | reverse complement strand
GCCTTTCAGTCGCAGCAGTCTCCTGATGGCCTTGAGGTCGGTCGTAGGTTCCTCCCCGGGTTCTACGCGCTTCCTTTTAAGTCACACGCAGAATGAGGGCGGGCTTATGACCGTTCAACTTCTTCCCCCTAAAACGCCTTGCGAAATCCAGATAGAGCCTTCGGCGGAAAGCTAAAGCACATGTGCACGTGATCCGAACACGCGTGCCCCTCGAGCAACTCCACCCCACGCTGGTCACACAACTCCCGCAGAATCCTCCCTACCCGCCGCCGCAGACGCCCATAAATCACCTTCCTACGATACTTTGGTATGATCACCACGTGGTACTTGCATTCCCCCCTCACGTGCGCGAGGCTCTGCCAGTCGTGCATTTGGCTCCCCCTCTTGCCCCGTGAGGGGCTTTCCCGGAGGGGGAGCCTACTACTCTACACGCCGGATCGCTCGAAGCTCTTTGGGTCACACGGCCAGAGGCCGTGGATTTATCGACGGACTAAACTCCTGTCAGATACAGAAGCACGATGGCAAGCAAGGCCATGACGATCGTCGGCAGAATCATGCTCCGGCTCCTCTTCCTTGTGCCCCGTGCCGACTCGGTGCCCCTTTTGGACTCGGCCGGCCTCGACGCTTTCCTACCACACGTCTCCGATCCTCCCCGAGCCCTGCCGGACATGGAGCTCAATACCGATAGTGCCCGACAATGGGGTATGCGAAGAGAAACTCCTCGCACCGGGCGCCCGCGCCGACATTGTGAATGATCAGGGGGTGACCGGTCACCGGATCCCGCTGTCCGGAGACCAGTCCGATGTGATGGATGCCCGGGGCAAGTTCCCAGGCGACGATGTCACCGGGGTCGTAGGCACCGGCGTCGCTGGGTGCCGGCAGCGTGCGGCCGTGACGTTCAAAGAAGCGCATCAGGTTCAGCACCCTGCGATGGTCGATGTTGCGATCCGGTTTGGTAAGGCCCCAGTGTTGCGGGTATGCGTCGAAGTGGAGACACATATCCTCGTGGATCAGAACTTGAAGATCGACTCCCAGAGCACGATAGGCGCGCACGAGAACATCGGAGCAGACGCCGCGTTCCCGGGAAACATCACCGCCGGGGTACTCGAGCGTCACGTAGGCGCCGTCATACATGAGAGTGATTCCCACCTGCGCCTGGGCCGCGGCAACCAGGCTGTCCGCACGCGTTGCGTGTCCCGCGTCCGGCTGTCCCGCATCCGACTGTCCCGCGTCCGACTGTCCCGCGTCCGGCTGTCCCGCGTCCGACTGTCCCGCGTCCGACTGTCCCGCGTCCGGCTGTCCCGCGTCCGGCTGTCCCGCGTCCGGCTGTCCCGCGTCCGGCTGTTCCAAGCCCAGCTGTTGCGCGGCGGCACCGGAAAGCGGGAAGGCGCCGGGACTGCCGGCCGGTGCAAGGCCGGTCAGCAGAAAGGCAATCAACAGGATACCGAAGACAGCCCGCGGCGGCGTCCTATCAGTGGCATCTGGCCGGCTCACCGCTGCGTGCCTTTCGAAAGCGCCTTGCTGAGGCGCAATGCCGGGACCGCGTGTCCCGGGTACTCGTACAGGCCTTCCCCCATCGCTTCGAATCCGTGCTGCTCGTAGAAGCCCTGGTTGTACTCCGGCGTAACCGTATCGACGATCAACCATTCAACCTGAGGATGCAGTTCGCGCACCCGCGCCTCGGCGTCCTCGAGGAGCCCGGATCCCAGTCCGCGGCCCCGTTGATCCAGATCCACATACAAGAGGAAGATCTCCGCGGTCGTTTCATTGACCGTTCGCGCCAGGCAGAATCCGACCAGCTCGCCGTCCATATCCGCCCCGATCCCGATCATCTCACGGATCATCTCCTCGTATTCTCGGGGCATGTAGGCATTGACCGCCGCGGCGATGCCCGTGGCGCTCAGCTCCTCGTGAAAGACACGGATGATCGCCTGCGAGCGGAGCCGGAAGCAGTCGTCCGCATCGGCCGACCGCAGGGGGCGCAACGAGACATCCGCCCGCCGGGACTCCTCCGTGGGGACGGTGGCTTCCAGGGATTCCCGAGCAACGTCCAGGTCGGCTTCCTCGACCCACAACCCGATACCGCGCGTGAATTGGATGCCGATCGCCTGTCCCCCGGCGTCATCGGCCATGACGTAGGACGCAATTCCGCTGGCCTGCAGGACGGTGCGGGCCAGGTCGGCTTCATGGCGATAGTAGTACTGCGCGACGCGCACCTTCTTGGAGGTCGCTCCCCGCGCAATCTCCGGCAGATTGTCCCGCGCGCCGGCCAGGGAAGCCCTGCCTTCTGCGTCCGGCTGCCGGGCCGGCGGGCCATCCTCTCCGCGCAGACCGGCGAACAGGTCTCCCAGGGGTGGTGTGTGTTCTTCATCGAAGATCTCGAACCGGGAGGTGTCCGTGACGAATCCCTTGATGCCGGACTTCTCGATCGTCTCCTGAAAGGTCACATAGCAATCCAGGGCCCGGTGGGCCGCCTGGAGATCCTCGGCATCGACCTTGACGACGCAATCGATCTCCTCTTCGGTAGAACCGCTCAGGCGGAAGTGCGCTCCGCGGGCCGCCTCCTCCAGAGACAGGGTCGGAAAGGCCAACCGTTGCAGCCAGGGGAGCGTGCCGCGAAGCTCGACGAACGCGCGCTTGACCACGGCATGGGAGACCAGATGATCATGGAAACCGCTGATTCCGTGGACCGGGTAGGACACGATCACGTGCGGCTTCCGTGTTTCCACATGCTCGCGGATGACAGTCTCGATGTCCCGCGGATCGAGCTCCTTGAGCCCGCTGTCCGGAAGATCGAGCACGGTCAGGCTGCTCAGATCGAGCACCCTGGCCACCGCTTTCATCTCCTCGTGGCGGATCGCGCCCATCTGCTCGATCGTGTATCCGAGCTTGTGGCGCTGCCGTGTGGCACCGCCGCGGGTCAGGGTCAGAAGATGAACTTCATGGCCCTGGCGACGTTGCTTGTGCATCACATGAGCCGGGCCGAAGGACTCGTCATCGGGGTGTGGGTAGATGTAGAGAATTCGCATGGGAGGGTTCCTCATCAATGGATGACCGGCCGCTCGACGGCAGAGCCGTACGCGTGGGTCGATTCAGCTTCGTAGCAGGTCCCGGCCGGATCTACAACCTTTCATCGAGGCAGTGTAGGCCCCCCTTGCGCTCACGGGAAGGCCGTCCTCGTGCGCGGGCAGGCCGCCCTGCGCTCACGGGAAGGCCGTCCTCGTGCGCGGGAAGGCCGTCCTCGTGCGCGGGCAGGCCGCCCGCCCATGACGGAGTGCGAACGGCAAGGGCCTTGAGAAGATCCCGGATCGGCGGATAGAATGAGTTCCTGTTCGTTGGGAGAGGAGCGCTGCGCTTGATGTCTGGAACGTGCCTCTTGCTGCTTGCTGGCATGCTTGTGACTCTCGGGCTGGAGGGCGCGCCGCCCGGGGCCGCGGCATGCCCGTTCCGCGCGGCCGGGGCGGATTTGCCGCCGGCCTCCGCCGGCCTCGCATCCCAGCGGATGTCGGCGCAAGTGCAGGAGTTTCGGGACTGCCTGGGCCACGAGATCACCTGGGCCCAAACACCCGGCCGGATCGTGTCGCTCTCACCGAACCTGACAGAGATCCTCTATGCCATCGGAGCGGGCGAGGCGGTCGTCGGCGTGACCCGGTTCTGTGACTATCCCACGGCCGCCCAGTCTGTCAGGAAGGTCGGCGGAATCGTTGACCCCAGTCTCGAAATCCTGGTCTCGCTGGCGCCCGATCTGGTGCTCGTCACCCGCGGGGTGCCGCTTGAAGCGATGAGCTCGATCCGGGCGCTGGGCATCCCGCTCTTCGCCCTCGACTCGCGCGGCGGTCTTGACGCGATCCATGCGAACATCCTCGAACTGGGGAAGATCACGGGGCGGGCGGCCCCCGCGGAGGAGGTGGCGAGGGAGTTCGAGCGGCGCTGGAAGAGGGTCCTCATGCGGACCCTCGCGCTTCCAAGGGAGGCGCGGCCGCGCGTGTTCCACGGCGACCTCGATGGGGCGCACTGGACCGCCGGGCCGGGCACCTATGTTCACGATTTGATCGAGGCGGCCGGGGGGCGCAATGTGGCCGCCAACGCACCCGGCGGATGGGTTCCGCTCGCGCTGGAGGCCATCGTGGCCGCCGATCCGGAGGTCTACCTGGGAACCTATGATGAAGAGGAGGAGTCGGTCGAGCAGGCGGCCGAGCGAGTGAGACGATCCTTCCGGGAACTGCCGGGTTGGCCGCACACCACGCTGGGCCGCAGCGCCCAACCCCGGGTGTTCCTCGTCGAGGTCGATCAGCTTCAGCGCCCGGGTCCCCGGATCGTGGGCACCCTGGAGGCCTTCTCGCGCTTCCTGCATCCGCTCCTGTGGGCCGCGGCCCCGGAGGGAGAGCCGCGGCAATGAGGAAGGCCCGCCCCGGATTCTGGATCCCCGCGACCGCCGCCATCCTGCTCCTCTCGGCCTTCCTGTCCCTGGGGCTGGGGGCGACCCCCGTGGGGATCCAGACCGCCGCCGAAACGGTCTGGAGCCATCTGCGCGGCCAAGCGCCGGCCGCAGGAGAGGCCGGCGGGGTAGCCGGGATCGTGCTTGGGATCCGGCTTCCTCGAATCCTCCTGGCGATGCTCGTCGGGGCTCTCCTGGCCGTCTCCGGCGCCGTCATGCAGGCGTTCTTCCGCAATGTCATGGCCGGTCCCTACCTGGTGGGCGTCAGTTCCGGGGCGGCGCTGGGCGCGGTGTCGGCCATGTTGCTGGGACTGGGATTTCACCTGGGCACCTGGACGCCGGTCCCGCTCTGCGCCTTCGCGGGTGCCGTGGCCGTCGTCAGCGTGGTCTACATTCTCAATCGCCGCCGCGGCCGGCTCAGGACCGAGGGACTGCTGCTGACGGGGATTGCCATCTCGGCGGCCATTACCTCGGTGGTTGCGGTCATGATCCTGATGAGCCGCGACGGGATGGAGCGCGTCCTGTTCTGGCTGCTGGGCAGCCTTGCCTCGGCGCGCTGGGATCACGTGGAGATGCTCCTCCCCTATGCCGCGCTCGGCCTGGCCGGGGTGTGGTACCTGGCGCGTGACCTGGATGCGCTCATGTGGGGAGATGAGACCGGGGCCGCGTTGGGGGTCCAGGTGGAGCGGTCACGAACCATGCTGTTGGCGGCCGCATCCCTGATGACCGGGGCCGCCGTGTCGGTCTCGGGCGTGATCGGTTTCGTGGGGCTGATGGTGCCGCATATGGCGCGCTTCCTGGTTGGGAGCCAGCACCGGCCGCTGCTACCGTTGACGGCCCTGCTCGGCGCGCTGCTCCTGGTGTGGGCGGATGTGCTGGCGCGCACCCTGTGGGCCCCCATCGAGCTTCCCCTGGGAGCGATCACGGCCCTGGTGGGGGCGCCCTTCTTGGTCTATCTCTGTACCCGGAGAGCACGATAGAGGAGCGAGCCATGGCGCTGATCAAGATCGCGTTCGTCGGCACGCATGGCACGGGCAAGACAACGCTGTGCTATGAGCTGGCGGCATGGATGAAGAAGCGCGAGGTGCGGGTCGACATGGTCCGCGAGATCGCCCGCCGCTGCCCCCTGCCGATCAATCAGGAAACGACGCTCGAGGCCCAGAGTTGGATCCTCCACCGTCAGATCGCCGAGGAAATCCAGATCGCCAGCGAGCAGGATGTGGTGATTTGCGACCGTAGCGTCCTGGACAACTACGCCTACCTGACCCAGCGCCTGGGACCGCAGCCGGTTCTCGATGAGCTGGTCCGGCATTGGATGAAGACCTACTCGCACCTGTTCAAGGTTCCCATCGTCACGGCGCCCGCATTCGATGGTACCCGGGACACCAGCGCCGCATTTCAGCGGGCGATCGACCTCCAGGTGGATGGGTTGATCGAGCGGTTCGGGATCGCGGTGCACCCTCTCGACCCGGCGGATCGAGCCGGCTGGATCGACGCGGTCGCCCGCGTGATGGGGGCTCTACCCAAGCCTCCGCAAATCGGCTTGTTCCAAGAAGAGGAATCTCCGCCCGCCGCTCCCTCGGCCTGACGTGCGGCAGACCGCCAACCAAGAACCCCCGGCGCGCCAGGCGCCGGGGGTTCGATCAATGTGAACGGCAAGCACGCCGTCATGAAGGATTTGCCCGCCTCGGGCTCCTAGGGCCAGAGCAGAACCTTCTGCAGAACGAAGTGCGTGTATTCCAGGTCGTCATTGCCGGTACCCTGCTTCTCGGTGTGGAGCTGGACCTCGACCTGCGTGCGCAGGTTATTGGACCACCAGTAGGTGATGCCAGGCGTGATGATCGTCATCTCGTCATCGTCGCCATCCGTGTTGGGGTCGAGCTGGTGGAAGCCGATGTGGAACCCGAAGTCCTTGACGACCTTGAAGAGGGCCTTCACGTAGAAGTACTGGAACTTGTACCACTCGTA
>CAYQJL010000052.1:0-2706 GCA_964417675.1 uncultured bacterium | reverse complement strand
TTTAGTGAAAGACAGGATGGAAGCGGGGTGCGATGAGGCGGGTCGCGGGTGTTTGGGTGGATGGGCGGCCGATATATTGCGCCGGCTCTGTGCAGACGGGTCGGCATCGGGCAGGCGGCTACCGGATCATGCATCGTACCGTCTTGCGGATCCCCTCGCGATAGGGCGTCGGGGGGAAGAAACGGCGGTTGAACTTGCTGCTGTCGACCAGATAGGGCCGCTGGTTCTGATACAGCAGCTCGATCGATTCCCTGACGGTGGCGTTGAACAGCCCCGCCAGCTTGAGCATGCGGGTTCCCAGCACCCGATAGTTGGGTTTGGCCTGAAGCTCCTCGGCCACCATATGGATGAACTGCCGGCCGGTCGGCGCATCCGGATCGGTGGGCAGATGCCAGACCTGCCCGTAGGCGTCCTCGCTGTTCCCCAGCAACGCGGTGGCACGACCGGCGTCGGGCGTGTAGATCATCGAGTGCGCAACCTCGTCGTTGCAGAGCCAGGCCGCCTTGCCCCCATCCCGCAGCTTCTCGAATACCATGGGATGCACAAACGTGTTCGTGGCGCCCGGCCCGTAGAAATCGGCGGCGCGGGCAATCAACCCCCGCAGATTGCCGGCTTGGATTTCCTGCATGAACATGCCGGCGATCTGCGCCCGCACTTCGCCCTTCTGGCTGCATGGATTCACCGGCGTATCCTCGGTCATCGGACCGTTCACGCACCCGTACAGGTAGACGTTGTCAAAGAACACCAGCCGGACACCGTGCCGCCGGCAGGCGGCGATGGCATTGCGCATGATCACCGGCCACTCGGCTTGCCACACCGCGCTCCGGTAGGCCAGGCCGGCGACCAGGTAGGCCACATCCGATCCTTGCACGGCCTCGGCCACTTGCTCGGCGTTGAGCAGATCGGCGGCGTGCGCCTCCGCGTTGCGGCCCGGATGCCGGCGCACCCGGCGAATCTCCTTGGCAAAGGACGCAAGTTCATGCACCAGCTCTTCGCCGATGACGCCTCCGGCGCCCAGAATCGTCTGCACACCGGTCCTGTGATTGATGTCCGTCCCATAGGGCAATGCGCTCATCATGACTCTTCCTTCCCTTCGGTCGCGATGACAACCTGGGCAAGGCGCGTTTCGATGGTGTGCATCACAGCCGCGGTCTCCACCAGCATACCGGCGTCGGCGTTGATCTGGAAGGCTATGGTGACGCCATGTTCCGGATAGTGCCGCAGACTGGAGACGTATCCCGGAATCCACCCGCTGTGGCCGTACACCGGACCGAAGGGGCCCGCCGGGTACAGCGCCACCCCTGCGCCGTAGTGAACGCCGGTCGTGTCGGGACCGACGGGGACCGCCTTCAGCAGGTCATCCAGATAGTCTCCGGCCATCGCCGTCCCTCCGAAAAGCGCCGCACCCCAGCGAGCCAGATCGCGGGCATTGTTGACCCAGCCGCCGCCGGTCCATTCGATCCCGGGATGCCACGCCAGGGCACCGGCCGCGTCGACCGACTTGGCGGGGAATCCAAAGGGATTGTCCGTGGTCGTGTATCCGGCGACAAGCCCCGCCAGTCGGCGGCGATCCGACGGGCTGGTCAGGGTCAGGTCGAGCGGGGCCAGGAAGCGGGTGGTGATTTCTTCGTACCAGCCCCTGCCGGTGGCAGCCTCGATGACCAGCCCGGCCAGAATGTACCCGGTGTCGGAGTATGCCCACCCGGTGCCGGCCTCGAAGAGCGGCGGGAGATCCAGAACGTAGGCGACCAGTGCCTCGGGCGGAAACGGATTGTCCGGTTCCCTCCAGCGGCGCGCCAGATCGGCCGCAAAACGCTCCCGATGCACATGGTCCGCCAGACCGGCGCTATGGGTCAGCAGGTGCCGCAGCGTAATGGCATCCCGATTGGGCAGGCGCGCGAACCATGGGCGATCCCCGATCCAGCGCGACACGGGGGCATCGAGGTCGAGCACCCCTTCGCGCGCCAACGCTACGGCCGCGGCCGCCACATAGGTCTTGCCGATGCTCGCCGACGGCATGCGGGCGCGCGGGGTCATCGGCGTGCCGGCTTCCAGATCGGCCCATCCGGCGGCCGCGACCAGGATGGCGCCGTCCGGCAGCACGCCGGCGGCCGTGGCGCCGGGAAATCCGCACTCACTCCGCAGGGCCTCCAACTCGCCTTGAAAGGCCGCCGCCAGATCCGCCGATGCGGCCTGCGTGGCCGCCAGGCCGAGGATGACCGAGTACAGGCAGAGCCGCGTGAGCCGGGACATCCTACGCTCTCGGGAAGGTGCCCACAGGGGCGTTTGGGACTGGCTTGCGGTCGTCATTGTGCAACCCGTGTTCCTTTCTGGGGGATGATCGTCGTCGCGGAACCCTCGCGCGTGAACATGCTGCTTCGGTTGAACCAGACGATTAGCGCCGCGAACACGCTGATCAGGTACGTGTCATACGGTTGCGCGTCGGGCAACATGGGATTCATGACCAGGTAATGGAACAACGCCGGCAGCAGAATGCTGCCGCGCGATGCGTTGAACAAAGCGGTCACGATCAGGCTCAACGCGATGCAGCCGACGAAGAAGGCGGGGAAGGACCAATCGCTCTGCTGCGTCCCGCTCAACAAGAATGCCGGCAGATGCCATACACCCCAGATGACTCCCAGAATCAGCCCGGCCCAGATCGGCGCCAACCTTCGTTGCAGCAGCGGGAGTGCCAGGCCGCGCCAG
>CAYQJL010000051.1:0-4442 GCA_964417675.1 uncultured bacterium | reverse complement strand
CAGGCGGCTGCTGCCAGGCGACGGCGACGCGCCGCCTGCAGCCGCCCGAGATGAACCTCGAGCTTGCGCACTAGCTCCGCACCCTCGGGAAGGCCCGCCACCAGGGGATCCTGAAGACCGCGCAGGGCGCCCGCCACTTCCGACCGGTTGTGCGACTCCAGCGCGCGCCGGCCCGCCGCCAGGCGCTGGGCAACCTCATCTCGCTGCGCCTCGATGCGGCCGCGTGCATCCGCGATCCGCGGATCCTGCGGATGCTCCGCCTCCGCCTGCTCCAGACTCGCCAGAGCCGCCTCGTACTGATGGCTCGCGGCGTCCGACTCGGCCACGCGCAGCGCAGCCTCCAGCTCCGCGAGCTTCTCCCGCGCCTCACCATCAAGCTGCCCCGATGCATCGATCTGTGCCTGCAAGGCCCCATCCGGTGCCAGGCCCTCGAGAGAGGCCAGGGCGGCGACGATCATCTCGTGAAGCTCGGTCACCTGCGCCCATGCCTGCGCAGTCCGAGTCTCCTGCTGCCGTGCCCTCAGCTTCGCGACCCTGCTCGAGACCCGACCCAGCCGGATCGCCTGCTGCAGGGCCTCCAGCTCCGTGCTGCCCGGAACAAGGTTGCCAACCTCATCGGCCAGCTTCCGGGCGCGATCGAACTCCTCCCTCTCCAGGGCCTCGCGCGCTCCGGCCAGGGCCTTCTCAAGACGCCCGGCCTTCCCCTCGGCCTCTGCCAGCAACTCGCGGGTTGGTGCGTCCCCGCGGAAGATGTCATGGGCCTGGCGTGCCCGCTCAGCGGCCGTGGCGAACTCTCCCCCTCGAAGATGGTCCCTCGCCTGCCCCAGCAGCATCTTGTGCTCGGCAAGGTCCGCGCTCGCGCGTTCGCGGATCTGCTCCAGATCCGCGTCTGCCCGCAGGTGCCCCAGCAGCTCCGTGCACACCGAGATCACCGTCCTCAGCTGCCCATCCCTGCGCGCCGACTCCAACTCCCCGCGAAGCCGTGCCACCTCTGCGGTGGTCTGCTGCCAGGTCGTCTGCGTGCGGTCGAAGAGCGGCCGCTCCGTCTCCGGAAGGTAGGCGGAATCGATCTGTGAAAGCGCCTGGCCAGCCTGCTCCAACCGACCCTCGTCCAGGTGAGATTGCGCCGTCTGCACATGACGGCTCTGTTCCTCGCGCCGCCGGCGGATCTCATCCACCTGCGCCGCGGCCTCTTTCAGGGTCGCCGCCTCCGGACTCTCCTGCGGCCACTCGTGCTCGCCGCCGGCGGCCGCGATGCGACCTGCCAGATCGAGGACCTCCTCCAGGCGCATCTGCTCTCTGGCCCGCGACAACTCCCTCGCCAGCTCCGCGATCTCCCAGGCCGACCGCTCGCGCGGCAACGCCTGCAGCCACTCCACGAACTCTTCATCGCCCGGCACCAGCGCCAGACCCGCCTGGATCAGTCGCTCCGCCTCGGCAAACTCACCCCCGGACAGCGCCGCTGGGTAGCTCTCCCGAATCCCCTCGATCTGCTTGCGCTTCTCCTTCGCCTCCTCGACCACCGCCCCGGCCGACCGGTCCCCGGGCCGCAGATCCAGCGCCAGCTCGGCTTCCTTCTTGGCCCGTGAGAACTTCAGCTCCTTGAGCAATGATTGGGAACGGGAGAGATGATCCTGATACTGCCGCTCCTGCTCGATGTTCACGCCGCAGCCGCCGCAGAATTCGGTGCCCACGCGAACCTTGCGCTCGCACTTGGGACATTTCTGAAACAGACCCGCCCCGCATGCCTCGCAAAAACGCACATCCTCCGCGTTCCTGTGGCCGCAGTCGGGACAGCGTCCCGGGGTCTGTTCCCCCTTCGTGGCTACTGCATCTGCCGCTTTGGCCCCCGACTGTGTGCCGGCCTCCAGCGCCTGCCAGAACTCGTCCACCGAGAACCAGCGGTCCGCCGGCTCGGGCTTGAGCGCTCGCATCACCGCCGCGCTTACCCCCCCGGGCAGCGCCTCCGGGTCCACCGGATCGGGCACCTGCCCGGTCAGGATGTGATAGATCGTCTTGCCCAGCGCATAGATGTCGCTGCGATGATCCGCACGCTTCGCGTCCCGCCGCTGCTCGGGCGGCATGTAGGCCAGCGTCCCGAGGCCGTAGCCCGTGCGCGACAGCTCCGATTCGCTCGCCATCCGCGCCAGACCGAAATCGACGATCTTCACCACGCCGTCGGTCGTCACCAGCACGTTGGCCGGCTTGAGGTCCCGATGCACCACGCCATGGCGGTGCGCATAGCCCACGCCCTGGAAGATCTGTTTCAGCAGCGGCAGGGCCTCTTCGAGTGACTTGACTCCGTCGCGTTCCAGCTGCTGCCCGAGGTCCTCCCCCTCCACCCACTCCATCACGATGAAATGCCGGCCTTTCTCTTCACCGACATCGCTGACCTGCACGATCGATTGGTGGTTCAGGCCCCCGACCGTCTGCGCCTCGCGCAAGAACCGCTCGATCCCCTGGCGGCTCCCCTCCAATCCTTCGCGCAACACCTTGACCGCCACGATCCGGCTGCGCAGCCGCCGATCACGCGCCCGATAGACGATCCCCATCCCGCCGCGCCCGCGCTCGGATTCGATCTCGTACCGGCCCGCGAGAACCTCACCGGCAGTGGGGATCCCGGGGGCGACAAACGGTTCCTGAAGGGTGCCTCCCGGCAGGGTCACTCCCGGCAGGGTCGCTGGATCGGCCCCCTCCTGCGGATCCAGCGGACCGACCCGCGTGGCGTCCGAATCCCACGACATCTGCGATGCGCGGGCGCCGCATTGGGGACAGAATCTATCCGACTCACCGATGCTGTGGCCGCACTGGGGACAGTTCATCCTCTCCTCCGGAGCAATGCCGGGCGCCTGTCTGGGCACAGCGTTGTGTAGCTGCCTGTCACGGATCGTACATTCGAATCAGGGAACGGGCACAGAGTACGGGATGCACCTCTGGGAGGTCAACGAAGAGCATCTTCCAACTCTTGCACGGCCGGCGCAGCTATCGCGGCAGCAGCTCGTCGCGCACCGCGCCCACGCCCCTACCGCAGCAACAACACGCGCTCGCGCAGGAGTTCCTTCCGGGGGCCGGCGACCCGCGCGAAGTAGATCCCGCCGGGGGCGGCGCGGCCGGCATCGTCCTCTCCGCGCCAGTCGTAGGCGTGGGTGCCTGCCTCGACCGGCCCGTTGTACAGGGTGCGAACGAGGCGGCCGGTCACATCGTGGACCGTGAGCGCAACCTCGCAGGCCAGCGGCGCCGAGAGGTGCAGGCGGGCAGCGCCCGGCAGAGGATTGGGGTGAACCGCCAGGCGCCAGGCTGCCGGCGCGGTCTCGGAAAGGCCCGCGCTGGCATCCAGGATCTCGAAGAACCCCTCGGAGTAGTCGTGTCCCCGCAGACCGGCGGCATCCTCCACGATGATCTCGATCACGCACTCGGCGGAGGCCGTGCCGCTGACGGTCCACACATAGCTACCCGAATTGGGCAGGCCGGTGGCCAGCGTCTCCGCAAAGGTCGCGCCGCCGTCGCGTGAAAGCAGGATCGTCACGCCCGTGACTCCGATGTTGTCGGAGGCGTCCCATGTGATGGCTACCTCCTCGGCGGGCCACCAGCGATCGCCCGCCTGCGGGGTCAAGACCGTCACGACCGGCGGCTCGATATCGGGCCATTGCTCGACGAGATAGTCGGCCGTGCGCGCGATCACCTGGGCGCGGTCGGCGGCGGCATTGATCGCCTCGAGCCCGAAGGCGTAGTAGATCAAGCGGTAGTCGCCTTCATAGCGCACTGCGCCGGCCACCCCCGGATCGTAGAGGAACACGGGCGTCGCGCCGGCATTCTCCGTCACCCAGCTCGGATAGTCCTGGGAGTTCGATCCATCGCCGCCGCCGATCGAGAAGCTGAGTCCGTCGCTCACCGGATCCCCGGCGAGGCCGTCCAGATGGCGGAAGCCCGAATCATCCGCGATGTAGATCGCGTGCAGGCTGTTCTCGTAGAAGTCCTGATCCTCGGGCGTGGCCCCATTCCAGTCGTTCATGTCCCAGCCGATGTCCTGACCGCTGGCGCAGAATCCGCCGCCGGCTGCGAGGTAGGCATCAATCGCGGCCTGGTCGGCTTCATCCAGACGGCCGGCCACGCCGGTGATCCAGATAACCATCTCGTGCTGTACAAGCCAGTCCGCCGCCGGAGAGCCGTGACGCTGCGTATCCCACAGGCGATACGGCAAGCCGGCATCCTCGAGCGCCGCCTTGAAGAAGGGATCGGCCAGGGTGGCTTCATCGTCATCGACCAGGAGAATCGGAATGTCGCCCAGCAACAGCGTGAAGCTCTCGGTGTGCGCGTAGCCTCCATCGGCCGTGATGGCCAATTCGAAGGCGGCCTCCGCCCCGATGGCGGCATACGGGCTGACCTCGACGGCGAAGGCCGGTGTCAGGGGCGCGGACTCGCCGGGCTGCAGATCCGGAGCC
>CAYQJL010000050.1:0-32678 GCA_964417675.1 uncultured bacterium | reverse complement strand
GCCCAGGGCAGCAACTCGTTTCATCCGATGCGGGTCGGCCGAACGGGCGGTGGGGAACTGACAGATACTCGTCGCAGATGCAGGCAATGGGACCCTGTGCGTAGTGACCGCTGCGGCAATGGCGCTGCACGTGGACCCCGGGGTCCAGACTAACATAATGCATTTCAATGTGTTACAGGCTTCAACCGTGACGAAATGGGAGGGAGCATCACACACGCCCTGTCGACGGGAGCGGGGAAGCTGACGATCGGCCCTGGACAACGGAGGCTGACGATCGACCTGGGACAACTGCGGCCGCCCGCCCGCCACGACGCATGCAGGCCGGCAGCGGCGCCTCACCAACGGTTGCGGAGAAAACGCGCCCGGTCACTTGCCACGCGGCCTATGGGCAGCAACTCGTTTCATCCGATGCGGGTCGGCCGAACGGGCGGTGAAGAACTAGCCCGGCGGACGTTCCAGGAGAAGGATCGACTCCAGGTGCGGCGTCTGGGGGAAAAGATCGAACACCCGTAGGCGCCGGGCCCGGTAGCCGGATTTCTCGACCAGGATTCCCGCGTCCCGGGCCAAGGTCGCGGGGTTGCAGGATACGTAGACGATGCGAGGGGCGCCGAGGGCGGCAACCTTCTCCAGCGCCCGCGGATGAAGGCCGCTACGCGGCGGATCCACCAGGATCACATCCCAGGGCGGACGCCCCGGGGGCGTGTTGACAGGAGCCTCCCAGGCCCGGTTGGCTTCGGCCTGCGGCGCGCCGGCCTTGGCCTCGACCGGACTCGCGATGAACTGCGCGTTGGCAATCCCGCTTTCGCGAGCGTTGAAGCGGGCTTCCTCGACGGCCGCGGGCAGAACCTCCACGCCCATGAGGGTGCCGACCCGCCGGGCGATCGGCAAGCTGAAGGCGCCGATGCCGCAGTAGAGATCCAACACCCGCTGGCCGGGGGCGAACCCGCCGACCTCGAGGGCTTCCGCGACCAGCGCTTCGCCTCCCGCGGTCTGGGTCTGGAAGAAGGAGATCGGTCCGATCCGGTAGCGCATGCCGGCCAGCTCCTCGCGCCAGTAGGGCCGGCCGAAGAGCGGGATGATTCGGTCCCCGGTGGCGATGGTGGCCTTGCTGCGGTTGATGCACAGCACGATGCCGGTGATCGCCGCAACCGCCTCGTGCAGTCGCTGGGCGAGATCCACGACGGCGGCTTCCTCCCGCCGGGTCACCAGCACGACCAGGAGGTCATCGCTGGTCGCCGACTGCCGGATGATGACGTGCCGCAGCAGGCCCGCATCCCGGCGGCAGTCGTAGGCCGGCAGGGCGGCGGCCTGGGCCAGGCCGCGCACCGTTCGCAGGATCTGATTCGACAAAGGGGATTGCAGCCGGCAATCGGTGACGTTGAAAACTCCCTGAAAGACACCTCGCGGATGGAGGCCCAGGGCCGGGCCGGGCTCGAACGGTCGCCCCGAATCGAGGTCGGCGCGCGTCATCCAGGGGCGCGCCGCGAAGGTGAACTCCATCTTGTTGCGGTACTCGTAGGCGCGCGGACTGTGCCAGGGTTCGCCCACGCTTTCGGGGACGACATGTCCGATCCGTCGCAGGAGCTCAGCGGCCTGCACGGCCTTCAGCCGGGTTTGCTCCCGCGCGTCGAGCCCCTGAAGGGCGCAGCCCCCGCAGATGGCCAGATGTGGGCAGGCCGGTTCGACCCGCCACGGCGACGGTTCGAGCAGCTCGAGCAGCTCGGCTTCATAGACGCCCTTGCGTTTGCGACCGACACGAACCCGCACACGATCGCCCGGGAACGCCCCCCGGACCATGGCGGCCCATCCGTTCAGGCGAACGACGCCCGCCCCTCCGTAGGCCAAGTCGACGACCTCGGTGGCAAACTCCTCGCCGCGCGTAGGTTTCTGGCCAGATGCTTCCATGCTCTCCTCGCTTCCCTCCGATCGGGCAGAAACGGCCATCGGGGGCGGATGGTACGCGGAGTGGGGCGGCTTCGCCAGCAGAGCCTTTGCGACGGATCCTTGGAGTTCGTTCTCGGCCTCGCTTCGGGGACCTTCTCTCTTCCGGCCTTGTCTTCGGTGGCCTCGTCTATGCCGGCCTCGTCTTTGCCGACCTTGCCGGTAGTGTCGGCGGGTGGAACTGTCTATAATGCCTCGTAGCTGTGCCCGGCCGAGCGGCGGTGGGCGCGAATCAGAGTAGGAGGCAAGGATGATAACGTCTGAGCGAGGGCGGTCCCTGGCGGCTGTCGTGCTCGCGCTGTTCGCCCTCACGATTGTGCTGGCGGGGTGCGGCGAAGAGAAGCAAGAAGGCCGGCAGGGACAGCCCGGCGCGGTGCATGATACCGGCGAGGAATTCTTGGGTGAACCGGGGGCGGTCGTCGCGACCGTGGCCGGCGAAGAGATCTCGTTTGCCGAGGTCAATCTGGTGGCCCGGTTCTGGTTCGAAGCCCGCCAGCAGCAGAGGCAGCCGCCGGTGCCCAGGAACATGCTGCAACGCCAAGCGCTCGAGCATCTGATCGATCAGAGGGTGCTCGCCCAGCAGGCCGCGCGCGAGGGCATCCAGGTCGACCGGGCGGTGGTGGACAGCATGGTGGCGGCTTGGGAGTCCGGGTTCGCCACCCCCGGGGAGCGTGAAGCGCGGCTGCTCGAGAGCGGGGTGACCCGCGATCAGGTCCGCGAGAGCTTCGAGCGTGACCGGCGGGTCCAGGCCCTGGTCATGCAGTCGATCGTCGATACGATCCGGATCCGCGACGCACAGCTGCGGGAATACTATGAGGCCAACCCGCAGTACTTCGACACGACGCGTGTGCGGGTCAGTCACATTCTGCTTGCCAGCCAGGCCGGTGATGAGGCCGCGGCGCCCGATGCCGCCCGCGCCAAGGCGAACGATCTGCTCGGGCAGCTGCGAGCTGGCGCCGATTTCGCCGAGCTGGCCCGCCAGAACTCGGATTGCCCCTCCCAGGCCCAAGGCGGCGATCTCGGATACGCCAACCGCAGCCGCCCGGTGTGGGTTCCGCCGTTCCATGCGGCCGCGTTCGAGCTCGAGGAGGGCCAGATCAGCGAGGTGGTCGAGACCCAGTTCGGATACCACATTCTCAAGGTCACCGAACGCGATGACGGCCTGCTGGACCTGGATCAGATCAGCGAGAATCTGCGGCAGTTCCTCAAGAACGCGCGGGTGCAAGAAGCGGTTTCTGCCTATGCACAGAGGCTGCGCGCGGAGACCGACATCCAGATCATGATGTGATCTCCGAGTGGGTGCGCACACCGCGTGGCGATGCGCAATCGAGGTGATCGGTGGCCACAGTCAGTCGACAACAGGTGGATGCTCTCTTCGAGGGAGCCGTGGCGGAGCTCCTGAGCTACCGGCCGGATGTGGATTTCGCGGTCCTGGAGCGCGTCTACCGATGGGCCGCCCAGGTTCATGAAGGGCAGCAGCGCCGCTCAGGCGATCCGTACCTGATCCATCCGGTCGAAACGATGCGGATCCTGTTGGATCTGCTTCGCCGCCGGTCCGACCTGACGATCCTGGCGGCGGCGCTGCTGCACGATACGGTCGAGGACAGCCAGGAGATCAGCCTGGCGGATCTGGAGCGCGAGTTCGGGGATGAGGTCGCCGCCTTGGTCGATGGGGTGACCAAGATCAGCGACCTGCCGTTTCGCAGTCCCGAGGTGACGCAGACCGAGAACTACCGCAAGATGCTCCTGTCGATGGCCAAGGACATCCGCGTCATCCTCGTCAAGCTGTCGGACCGCTTGCACAACATGCGCACGCTCGATCACCTGGAAGAGAAACGTCAACACAAGATCGCCCGCGAGACGCTCGATATCTACGCGCCGATCGCCCACCGGCTGGGGATCGCGCGCTTCAAGTGGGAGCTCGAGGATCTGGCCTTCAAGTTCCTGAATCCGGAAGCCTACCGGCAGATGGTTCAGCATGTGTCCGAGAAGCGCGATGAGCGCGAGAAGGCGATCGCCGAGGTGGCCGCCCCCCTGCGGCGGCGCCTGGAAGAGGAGGGCATTCAGACCGAGGTGCGGGGACGCCCCAAGCATCTCTGGAGCATCTACCAGAAGATGGAACGATTGGGGGCGCCCTTTCAGGAGATCCTCGATCTGCTCGGCCTGCGCGTGCTGACGCAGAGCCGCGATGACTGCTACCGCGCCCTGGGCATCGTGCATGACATCTTCACACCGGTGCCTGATCGCTTGAAGGACTACATCGCCACGCCGAAGAGCAACATGTACCAGTCGCTGCACACCATGGTGACGGTACCGAACAAGCGGCGGATGATCGAGGTTCAGATTCGCACCTGGGAGATGCACCGGATCTCGGAGATCGGAATCGCCGCGCATTACAGCTACAAGGAGGGGCAGAAGGGTCCCGAGAAAGAGATTCAGGAGAAGCTCGGCGATTTCATCGTCCAGGGAACCACCGAGTGGCATGCCGACGCGGGCGATCCGCTGGAGTTCATGGATTTTCTGCGCACCTCGCTGTATCAAGACGAGGTCTTCGTCTTCACGCCCCGCGGGGGTCTGAAACGGTTGCCGCGCGGCGCGACGCCCATCGATTTTGCCTACTCGATCCATTCGGATGTCGGCGATCACTGCGTGGGCGCCAAGGTGAACGGCCAGATCGTGCCGCTGCGCCACCAGCTGCGCAGCGGCCAGGTCGTCGAGGTGGTGACGTCCCCGCATGCCCAGCCGCGCGAGGATTGGCTTCAAAACGTGGCCTCGAGCCGGGCCAAGAGCAAGATCCGGCGCTTTCTCACGCAGGAGCGGCTGGATGTGTCGGTTCGGTTGGGCAAGGAAATGCTCACCCGCGAGCTCAAGAAGCGGCGGCTGAAGCTGCCACCCGAGAAGGAGCTCGAGGACATCTCTCAGAGCTTCGGCTTGCCGGACATGGCCCTGCTGCTTGCCAAGGTCGGCCAGGGTGACATCTCGCTCCAGAGCGTGATGGGCCGCATTCATCCCGAGGACACCAAGGAGGAGACCAAGGCGGCCGCGGCCTTGAAGCGTCTGCGCCGGCTGGCCCAGCGCTCGAGCATGGAGACGCCGGGGCTGCGCATCGGCGATGTCGAGGGTCTCATGATCCGGATCGCCAAATGCTGCCAGCCGATTCCGGGAGACAAGGTGATCGGGATCATCAGTCGCGGCCGGGGCATCTCCGTGCACCGCGTCGACTGCCCCAACACCTTTGCGAACCATATCGATCCGGAGCGGCGCATCGAGGTGTCCTGGGATGTGGCCCGCGATCAGACCTTCCTGGTGAGGCTCATCGTCATCGGAGGGGATCGGGCCAACTTGCTCGTGGATGTGGCCTCTGCGATCTCGAAGCTCGGCATGAACATGCGCCACGGCGCCATGTCCTCGACCGGCGATGGTGAGGCGCGCGGTGAATTCGTGCTCGAGGTCAAGAATGTCCGGGGTTTGAACCGATCGGTCGAGGCCATCCGCCGGGTGCGCGGGGTCAAGATGGTGGAGCGCAGCGGCTCGCTGGTCGATCCCGCCGAACTCGAGGATGATGGTTGACAGGCCTGTGGGCCTCGGCGGGGAGGGCGTGCCTGGAGACGGCCTTCACAGGGGAGGAGCAAGATGAACGGTGACAGGCGTAGGCGATGGATCACGAGGATCTGCCGGATCGGATTCGCGGGGGGCCTGCTGTCGGCGGCGCTGGCAATCGGGACCGGCTCGGCCGGCGCTGGAGCGGTCGGCGTGCGGTTCGGTTATGCGGATGTCTCCGATGACCTGTTCACGGGCAGCGGCGATCTGGGCGGCACCAATCTGGTGGGTCTCCAGTTCGCGCTGGGCCTGGGTCCCTGGCTCGAGATCGAGGCCGCGGGCGAGTACGTTCAGGAGGAGTTTCGCTTCACCGAGGGCCTCTTCGATGGGGTCGAGGCGGCGGGGAAGGGTGAGTATGAGGACATGGGGATGTTTCTCACCGCCCGACTGAATGTGCTGAGTGTGCCTCTGCTGCCCATCCAGGGCTATGCCGGAGGGGGAGTCAATGTACACTGGATCGACCTGACGGTCGACGCCGCGCCGGTCGCGGGCGGGGGGCGCCAGGACGATCCGAACGACCTCGAGGATGCCATCGAGAAGGTGGCCGGGGATTCGAGCGAGGCGGGTTGGCACGCGGTCATCGGCCTGCGCTTCGCCCCCATGGGGCTGCCGCTGTCGGCGTTTCTGGAAGGCCGCTACCTGACGGGGTTCGGTGATGATCTGCCGGAGAGCAAGTCGGTCTATGTCGGCGTGAATCTGTCCCTCTAGGAAGGACAGCCCATGAAAGCGGTGGTGCAGCGGGTCGCGAGGGCCGAGGTGCGGATCGCGGGGCGGGACCCCGCGGCGATCGGCCGTGGATTGCTCATCCTGCTCGGTGTGGCCCGCGGCGATGGCGAACCCGAGGCCGAATGGCTGGCGAGGAAGTGCCTGTCGCTGCGCATCTTCAATGACGAGCAGCAGCACATGAATCTCTCGTTGGCCGACGTGGGCGGTGAGATTCTGGTCGTTTCGCAGTTCACGCTGTTGGGAGACTGCATCAAGGGCCGCCGGCCGAGCTGGAGCCACGCCGCCGATCCGGGGGAGGCCGAGCAGCTGTACGAGCTCTTCGTGGATCGCCTGCGGGCCGGCGGGTTCCCGGTGAAGACCGGTGTGTTCCAGGCCATGATGGAGGTAGCCGGTGTCAACGACGGTCCGGTGACGCTGCTGATCGACACGGCGGACTGGAAGGGCCGCTCGGGGGACGGCAGTCCAGACCGGGCGGCCGAACGGATTCTCGGGCTCCGGCGCCGCCCCCTGATTCTGGCCTCTCGCTCACCGCGCCGTGCGCGGCTGCTCGAGATGCTGGGGGTGCGGTTCGAGGTGCATCCGCCGGACGAAGATGGGGGCGGCTGGCGCCGGGGAGAAGATCCGGCCGAGTACGCCCTGCGGCAGGCCGAGGAGAAGGCCCGCTCCGTGGCCCGGCGGTTGCCGAAGGGCACCGTACTGGGGGCCGATACGGTCGTCTTTCTGGACGGAGAACTGCTCGAGAAGCCGCGGAATCCCGCGGAGGCCGAGCTGTTTCTGCGGCGGCTGTCCGGACGCGAGCATGACGTCTACACGGCCATCAGTCTGATGCCGGCCACGGGCGGATCGGGGGCAGCGGGCTCCTGCGCCGGGGCCGTGGAGCGTTCCGGGGTGACCATGAGCCCGCTCGAAGAAGGGACCATTGGCGACTACGTCGGCATGGGAGAGCCGCTTGACAAGGCCGGTGCCTACGGCATTCAAGGGGTGGGGGGCATGCTGGTCCAGGGTATCCGCGGGTGCTATTTCAACGTCATGGGACTCCCTCTGAACCGGTTGCGGCAACTCATGCACAGCCTTGACCTGTAACGCCGGCGCGCGGCTCGCGCGGCCGTCCCGGCCGCGAAGGCCAATTGCGTGGGCGCCCGATGCCAGGCTTGCCACGCCGGCCCACGGCGCCGAGCCGGCTGCCACGGAGGCCATGGGCAGATGATACCTACCATTGGTTGGGATGAGGCCGGGGTTCGGCTGCTCGATCAGACGCGGCTGCCCCGGGAAGAACGGGTTCTGGTGCTGGCCTCGATCGAGGGGATCTGCGAGGCCATTGCCAGCCTGCGCGTTCGCGGGGCGCCGGCGATCGGCATCGCCGGGGCCTATGGCCTGGCACAGGCGTGCCGCCTCTTGCGGGACGGGCGGCTCGACGGTTTCGCGGCGGCCTCGTTCCGCGGGCGACTGGCCGCCGTTGTCGAGCGTTTGAGGGGCGTGCGCCCGACGGCCGTGAATCTGGCCTGGGCCGTCGACCGTGTGTGGAACCGGCTCGAGGAAGCGTGGCGGTTGGGGGAGGCGCGGCCGGAGGATGCCTCGGCCGCCCTGGAGATCACGCTGGCCGAGGCGCGCGCCATTCACGAGGAGGATCTGGAGGCCTCCCGGGCCATGGGTCGTCACGGCGCCGCTCTGGTGCCTGATCGTGCGCGGATTCTGACCCACTGCAATACGGGCGGGTTGGCCACCGGCGGACTGGGGACGGCGCTGGCGGTGGTATTCGAGGCCGCGCGGGTGGGCAAGGATCCGCACGTCTTTGTAGCCGAGACGCGACCGTTGTTGCAGGGGGCGCGGCTGACCGCCTGGGAGCTTGAGCGCGCCGGGATCCGGGCCAGCCTGCTGGTGGATGGTGCGCGGGCTCACTTGATGGCCACGCGCGGTTGCGATCTGGTGCTGGTGGGCGCCGATCGGGTGGCTGCCAACGGGGATGCGGCCAACAAGATCGGGACCCTGAGCGCAGCCATTGCTGCAACATACTATGGCGTAGACTTTTACGTGGTTGCGCCTGCGAGCACGTTTGACCCGGGTCTGGCGTCGGGAGAGGACATCCCGGTCGAGATGCGCGGCGCTGATGAGGTCCGCCGTTGCGGCGGAGTCCCGGTGGCGCCGGAGGCGGCCGATGTGTGGAATCCGGCCTTCGATGTGACCCCTGCCGGACTCATCAAGGGATGGATCACCGAGCATGGGGTCCTGGCGCCGCCCTTCTTCGCCCCGGATCATGACGGCCGCAAACGGCGCTTGCGTCCGAACCGCTCGAACTGATAGCTTCCCGCTTGGTTCCGGTCCGGCTGGCGCGGGGGGGGATTCCATATCCTATGGAGAACCTGCCAGGGAGTGCCGATGGCGTGACCAGCGGTTCTGCAATTGCGTGACGGCGGAACTTGACATCTCTCCACCGGATCCGTACACTCCATCTTTTGTGTATGAATTGTGGGGAAGGACGCTTGACCAGCGAGGTTCTTCGATGGCTACGTATGCGACGAAAGCGAGCGACATCCAGCGTCGCTGGTATCTGATTGATGCCCAGGGCGAGATTCTGGGACGCTTGGCCAGTGAGGTGGCCGCGATCCTGCGCGGCAAGTGGAAGCCGTTGACCTGCTCACACCTGGATGTGGGCGACCATGTGGTCATCATCAATGCCGGCGGTGTTCGCACGACCGGACGGAAGCTGTACAAGAAGACCTATTTCCGACACAGCGGCTACATGGGCGGACAGCGCTACACCGGCCTGCGCGAACGGATGGAGCAGGAGCCCGATGAGGTGATCCGGGATGCCGTGCGTGGCATGCTCCCGCACACGCGCCTCGGCCGCCAGATGATCAGGAAGCTGAAGATCTATGCCGGTTCCGAGCACCCGCACGAGGCCCAGCTGCCGCTTCCGTACAAGCTGGGGCTGCATGGCAAGGGGTTTCCGGCCCAGAGTGGAGATGCCTAGGCACCGCGGGCTGCGATCGCATGAGCGAGGAGGATGTAGAGAATGAGTGCTGAGACCATGGTTCTGGCGACGGGCCGGCGCAAGAATGCGGTGGCGCGTGTGCGCGTGATTCCAGGAACCGGAACCATCCGGGTCAACAATCGCGAGTTTCAGGACTACTTCCCTCGGGAAACCGTCCGCATGGTGGCGCTCCGGCCGCTGGAGATCACCGAGCTGATGGGGAAATTCGACGTGATTGCCAACTGCCACGGCGGCGGATTGTCCGGCCAGGCCGGTGCGCTGAGCCTGGGGTTGGCCCGTGCGCTGAAGGAAATGGACCCGGAGACCAAGCCGGCGCTCAGCAAGGAAGGTCTCCTGACGCGCGATCCGCGCATGGTTGAACGTAAGAAGTACGGTCAGCCGGGCGCACGCAAGCGCTTCCAGTTCTCGAAGCGGTAGTCGATCGGGACCGCCGATCGCGATGAACCCCGAGCAGGGTCTGGCCGGCATGCGCCGGCCGGAACCATCGCGACGAATCGGTCCCTAGTTCACACATCCCCGCTTGGGAGTTCTCCTTGCATCAACGCAGGAGTCTGGGGATGGAGGCCAAACTTCCGAACCTTCGGGGGAACCATGCTCAATATCGCCGTGAAGGACCTTCTCGACGCTGGTGTCCATTTCGGCCACCAAACCCGCCGCTGGAATCCCAAGATGAAGCCATTCATCTTCATGGCGCGCGGCAGCATCTACATCATCGACCTCGACAAGACAATGCAGTCCCTGGAGACGGCCCGCGAGGCGATTCGCCGGGTGGTCGGGGCGGGCGGCAGCGTTCTGTTCGTGGCAACCAAGAAGCAGGCCAAGGAAGTGATCGCCGAGGAGGCGAAGCGCTGCGGCATGTACTACGTGACCGAGCGCTGGCTGGGCGGCATGCTGACCAACTTCCAGACCATCCGGCAGAGCATCCGCTACCTGCGTAGCCTCGAGCGGATGGAGGAAGATGGCACCCTGGCGAAGCTGTCGAAGAAGGAAGCCTCCCGCAAGATGAAGGCCCGCGCCAAGCTGGACAAGACCTTCTCCGGGATCAAAGAGATGAACCGGCTGCCGGGGCTGGTCTTCATCATCGATACGACCAAGGAACACATCGCGGTGCGTGAGGCGACCCGCCTGGGCATCCCCTCGATCGGCATCGTGGATACCAACGCTGATCCGGAAGAGGTCACCTACCCGGTCCCGGGCAATGACGACGCCATTCGGGCGATTCGGCTGTATGCGCGCTTCGTGGGCGATGCCGTTCTCGAATCGCGGGCGGCCGCCCCGCCGATGCCCGAACCCCAACCCAAGGCTCCGGTCTCCGCCGGACCGACTCCGCCGGTCGATACGACACGGAGCATCACCGGGGATCAAGCCGGCCGCGGGGCGTGGTCGTCGGACGATCCGGCCCGGGGGGGGCGCAAGTAACCAAGGGACCCGGGGACATTCCACCCGCAGGGGGGGCGGCGCGCGTGGCGTCGGCGGCCAAGGCCTGATCACCCGCAGCGGATGCCGGCTACCCTTGAGCCATCCTCTGATGTCAGTTCGATACGATAGGTGGGCCGGCAAGCTCGCTGGCCGGTCCGAGCAGAGAGAAGGAGCAGGCACATGGAGATCACGGCAGGAGCGGTCAAGGCTCTGCGCGAGCGCACGGGCGCCGGCATGATGGATTGCAAGAAGGCCCTCAAGGAAACCAGCGGCGACGTGGAGAAGGCGGTCGAGTATCTGCGCAAGTCCGGCATGGCGGCTGCTTCCAAGCGGGCGGGGCGCGAGGCCGCGCAAGGGCGCATCGAGAGCTACATTCATCCCGGCAATCAGGTGGGGGTTCTGCTCGAGGTGAACGCCGAGACCGACTTCGTCGCCAAGACCGACGATTTCATCGAGTTCTGTCACGAGGTTGCCATGCACATCGCGGCCGCCCGTCCGCTGGCGGTGAGCCCCGAGGAACTCGATCCGGCCATCGTGGCCAAAGAGAAGGAGATCTTCCTCGAGCAGACGCGGAATTCGGGCAAGCCGGAGAACATTCTGGAGAAGATCGTGGAAGGTCGTGTGGCCAAGTTCTATGAGGAATCCTGCCTGTTGAATCAGCCCTGGGTGCGTGATCCCAAGGTCAGTATCGAGGAGCTGCGCAAGCAGCTTTCGGGCAAGACGGGGGAGAACATCATCATCCGGCGTTTTGCGGTGTTCCAGGTGGGGCAGAGCTAGCCCACGGGTGCCCGAACGATCCGAACCGGGTGCGTCCCACCACCGCAGAGCGCGCCCGCATGCCGGCCAGGAGGGCCATGGACGTGCCATCTGATCCGCAACCTGAGGCGCTGGCGCGCCGGGTATTGGTCAAGCTGAGCGGAGAATTGCTGGCCGGGTCGCAGGGAACCCCTGTGGATCCGGCCGGTCTTGCATGGGTGGCCGACCAGATTGCGGGAGCCCATGCCACCGGCGCCGAAGTGGCCGTCGTCTTGGGAGGGGGCAATATCGTCCGGGGTCGGGGCAGTCTGGGCGACCGCTTCGACCGCGCCACGGTGGACACGATCGGCATGGCCGGGACGCTCGTCAATGCGCTGGCCGTCCAGGCCGAACTGCTACGCCGGGAGCTTCCCGCCCGGGTGTTCAATGCGTTCGACGTGCCTCGCCTTGCGGAGCTCTACAGTCCCGCGGCCGCCCAGCGGGCCCTTGCGCGGGGCGCGGTGGCGATTCTGTCCGGCGGCACCGGCAATACGCATTTCACGACCGATACCGCGGCGGCCTTGCGGGCGCTCGAGACGCATTGCACCCTGCTGATCAAGGCGACCAAGGTGGATGGCGTCTACAGCGCCGATCCGCTGCGGGAACCGGCGGCGCAGAGGTTTGCGCGCCTGACCTTTGAAGAGGTACTGGCGCGCAAACTGGGTGTCATGGATCTGACGGCCATCACCCTTTGTATGGAAAACGCGCTGCCGGTTGTGGTATTGAATGCCAAGGACGCCGGCTCGGTGCGCGCCTATCTCCAGGGAGCCTCTCTGGGAACGCTGATCGTGCCGAGCGAGTAGGGGCGGGCGCAACCGGCTCCCAATGCCGCCGGCATGCCGGGCGGCGGGCGCGAGCGAATCGATGGTGGGGAGGCAAGTCATGAGTGCTGCAATCAAATCGCAAGCCGAAGAGCGGATGGAGAAGTCGCTGGAGAAGTTCAAGAGCGATCTGATGAGCGCCCGTACGGGCAAGGCCAGCCCGGCCCTTCTGGAACCGGTCAAGGTGGACTACTACGGGTCGGTGATGCCGCTGTCACAGGTCGCCTCGGTCTCGGCGCCCCAGCCCCGCCTGCTGGTCGTCCAGGCCTGGGACAGAGGCGCGGTGCCCGCGATCATCAAGGGGATCCAGTCTGCCGATCTCGGGCTCAATCCTTCGGAGGACGGGGAGATCATACGCGTGCCGATCCCGGCACTGACGGAGGAGCGGCGGTTGGAGATCGTGAAGCGCTGCAAGAAATCGGCGGAGGAGGCGAAGGTCTCTGTCCGCAACATCCGTCGGGACGCCAACGATGCCCTGCAGACCGCCGAGAAGGACAAGGAGATTTCCGAGGACGAGATGCACCGTTCTCAGAAGGATATCCAGAAGCTGACCGACGAGGTCATCGAGAAGATCGATGAGGCGCTGCGCATCAAGGAGAAGGACATCCTCGAAGGGTAGAGGTCTTACTGTGCGCGGCAATCTCTTTCTACGAATCGTGACCGGGGTGGTGGCCCTCCCGGTCCTTTTCTTTGCCATTGACCGGGGCGGATGGGCCTATGGCGCGTTGCTCGCCCTGGTGGTGGCCTTGTCGTCGTGGGAGTTCTGGCGCCTGTGCCGCCATCGGGGCCATGAACCGGACTTTCCGCTCCTGTTGGTCGGGGCTCTGGGAACCCTGCAGGGAGCCAGCGATCCGCGTCCGGAACGATTCGTCATCTTCATGGGCTGCTTCTTGTTGGTCACATTGCTGGCGATTCTGCGCCATGACGACGGCGGGGCGCATCGTCGGGCCGGGCTTCTGCTTCTGGGCGTGCTCTACGTGGGCCTCCTGCCGGCCTTCCTGCTGAAGATCCGGGCCCTGCCTTTCGGGCGGGATGCGCTTCTCCTGCTCTACGCAGCCGTGTTTGCCTGCGATACCCTGGCCTATCTGACCGGCCGATGGTTGGGGCGCCACCGGTTGTGGCCGCGCATCAGCCCCAAGAAGACCTGGGAGGGCGCCGCGGGTGGCCTGGTGGGAGCCGTGGGGGCCTGTCTGCTGGGCCGGCTGTGGGGCGCGGATTTCCTCTCCCCAGCCGTGGCGGTGGGCATGGGAGTCTGCATCGGTACACTGGGCCAGTCGGGGGATCTGGTGGAATCGTTGCTCAAGCGGGAGGCCGGGTTGAAGGACTCCTCCCACATCCTGCCGGGGCACGGGGGGATCCTGGATCGATTCGACAACCTGCACATGGTGGCTCCCGCCGTCTACGTGCTGTTGGGGCTGGTCGGGTAGCGCTCGAACGTGCGCCTGATCGGCCAGGGTTCCCTGGCGCTCGTTCGATCTCGGCGTGACGGTGCGCACGCATGCCGCGACCCTCCGGCCGGCTCACGCCGGTCCTTGGCAGGGTTCTGCAAAGCCGTTATCCTCCCATCGATTGGAATGGCCGCCATTCGAAGTATGGAGCGCACGCGGGCAAGCCGTGGGGGCGGGTGCCCGGAACCGGATCTTGCGGAGGCGCGCAGCGCCCCGTGGAGCGAAGGGAGATCCGTGACGAGCCAGCCTACCTCGCGCCGTCGGATCGTGCTGCTCGGCGCTACCGGCTCGATCGGTCGGCAAACGCTCGCCGTTGCGGCCCGGTATCCGGACCGCATGGAGATCGTCGCGCTGGCGGCGGGCGGCCGCGCCGAGGCGCTGGCCGCGATCGCGGTCGAGCATCAGCCGGCGGTGGTCGCCTTGGGCGATCCGGCCGCCGTCGAGCGCTTCCGCGCCCGGGCAAGGGGTGGTTGGGACGGAGAGCTGTTGTGGGGGGCATCCGGGGTGCGGCGGGTGGCGGCCTATCCCGCGGCGGATGTCGTGGTCAACGGCATCGTGGGTGCGGCCGGATTGCCGCCGAGTCTGGCGGCCCTCGAGGCGGGCCACCGGCTCGCTCTGGCGAACAAGGAGTCCCTGGTGATGGCCGGCCACCTGCTGCGCCGTGCCCAGGAACGCAACGGCGCTGAGCTGCTCCCCGTCGACAGCGAGCACAGCGCGGTCTTCGCCTGCCTGGCCGGACGCTCGGATCGGGATCTGGCGCGCATCATCCTGACGGCCTCCGGGGGGCCCTTCCGGACGAGTTCCCCGGCCGAACTCGAACAGGTCACCGCGCGCGAGGCGCTGCGGCATCCCACCTGGCGGATGGGGCCGCGCATCTCCGTGGATTCGGCGACCCTGTTCAACAAAGGTCTCGAGATGATCGAGGCCTGCTGGCTGTTTGGACTGACCATGGACCGGATCGGGGTCTGGGTGCATCCCCAGTCGATCCTCCACGCGCTGGTCGAACTGCGCGATGGATCCATGCTGGCCCAGTTGGCTCCGCCCGACATGCGCCTGCCGATTCAACAGGCCCTGTCTCATCCCGAATCATGGGGGCCCGCGGTGAAGGCCTGCGACCTGGCCGCGGTGGGTCGGCTTGACTTCGAAGCGCCCGATCCGCAGAGATTCCCCTGTCTCGGTCTGGCGCAGGAGGCCTTCCGCCAGGGGGGGACGATGCCGGCGGTGGCCAATGCCGCCGACGAGGTTCTCGTCGGCCGCTTCCTTGCGGGGGAGATTCCGTTCCTGGGGATTCCGGCCGGCATCGAGGCGGTGATGGCTGGGCACAGTGTGATCTCCGATCCCTCCCTGGAGCAGGTGCTGGCGGCCGACCAGGCCGCCCGGGAGATGGCTGCCGACTGGACATCCCCAGGCCGAGCCGGCGCAGGGCGGCCGGGGGAACGGCCATGAGGACGGGGCCGGCCCGCTCCCACGGCGACCGGGCGGTTGCCCGCCATGGGCTCCTGCCCGGATGGCTCTGCTTCCTTCTTGGCTTGACCGGTTCTCTTTTCTGCGGGCCGGGATGGGTCACCGCCGCGCCGGCGCAGCCGCCGGTGAGTGAGCCCGCGCGCATCCGCACCATCGAGTTCGTGGGGAATCGGAAGATCACCAGCGGTCAATTGCGCGACGCCTTGCATCTGCGCCAGCGCAGCTGGTGGAAGCCGTTTCAGAAGAACTACTTCTACGGTACCGATCACCTCGAGCCGGATCTCGAACGGGTGCTCTCGCTCTACCGTGGCGAGGGCTACGTCTTCGCGCGCCTGGAGGAGGCGACGGTGCGCTACCTGTCCCCCGAGTGGGTGGAGATCCAGATCGCCGTGTGGGAAGGGCCGCGCATCTACGCGCGCGGTGGGCGCGTCGAAGGGGTGACCGGCGAGATGCGCGATCGGATGACCGCTCAGATCGGCGTGCGCCGGGGAGAACCGCTGCGCGAACAGCGCCTCCGCAAGGATGAGGAGAATCTGCTCAGGGTGTGCGGAGAGGCCGGGTACGCGCTGGCCGAGGTTGTTCGCGAGATGCGATTCCAGGCGGATTCGGCCGAGGTGCTCTATCACGTCGAGCTGCGCCCACTGGTCCTGGTGGGCCAGATCCGCATTGATGGGCAAGAGCGTACGCGGGGGCAGGTCATCGCCCGCGAGCTGACGCTGAAGTCGGGGGAGACCTTCCGGCTCTCGCGGGCCTATGACACCCAGGACCGCCTGTTCGAATTGGGGTTGTTTCGCAGTGTTCGCATCCGGCCCAACTTCGCCGACACAACGGCCTGGCACGCGGGCCAGCCGGCTGTGACCGTCGATCTGATGGTGCGCGTGTCGGAGAAACCGGCGGGCTGGTACGGCCTCGGATTCGGTTTCTCCTCGGCCGAGCGGGCCCGCCTTCTGGGAGAATGGGGCTATCGCAACATCGGCGGTCGCGCGCGGGCTCTGCGGGTCCTGGGGGAGATGAGCTATCAGTTCGAGCAAGGTGGGGGATCGGGCGCCTGGGAACCGCATGTCGAGGTGGCCTACAGCGAGCCGTGGATTGTGGGGATCCCGATTCGCGGGCAGCTGAGCGTCTACTACCGCTTCGTCCGTGAGTCCAGCTTCGACGAGGATATCGTGGGTGTGGCCCTGCAGGGATCCTACCGGCCCGGGCGGTTTCGGCGCCTGATTGGCAAGATCGAGAACAAGCGCACCTATCTTTCGCGCACCGAGGATCTGGATGTGGCCGCTGCGTATGACACTCGGTTTCTCTCCCTCTCCTATCTGGTCGATAGCCGCGACTTCATCCTGGATCCGCACCGCGGCAGGTTCGTGCAAGTCGTGGGCGAGTATGCCGGTGGCTTTCTGGGTGGTATGGCCACTTTCACCCGCTGGACCGGTAACTACACGTCCTATGTGCCGCTCGGCAGGCGGTTCACCTGGGCCTACCGCCTGCGCGGCGGATACATGATCCCGATCAACATGTCCGTCGCCGAGGCGGCCTCCCTGCCCGAGTTGCTGGGCGAGCGTTTCCGGGCCGGCGGGGCGACGACGGTTCGGGGCTATTCGGAGGAGAGCCTGGGACCCTATTCGGCCGATGATCCCAATCAGGATCTGGGCGGTCTGGCCCTGATCTTGCTGAATGCCGAACTGCGCATGACGCTCTTTGGGCGGGTCGGTGCGGCCGTGTTCATTGACGCTGGCAATGTATGGTCCGACTACCGCCAGATCAAGCTTTCCCGATTTGGCCACGCCTGGCGGCGCGAGCCCTACTCGGAGCTCGATGTGGCCTACTCGATCGGAAGCGGCCTGCGGTTTCGCACGCCGGTCGGACCGCTGCGACTGGACTACGGACTCAAGGTCGGGAGAGACCGGCACCGCGACGACCGCGGCGAGTGGCATCTGAGTCTGGGGCAGGCCTACTAGGGCGGGGGTGGCCATGACCGGCAGCAACGACACCCATGTCGCGAGGGCCCCGGCGCCGCGCAGCGAGACGCCGCGTCAGCGGCGGCAGCGTCTTCGCCGGCAGCTGCTGGCAGCCCTGGCGCTGGTCTTGATCATCGCGAGCCCGTTCCTGGCCGTCCGCATCGGCTTCGTGCGCGGCGCTTTGCTGACGGCGGCGGTCCAGCAGGCTGGATTGGGCGATGACTATCGGGTGAGTATCGAGAAAGTTCGCCGCTTCGATCCCTTGGGATTCCATTTCGTGGGTGTACAGCTGCAGCATCGTGACTCGACCGGATTGTTCGAACCGGCCATTCATCTGGGTCACCTGGCCGCCGACTGGTCTCTCACACGCCTCCTGGTCGGTGAGATCGTCGTGAAGGATCTGCAGACCGGGGCCGTTCGAATCTGGACGCACCGCCTGCGGGCCTCGCAGGACTCCGCCGCCGCTCCGGTGATGGAGGATGAGGGCCGCCGGGCGCGATCGATGGCCGAGCGCATGCCGATCAGCATTGATCATGTGCGCATGGGACCGGTCGAAATCCATGATGCGGATGACGTCCTGGTTCGCTTTGGCATCGCGGAGGCCGAGTTCGTGGCCGCCGGTCGCGATCCGACCCTGTTCCTGCGCGAGGGCTGGCTGGCGCTCGACCGCTACGGAGTCGGAATGCAAATGGGCCAGGGCGTCTTCGTCTGGCGCGGGCGGTGGGGCAGCGAGCTGACCGGCCTGCAGTTGGAAGGTCCACGGCTGCGGGGCCAGCTCCGCGTGCGCTACGACGAGAGCCATCCGGGAGGGGCGCTGCGCTGTGCCGCTTTCCTGGACCATCTTGATCCGCGCCTGCTCACACGGAACTTCGCGCCGGGCATCCGCCTGCGCCCCGAGGACCGGCTCGCGGGGAGCGTGTCGCTCGAGCTTGGGCAGGGAACCGTTGTGGAGTTCCTGGTGGCGGGCCAGTTGCGCGGGGAAGCTTTCGACGCCCTCTCGGCGCTCATCGAGGTCCAGGACGGCATCGTGTCGGTCCGTGACGCGCTGGTCGAGGGCGAATCGGGCCAGGCCCGGGGTGAGGGACAGTGGGACGGGCCCGGCCGGAAGGCCCGCGGACAGGTGCGCTGGGAGCAGCTCGACCCGCGGACGCGATGGTTGCCCTGGCTGGCCGATGTCCCCGTGCGTGATCGCTTCTCGGGGGCTGGCAATGTGCTCGTGCATGCGCCGCATGACGCTCCCCCCCGCATTGAAGGCGAGGTGGAACTGCGCGATGTGCGTCCCCTGGAGATTGATACCGAGCGGATCCGATTCCGCGGCTATGTCGAACCGGGTGACGCTGTCAGCGCCCGCGACCTGGTGGTCACCCTCGATGGCGGCCGCCTACAGGGCAGCGGGCGCTGGCCGTTGGGATCCGGTGATGTGAAGATCACCGCGCAGATCGACTCGTTTCCCGTGAGCGCATTGCCCGCCGTCTGGCGGGACCATGCCGACGGGCGTCTCTCGGGCGCCGTCACCCTGAGCGGCATCGCCGGTGATCCGGTCATCGAAGGGAACTGCCAGGTCAAAGATGCGGCGTACGGCGATTGGACGGCCGACCGGATCACGATAGCTCCGCTTCTGATCTGGCCTCGGGATGTGCGCGGCTCCGCCACCGTGGAGTGCTTCGGCTTGCGTCGGGGCGATGGGCAGGCCATCCGGGTCAGCAGCCGGCTCGCGCGCTGGAATGAGCAGATCGCCATTGCCGGTGACCTGCGCCTGGCGGGCTTGGATCTCCATGCCGAGGGACAGCTCGATGTGGGGGAGCAGGTTGCGGTGAGTCAGCTTCACCTGGCCTCCGACCGCTGGGGGCGCTGGAGGTTGGAACGTCCGGTCCACTTGCGCTGGCGGCCGGATTTGCTGGCCGTGGATTCGCTCATTCTGAACAGCGGCCGGGCCCGCCTGGCGATCGGCGGGCGCTGGGTGCGCGAGACGGGCGACGTGCATGCGGGGCTGCGACTGGAACGGTTCGATCTGGCCCACCTGAATGCCGACCGCGCCTCCGGGGTCCAGTGGAGGGGTGTCGGGGATCTGCGGCTCGATGTCTCCGGACAGTTGCCGGACCCGGCCTGCTCGGTGGGGATTGCCGCGGACAGCGTGGCGCTGGGACCGGCGTTTCTGGGCGAGGTTGCGGTGGCGGCCACCTGGCGGGATAGCACGCTGAGGATCGAGCCGCTCTCCGTGCGCAGCCCGGCCCACGAGATCGATCTGCCGGAACTCGTCCTTTCCGCGCAGCGGCCGTTGCTGGAGGTGCTGACCTCCGAGTCCCAGGCTGGAGTGCCCGGTCCTCTGGCGAACCTGGCCACGGCGCCCTGGAGCGGGCGTGTGCACGTTCGGCGGTGTGACCTGGCGGCCTGGGCGCCCGCCCTCGGGCTTCAGGCCGCCGCCGACAGCGCGGCAGATCGGACGCTTGCGATGGAGCGCACCATCGGCGGGCGACCGGTCACGATCCGGGTGATCACCGGCCCGGACCTGGCCAGCGCTCTGGCCGGTGAGGGGGGCTACGGGGGGCAGTTTTCGGGTGAGCTTCGGGTGGCAGGATCGCCGGGCGCTCCCGTGCTCAAGATGACCGGGCGGGCCGGAGAGATCGTGCTGGCGGGGGTTCCCAGCGGACGTCTGGAACTGGATCTCTCCTATGCGGATTCGACCCTGACCGTGCGCACCTGCGCCTTGAGTGGAGATGCCTCCGAAGCATGGGTGAAAGGGACCTACCCCTACCGCGTGCGGCTGCTGCCGCCCTGTGTGCAAGGCCGGGCCGCGCCGGTTGACATGTCCGGTCTCTTCGAGAACCTGAATGTGGGGCTTCTGTCGGGGATCACCCGGCACGTTCCTGATGCTCACGGTCAGCTCAGCGGCGCGGTCACGGTCGCGGGGCGCGGCGACGCCCCGCATGTCTCCGGGAGCTTGCTGCTGCGGGATGGTGGGTTCCGTATCCCCGGCCGCGGGGAACGGATTCATGATGCGCAGGGGATGGCCAGAGTGGACTCGCTGGGCCTGCACATCGAGCAGCTCAGCGCGCGCAGTGGTGACGATGGGAAGATCGAGGTTCAGGGTTGGATCCGCGATGCGGAGGCGTTCGACCTCAGCGCCCGGGCCGAGAAGATCCGTCTGTTCGAACCGGGCGTCTATGACATGCTCGTCGATGCGCAGCGCTTGCGCGCGGTGGCAAATCCGCAGGCCGAGGAACACGCCGGGCCGCATCTCTCCGGCCACGTGGAGATCCTGCGCGGGCAGTTCATGCCGAACCTGGGCGGCGGCGAGAAAGCGCCTGCCCGCGCGGCGACGCCCTCACCGTGGCGGGTGGATCTGGATGTGACTGCCCCGGGCGATATCCGTGTCACGCAGGCCAATGCCACCGCCGAGCTGGGCGAGGGGCAACTGCGACTCAGCTACCGGTGGCCCTACTGGAATGTCAGTGGAAGCGTGGCCGTGTTGGGCGGCACCTATCGATTGCTCAACAACAATTTCACGATCCAGGACGGCAGCGTGGAGTTTCGCGACACCGGCCAGGGACCCCAGGCCACCGTGAGCGTGTCGGCCGAGACCTATGTGGTCACGGCCGACACGACGGACATGTCGGCCGGCGACATCCTCGTCATGGTCACCGTGGAAGGCGAGCCGGACGAACTGCAGGTGTCCCTGTCCTCGGAGCCGGCCTATAGTCCGGAGCAGATCGTGGAGCTTCTGAGCTACGGCCGCCTGCCGCGGACGGCATGGGAAGCCGCCTCGGAGACACCGACCTTCCTGCTCGGGACCATGGGAGGGGCCATTGAGAGCAGCCTGGCGGAGCAGTTTCCGCTCTTCTCACACATCTCGCTCGAGCATGGCGCCACGGCCCAGGACATGCGGCTGAGCGTGCGCCCCATGATCTCGCCGGGGATCACCGGCAGCTACTCCCAGGAACTCTCCCTCGATCCGGCCTGGGATTTCTCGCTCCACTACCGCCTGAGCCGCATTCTCTACTTGCGGGCCGGGGTGGCCAATGATCCTGAACGGACCGGGCCGTTCATCGATGAGTACAGCCTTGACCTCAAGTTCCGCTTCGAGTACGAGTGAGGCCCGTCTTCTCGCCCGGGCGCCTGAGAGACACCGGCAGCAGCACCGAGGGAGTCGCCATGTTTGAGGACACCGCCATGCACCCTGGCCTTCTTGAGGACCTGAATCCCCCCCAACGGGCATCGGTCACCCACGGGGAGGGACCGTTGCTGATTCTGGCCGGAGCCGGAAGCGGCAAGACCCGCGTGCTGACCCGCCGGATCGCCTATCTGGTCCAGCGGACCGGGCTGTCCCCCGAGCGCATCCTGGCGTTGACGTTCACGAACAAGGCCGCGGGCGAGATGGCGCTACGGGTCGAGGCTCTCCTGGGCATGCCCGTGCGTGGTTTGTGGATCGGCACCTTCCACTCGATCTGCCTGCGGCTGTTGCGGCGCCATGCCGCCTTGCTCGGATACGCCCCCGGCCTGTCGGTGTTCGATGCCGACGACCAGCGGGCGCTTGTCCGCCGCCTCCTCAAGGACGAGGGGTTGGAGGAGAAGCCGCGCCGAGCCCGCGATCTGCTCGGTCTGATCAGCCGGGCCAAGACCGCGGGAACCAGCGCCGAGGCATTCCGGGCCGAGGCGCGCACCCCCGCCCAGCAGGTGGCCGGGCGCATCTTCGAGCGCTACCAACAGGCCCTCCGCGACCAGAACGCGATGGATTTCGACGATTTGCTCCTGCAAGCCCTGCGGCTGCTCCGCGAGCATCCCGAGGTGGCCGACATCTACTCGGAACGATTCCGCCATGTGCTCGTCGACGAATACCAGGACACCAATCGCGTCCAGTTCCTGCTCGTAGAACGGCTGGCCCGGGTTCATCGAAACATCTTCGTCGTCGGGGATGACGATCAGTCCATCTACGGGTGGCGTGGCGCGGATCTGAAGAACATCATCGATTTCCGTGAGCAGTTCGAGGATGCCGCCGTTCATCGGTTGGAGCAGAACTACCGCAGCAGCGGGGCGATCCTGCGTTTCGCCCATGCGGTCATCTGCCACAACCGATCGCGCTGGGACAAGGAGCTCTGGACGCAGCGTGAGGAAGGCTCCAAGCCGGATCTGGTGGTCACATCGGACGAGGAGCAAGAGGCCGAAGAGATCGCCCGTCGCATCGCCGCCCTCCACGAGAAGGCCGGACGGCCCTACGGATCGATCGCAGTGTTCTATCGTACCCACGCGCAATCGCGACCCCTGGAAGATGCCTTCCTGCGCAGCCACATTCCCTATGTGCTTGTGGGGGGGGTCTACTTCTATCAGCGCCGGGAGGTCAAGGATCTGCTCAGCTACCTGCGGGTGCTGGTGAACCCTCGCGATGAGGTGAGCCTGCAGCGTGCTCTGGGAGTGCCCCGCCGGGGGGTGGGGGAGGCCTCGGTCACACGCCTTCTGGAGACCGCGCATTCGGCCGGCGGCGATCCGCTGGTGCTGGCCGCCGCGGGGGGCGGCGAGGCGATCCGCGGCCGGGCACGCAAGGCGCTCGCGGAGTTCGGCGCCCTGTTGCTGGCCTATCGCGAGCGCGTGAACGATCCCCCGGAGCTGATTCTCAGCGAACTGGTCGAGCGCCTCGGCTTCAAGCAGCACCTGGAATCGCAGGGTGGCGAGTGGGAGGAACGGGCCGCCAATGTGGACGAACTCGTCGAGAGCGCGCGGGCCTATAGCAGTGTGCATGGCGGCGGGGTGGCCGACTATCTCGATCAGGTCAGCTTGCTCACCAGCGTGGATGATCTGGAAGCCAGGGCGGACCGCGTGACGCTGATGACGGTCCACAATGCCAAGGGGCTGGAGTTTGCGCATGTGTTCGTCTGCGGCCTCGAGGAGGGGCTCTTCCCGCATGTGTCCGCCTTCGAGGATGACGATGAACTCGAGGAGGAACGCCGGCTGTTCTACGTGGCGGCCACCCGCGCCATGGATACCTTGACCCTTTCCGCCAGCTTGCTGCGGCGTCGCTTCAACACCGCCGCGGGCGGGGTCTCGCGCTTCATGAGCGAGGTTGCACCCGAGCTCTATGAGGAGTCGGAATTGACGGCGGCCTGGGGGCGCCGGCCGGCGACCCGGCCGGCGGCCGGGCGCGTGCCTCTCGCGCCCGCCCGATCGACGGCCGGCTGGGCCGGTCGCGGCGCGCCCGCGCGAGGCGGCCCGGCCGCGGCCCGGGGTGAGGATCTCGTTGTGCTGGGGGGCAGCAGCGACTCGCTGGATCATCCGCTGGTGGGACGCCGTGTCTTCCATGCCACCTTCGGACCGGGTATCGTTGTGGCGGCCGAGGGCCAGGGGGACCGGGCCCGCGTCACGGTGCGCTTCCACTCGGGCGAAAGCCGCAAGGTCGTGAGCGGCTATCTCGAGTGGGAGCCGTAGCGGCCGCGTCGCCGGGCATCGCGGCGACGCAGCCCCGGCAGTGAGGGCACTCGTGAGCAAGGATCGCGAAACCGAACCGCACGGATCCGCCCCTCGGCGCCGCTTGCCGGAAGGCCATCTCGAGCATCTTTGCCGGCTGTGCCGTCTCCATCTGAGCCCCGTCGAACAGGGACGCCTGCGGGCCGACCTGATGCGGATTCTCGACTTCATGCAGATCATCCGCGAAAGGGAGGGGCCGGCACCCATCCCGGCGGACCCGTCGACGGCCGTGCCTGTGGCCGGGCTGCGTGCCGATCAGACGGAAGCCGGGTGGGGTCGGGAGGCCGCGCTACGAAACGCCCCCCACCACAGCGCGGGCTTCTTCGTGGCCCCCCCGACTCTCCCCGGAAGCGAGGATCCCTCATGAGCCCGGCCGGGCTCTCCCTGGATGACCGGCAGGCGTCCCTGCGCGATGGCCGCAGCTCGCTGTCCGAGATGCTCCGCGAACATCTTGCGGCGATCGACCAATCAGACCATCAGATCGGAGCCTTCCTTCAAGTGATGAGGGAGCAGGCCGAGGCGCGGGCCGGGGCCCTCCAGACGCGGGTGGAAGCGGGATGCTGGCCGGGACCCCTTACGGGCCTGTTTCTGGCGGTCAAAGACAATATCTCCCTGCGGTCGGTTCCGATGACCGCGGGCAGCCGGATTCTGGAGGGGTTCGCTCCGCTCTACGATGCCACGGCCGTAGCCCGCCTGGAGGCTGCCGGAGCCATCGTGGTGGGCAAGACGAATCTGGACGAGTTCGGGATGGGATCCTCGACCGAGTACAGCGCCTTCGGCCCGACGCGCAACCCCTTCGCGCTCGACCGGGTACCGGGTGGCTCCAGCGGTGGATCGGCCGCCGCCGTGGCTGCCGGGCACTGCCATGCGGCTCTGGGAAGCGACACGGGCGGCTCGGTTCGCCAGCCGGCGGCCTTCTGCGGCCTCTGCGCTCTGAAGCCGACCTATGGGGCGGTGTCCCGCCATGGCCTGGTCGCTTATGCGAGCTCGATGGACCAGATCGGGCCTCTGGCGGCAACGGCCGGCGACTGCGCCCGGATCCTTGATGTCATGCGCGGGGCGGATCCGAGGGATATGACCTCGATTCCTTGGCCAAGATCGCGGACCGACGCGCTGCCGAAGATACGTGGGTTGCGGGCGGGGGTGGCCCGAAGCTGGTTGCGTCTGTGTGACGGTGATGTGGCGGATCTTCTCGAAGGCTTCCTGGGGGATTGCCAGCGCCTCGGGCTCTTGCTCCGCGACGTGGAGCTGCCAACGCCGCAAGAGGCCATGGCCGTCTACCATGTCCTGGCCTCGGCCGAAGCGGCCTCCAATTTGGCGCGCTACGACGGGGTGCAGTTCGGAGCCTCCTGCGCGGCGAGCCGTTTGCTGGCCGAGCCGTGCGAGCGCGTTCGGGCGGCCCGCTTCGGCCCCGAGGTCAAGCGCCGGATCCTCCTGGGCACCCACGTCCTCTCCGCCGGGTACTACGCGGAGCACTACCTACGGGCGCAGCGTGTCCGCGGCCTGTGGCGCCAATCGATGCAGAGGATCTTCGAAGAGGTGGATGTCGTCCTGCTCCCGACGACGGCCACAGCCGCCTTCCGGGTGGCGGAACGGGTGGGCGATCCGCTGGCCATGTATCAGAGTGATCTCTTCACAATCGGTGCGAATCTGAGCGGCGAACCTGCTCTGTCGGTACCGATTGGAGTGACAGCCCGCGGTCTGCCGGTGGGCGGGCAACTGTGGGGGCCGGCCCGCAGCGATGACCTTCTGCTGCACCTGGCCCGGCAGTACGACCAGGACCAGCCTTTCGGGCCGTTGGGCGGCCAGGTGGATCGGCTGCGCGCCCGGCTGGCGCACAGCGCCGATGGCGGCGGGGCCGGCGACGAAGGGAAGGATGCATGACCGACGAGGTCGTGATCGGGCTCGAGTTCCACGCACAACTGCGCACGCGGGCCAAGCTGTTCTGCCGCTGTCCAACCGGCGGGCAGGGGCCGCCGAACACGCGGGTGTGTCCGGTATGCCTGGGGCATCCGGGTGTGCTGCCGGTGGTCAACCGCGCGGCCGTGGAGTTGGCCTTGCGGGCGGCCGTGGCGCTGGAGGCCCAGATCGCTCCCTCCTGCGGCTGGGCGCGCAAGAACTACTTCTACCCGGATCTCCCAAAAGGTTATCAGATAACACAATACGACCATCCTCTCGCGTGGGGCGGAAAGGTCGGGATCGAATGCGGCGGGATCCCGGGGACGGTGCCGCTCGAGCGGATCCATCTCGAGGAGGATGCCGGCCGACTCCGCCATGAGCGGGGGTGCGCGCTTGTGGATCTGAATCGCTGCGGCACGCCGTTGCTGGAGATCGTGACGGCTCCGGCCCTGCGATCGCCGGAGCAGGCGCGCGCCACGATGATGGCCCTTCATGAGATCCTGAGGTACTGCGGGGTCTGTGAGGGATTGCTCGAGTGGGGACATCTACGCTGTGACGCCAATGTTTCCCTCCGTCCGGCGGGAAGCCGTGCGCTCGGGCAGCGGACGGAGATCAAGAATCTGAATTCATTTCGGTTTGTGGAGCGGGCGCTCGAAGCGGAAATCGACCGGCAGAGGCGGCTGATCGCCTCGGGCCGGCAGGTTGTCGGGGCCACCCTCATGTGGGATCCTTCCGCCAGCCGCACCCGGATCATACGTTCCAAGGAGACGCTGCCCGATTACTGCTACTTCCCGGAGCCCGACCTTCCGGACATCGAGATTTCGAGAGCCCAGATCGAGGCGGCGCGCAGGCATGTCCCGGAGTTGCCCGCCGCCCGTCGCCGTCGCTTGGTGGATCGCTATGGGCTCACGCCGGAGCATGCCGCGCGTTTGGCCGCCCGGCGCGATCTGGCCGACTGCTTCGAGGCCCTCGCGCGGCCCGACCTCACGGCCGGGCCGCGACTGCGGGCCGATGCGCGGTCGCTGGCGATCCTGCTCCTGAATGAGCTGCCGCCGAGCGAGCCTCTTCCCGATCTGCAACGGCTGCGGGAGTTTCTGCGACTGCGTTCTCAGGTGGGGTTGAGCGGCCAGCGGGCCAGGACGCTCTTGCGCGAGATGCTGGCCAGCGGGCGGTCGGCCGGGCAGATCGCCGCGCGCCAGGGAGTCCACACCCTGCAGGATGAGGTGATCCTGCAGGGCTGGGTTGACGCCGCGCTTGAGGCGCACCCGGAGAAGGTGGCAGAGTACCGGGAAGGCCGGGCCGCACTCCTGCGATTCTTCATGGGCCAGGTGATGCGGCATTCGCGTGGTCAGGCCGACCCCGTGACGGTGCGCCGATTGCTGCGGCGGGCGCTGTCCGGGCCACGGCGCTAGGCATGCTGGGAGATGGGTTCATGACGGGGAGGAGATCCCAATGAAGGTTCTGATCATCGGCTCCGGCGGAAGGGAACATGCACTGGCCTGGGCGTTGGCGCGTTCGCCGCAGAGGCCAGAGGTCCTGGGACTGCCCGGCAATCCGGGCTTCGCTGAGGTCGGAACCTGCCTGCCGGCCGACCTGGCTGAACCGGACCGGGTGCTCGATCTGGTGCGCGACCAGGCGGTCGAACTGGTGGTGATCGGTCCGGAGGCCCCGCTGGTCGCGGGCCTGGCCGACGCCCTGCGCGCCGCCGGTGTGCGCGCGTTCGGTCCGGGGGCCGCGGCCGCGGCGCTCGAGGGCAGCAAGGTCTTCGCCAAGGATCTCATGCAACGCCATGCCATCCCGACCGCCGCCTACCAGGTGGTTGCCAGTGCACAGGAGGCCCGGGCGCTGATCGAGCGGATCTCGTATCCGCACGTGTTCAAGGCCGATGGGCTCGCCGCGGGCAAGGGAGCGCTGATCATCGAGAATCCGCGCCAGGCGGCCGAGGCGGTCGAGGCACTGATGGTTCGCCGCGCCTTTGGAGCGGCCGGCGACCGGGTGATCTTCGAGGAGTTCCTCCAGGGCGAGGAGATGAGCGTGTTCGCCATCGCCTCCGGCGAGCAGTACGTGTTGATGCCCCCCTCGCAGGATTACAAGCGCGCCCGCGACCGGGACGAGGGGGGCAACACGGGAGGCATGGGGGCCTATGCCCCCGTGGTCTGCTGGAATCCGGCGTTGGAGGAGGCCGTCCGGCGGACGGTGATCGAACCGACCCTGCACGCCATGGCCGCCGAGGGCTCGCCCTACAGCGGGTTGCTCTACGCAGGCTTGATGGTTACGGACAATCAGCCCCGCGTGGTCGAGTTCAACTGCCGCTTCGGGGACCCGGAGACCCAAGTCGTATTGCCGGTCACCGATGGCGATCTGCTTGATCTGCTCTGGAGGGCTTCGGATCCTCAGCGGAAGGAGGCGCTGCCGCCCTGTGGGCCGGACGGCCGGTCGGCGGTCTGTGTGGTCATTGCCTCCGAGGGGTATCCCGGTCCGGCGCGGACCGGGGTCCCGATCACCGGGATCGACGCTGCGCGGGATCTCGATGACGTACTGCTGTTTCACGCCGGAACCCGGCGGGAAGAGGGATCCCTGATCAACAGCGGCGGGCGCGTCCTGAACGTGGTGGGGCTGGGCGAGACGTTGCCCCGCGCTCGCCGGCGGGCCTACGAGGCCGTCGGGAGGATTCGATTTGACGGGGCCTTCCACCGGGGTGATATTGCCTGGCGTGGGCTGGAAGCGATCGGCGAGCCCCTTCCGCCCCGATGAGGTGATGACGTCCGCCTGGGTTTCGGCTCGCGCAGACAGGAGACGCCTGACAATGGTCGTGAGCGGTAAGACCAAGAAGAAAACCCCGGCCGCCCGGCAGACGGCAGTGGCCAGCAAACCCCGTCCGGGCAAGCCGGTTGTAGGGGTGCTGTATGCCAGCACCAGCGACGAGCCGGTGTTCAAAGAGTGCTGGGCGGTGCTCGAGCGGTTTGGGATCCCGTTCGAGACACTCATGTTTTCGGCCCACCGGCAGCCCGAGTTCACCGCAACCTACGCGCGCAGCGCGCGCAAGCGGGGCCTGAAGGTGCTCATTGCCGGGGCGGGGATGGCAGCCCATCTGCCCGGGGTGCTGGCCTCGATGACGACCCTGCCGGTCATTGGGGTGCCGCTCTGCGGCTCGGCGTTCGAGGGGTATGACTCTCTGCTCTCGATGGTGCAGATGCCGGCCGGTGTTCCGGTGGCCACTGTGGCGGTGGGCAAGGCGGGCGCCAAGAATGCCGCCTTGCTGGCGGCACAGATTCTGGCGCAGCAGGATGCCGGGTTGCAGCGCAAGCTGGACGACTTCAAGCGGCAGATGGAGAAGGGCGCCAAACTCTGATCGGCGGTGGGAAGTGAGTGTGCCGGCCCGCGCCATCCTGCCCGGCGGCGGCTGGAGTCGCCGGTTCAGTGCGTAGGTCGTTTCAGCGTTGAGGAAAGCTGGGCCTGACGCAATCCGTCCAGGAGTTCTTCCCTGCGCTGGCCGAGCCGCTTCACGGTTCGCGACGGCACACGATCGAGCAGGAAGGCCGCCAGCAGCGGCACGGCGACGCTCAGATCGGTCGAAAGCGCCAGATCACGGAGGGTGGCGATGGCCCCTCCCTCGCCGGCATCCGGAGCACCCTGCTCGCCGGCGGGCGCCGGGATCCAACGGGCGTCGGGGTTCAGTGGCTCGTTTCCTCCCGCCGGATGCATATGGGTGTGGCCCGCCATTCGCAGCCGGAAGGGACGCCGGGCCCAGCGGCCGTTACCCAGGATTCGTTGCAGGTGGGCCGGAGCTCCCAGCATGAGGTTGGCGCCGACCCCCGCTCCGAGGCACCAGAATGCGCACCGCGGTCCTTGGGCGCCAAAGGTCGATGCGTTCAGAATGCCGGCGGCCAGATTCAGATCCAGGCTGGCGTCGATCGACAGACGATTCCCGACCTGGGCCAGTTCGGCCACGATCGATCCCAGGGGGCCCTCCGCGGGGGAAGGGTTGATGATCGGGATGCCCAACTCGTGTGCCGTCGATAGAAGGCCGGGGAAGTCGACGCCCAACTCCTTTTCCCTGTGCCGCAGATCCCGGCCGATCCGGTCATGCAATTCGGCCGAGCCCATGACCCGCTGGAAGTCGGGACCCCCCAGGATCTCGCGCAACACCTTCTCCGCGGCCAGCCTGTCACTTGGATGGAAGGGCGGCTCGCCGAGGCGGATGCCGGGTTCCTGCGCTGGATCCGATAGAAGCGGCTTGCGCATGGCAAAGAGCGCATCATAGTAGAGGTTGGTACCGGTGATCACCAGCCAGTCGATCTGGCCGTGCTGCATGAGCGGGACCAGCGCAGTCACGGCCAGACCGCTGGGAACCAGAGGGGCGTCCAGGCTCAGGCCCAAGGTCAGGTCCTCTGCGGCGAGCAGCTCCTCGGCCAGAAGGCGGGCGGCCAATGAGAGCCGGCCGGCGGTGGCGCCCCGAAAGTGGCGCTCGATCAACGCGGTGGCGCTCATGCCGATTTCGATGGGCCGGGGTTCTGGAGCCGGGGCTGCGAGCGGGTGTCTGTCACTGGCCTTCATGGCAACTCCTTCCGCCGGAAACCGTGGACGGCGCAGTCGATTGCACAAAACCGCCCGTCGCCGGCGCCAGGCCGCCCGCTCGGACGGTGTAGCCCGCGGGCGGCTGCGGCCGCCTGTTGATGCTAGGCAAGGTGGCGGCGAGGTGCAAGCAGAGGAAAGCCATGGGGATTGGAAGAAGCCAGACAGTCCGGCTACCAGAAGAAGGCTCATCGGCATGGACGGACCTGGTTGCGCGGGTCCGCAAGGAGCTCATTCGTGATCGACTCGCCGTCCTTCCGGCCGAAGGGCTCTACGGATTGCACGCCTGCACCCAGGGCGGTCGGGCGCGCCTCGAGCAGCTGAAGGGTGGGCGGCCGGGCCGGCCCTTCATCGTCCTTCTCGCGGAGTCGGAGGATCTGGCCCGCTATGCCGCGCCGCTGCCGCCCACGGTTCTGGCGTGGATTGCCTCGGTCTGGCCGGCGCCGCTGACGCTGGTGCTGCCGGCGCGCAGCGGGGTGCCGCAGCATCTCACCCACGAGGACCAGATCGCGTTGCGGTGCCCCGCGAGCCGCTTCCTGCGGACGATCGCCGCCGGTTGCGACGGACCGCTCTTGAGCACCAGCGCGAACCGCAGCGGGTCGGCGGCGCCGGCCCGGGTCAGCGAACTGGAGCCGGCCGTCTCGCAGGCCGCGGCCGTAATCGTCGATGCCGGCCCCCTGCCGGGCACCGGGTCGACCGTGGCCCGCCTGGACCCCGACGCAGGCGTCGAGATTCTGCGGGCGGGACTATGGGTGGATCCAGGATCAGGGACCGCACCCGAAGCGGATCAGGGTGCCTCGTAGGGAAACGCCCCCATGTCGCCTCCGTCGTCGGCAGTGCCGATGCAGGGGCTGTCCGGCCTCAGATGAAAGTCACCCTTCTCGCGCGGTGGATTGGGGGGCTGCACGAACTGGGGATTGACGCTCAGGTTCGAGATGTGCAGATCCTCGCTGCCCGGGTAGATCGGCGTGGCCACGGGAGTGCTGGGACAGGCGCAATGCTCTCCGTAGTTCGGTCCCGACATGCTGCCGGAGGCATTGTTGTGCAGGATTGTGATGAACGGCTGGTCCTCGTGCCAGATCAGCCCGTGCGCGTTCTCATAGAAGATGTTGTTGCGGAATTGCAGATTCCGGTCGGGCGTCGTCTCGTGGAGATACACCGCCGAGGGTGAGTTGTTGTAGAAGGTATTGTTGACGACCCATCCCTCCGTGTTCGAGTAGTACTCGATCGTGCCACCCAACTCACCGACCGGGACCGGGCGCTGCCCGTTGATGATGAGGCAGAACTCGATGTCGAATCGGGTCGAGCCCATGAACGGGGCCCGCACGAGGAAGTGACCCTGTGATTCCAGATCCAATGTGGCTCCGTGCCCGCGGATGCAGGTGTCGCTGTTGATCAGGATCTCTTCGGTGGCGAAATAGCGCTTGGCCGGGTCGAGCTCGACCAGCCGGTCGAAGCTGTAGCCGTTGTGGTCGCCCCCCTGGGCGGCGGCCAGCGCATCGAGAAGATCGATGTCGGCGGGTACCTCCACGGTGACGGTGATCGCCTCCGAGATGCTCTCATTGCCGGCCGCGTCGAAGGCGCGCGCCTGGAGGACGTGCTCGCCCTCGTGCAGTACGGGGTTGATCGCCCAGTCGTACTCGTAGGGCGGGAAAGAGTCCACGCCGGCGATCCCACGGTCGATGTAGAAGGCAACATAGCTGACCCCGACGTTGTCGGTTGCCGCGGCCGTCAGCGTGACGCCGGCCGTGAGCGTGGCGCCATCCTCCGGGTAGGTCAGACTCACCTCGGGCGCTTCTGTGTCGGCGGGCGTCTCCACGGTGACGGTAACGTCCGGGCTGCTGCCTTCATTCCCGGCGGCGTCCACAGCAGTGGCGGACACGACCATCGTCATGGCCGGCCGGCCGCCGGGGAGCACCCAGGGCTGCTCATAGGGGGGGAGGCTGTCGGTGCCCAGCAGCGCGCCGTCAGCCCAGAAGCTGACCGCGCTGACGCCGACATCGTCCTCGGCGTGGGCGGTGAAGGTCGTGTCCTGACGCAAGGTGTCACCGGGGGCCGGGTAGGTCAGGCTCACGGTCGGGGCCTGGGAGTCAGGCCGGGTGCCGCTGTCGTCCGAGCAGGAGCCGACGAGAGCGAGCATCCCCAGGCCGGCTGTCAGGGCTCCCCAGTGCCGCATCTTCATGGCAGTATCCTCAATTTTCGGTATGGTCACCGATGGCCGCTCGATGACGACTCCACGCCGAGAAGAATAGCATAGGGCTTCCCGGCGCACCCCACAACCTGTGGGTTGTGGTCCGAAGAATCATGATCGGCGCCGCTGCGTCGAAGGCGTGACGCGCTGGTCGATGGGCGCGTTGACAGCTCTGGTAGGCAACTCTAGAATGCGAAACAGGTTGCGCCGTCACTCCCCGCGGCTCCGGAGATCCCGGCGTCGCGCTCGGCCGGTGTTCGACCCGGGAAAGAGGTCTGCTCGTGTTTCACGTCGTCCTGATCTGCAGCGGCAACACCTGCCGCAGCCCGATGGCCGCGGGCATCCTATCGATGCTTCTTGAGGCGGAGAAGCTCGGCGGCAACGGGGACATGATTC
>CAYQJL010000049.1:0-7901 GCA_964417675.1 uncultured bacterium | reverse complement strand
GAATCCGGCTCGTCACGAGACCGCCCTCTTCGAGCACGGCGATGCGCCACACGTAGAGGCCGGTCGGCATCGGTTGGCGGTCGGCGTCACAGCCGTCCCAACTCAGGACCGTCGGCTGGACGACGGACGCACCCGCCGTGAGCGAGCAGCGACGCCGCCCGGTCAGGTCGAATACATCCGCCGTCAAGCGGATGCCGGGAGAAGCCTGGATGGGAATCGACAGGTAACAGAGCCGTTGCCCATCCGGGCGATCGGGATAGAAGGGATTGGGCGTCGGTGCAAGCCACTGGCCCTGGCCCAGGGTCTCCTCGATCGCCCAGGAGAGATCTCCGGGGGTGGCCCCGGCCGCGTCCGGACAGGGTATCAGGGTGCGCGGCGAAACCAGGTGATCTCCATCGATCCAGCGCTCCAGGGAAACACCGTCGCCGTCAAAAGGGCTGGGCCGGTACTCGATGTAATCGGACGGCGTCCCATCCGAGTGGCTCAGCAACAGGGCATCCGCATAGCCTCGCTCGCGATCCAGCGTGTTGTTCAGGCTCGGCCAGCGCCCGGACCAGGCCATGATCCGCCCGGCATCGACATCGGGCCAGGCGCAACGGAAGCCGCCCGCATTCTGCGCCAAGATGGCCCGTTCGCCGGGCGCCAGCCAATGGGCCACCACCGTGGCCTGCGTGCCGGAGGCGTCGCGCAACGTCCACTGGGCCAGCGACAGTGCCTCTCCCGATAGGTTGGCGACCTCGACCCACTCTCCCTCATCGGCCGCAGGATCATAGAGGATCTCCGAGATCAGGACCGGCCCCCGCCCAACCCGTACCCGGCACCCGCCCGAACCCACCGCCTGATCCCGCACCCGAACGTCGACCTGTAGCGGTCCGGCCCAGGCGCCCTCCCGGGCGCCCACAGATAGACCCCACCGCCCCTGCTCTCCATGTTCCAATGCGCCGCCGGGTATGGAGGTACCATCCAGGCGCCACCCTTCGGCATGCAGAGCGACGTCCACCTCCTGCGGCTCGATCCTCTCCCGGCCGATGTTGCGCACCGCGACCCAGACCCAACCCCGGTCGCCGGGATCGATCAGCGGCGGATCCACGGTCACCTCCATCAGCTGGAGGCCGAAGACCGGCGTGTTGCTGGCCCCGGCGGTGGCCCACGGTCGGCCAACGAAATCGCTGTGGTTCGAGTCTGTGTCAACGCCATCCGCGACGCGGGCCAGCACCCAACCCGCCGGCACATCCGGCGCCGGTGCGCCTTCGAAGAACTCCTCATGCAGGAGGGCGCCCCAGCCCACCCGGTCCAGTTCCTCCTGGCCGCGACGCAGGCGGACGGCATCGGGTCCGTTCTGAAGCGCCAGCCGAACGCGTGCGTCCGCGGGGACCTCGGCATCCGCCCCCGCAATGACATAGAAGCCGCCGGCCGCCAGCATCACCCCGCTCTGGGCGCCGGTCCATTGCGGCCGCCAGTCCCCCTCGCGATCCCCGTTGCCGGCCTCGAGCACGAGACCGTACAGGGACAGCGGCCGCTGCGTGGGGTTGAACAGCTCGACGAACTCGTGGCCCTCGTCGGGGCCCACGGGATCGTAGAGAATCTCATTGATGACCAGATCATCCCGGGGCGGATCTGTGGCCCAGGCCGTCGCCGGCCCAGCATACAGGATCAGAACCGCGACCCAGCGCGCCCCCCTCGCGAGGGTCCGCCGGCCCTTCCCTTGAACTGCGTGCATCCCGGACCTCCTCTCCAATCGTGCGCTTCGCCATTGGAGAGATAGCAGTCCAGGGGCCACACGCGCCGCGCAGGGCGCCCGGTGCCTGGAATGTCGGGGGGGCACATATCGCCCACAGGCTCGTCTAGATCGTGTCGCCCGGGCGGCCGGAGAAGACGAATTCGACGCGCCGATTCAGGGCCCGCCCGGCGGCGGTGGTGTTGGTGGCCAGCGGGACCGTATGGGCGAAACCGGAGGCCACCAGCTTCTCGGGCGCCACGTGCTGGATCTCGGTCAGATAGCGGACCACGGCACTGGCCCTTCCGCTCGACAGCTCCCAGTTCGATGGAAACGCTTCCGAATGGAGCGGGATGTTGTCGGTGTGGCCCTCGACATAGATGGCCCGGGGAAAGGACCGGGCGACCTGGGCCACCTTGTCGAGCAGGGACAGCGACTCGGGTAGGATGCGGGTTCCGCCGGGTTCGAACATCACGGTTCCGCGCACGCGCAGCACCATGCCATTGTCGGTCCGATGCAGTGTCGCCTCGCCCGTGAGGCCTTCCTCTTCGACGGCGGCCACCAGATCGTTCTCCATTTCCTCCCAACTCAGCGACTGATTGCCGGGCATGTTCGCTCCGAGGCTGACCGCGGTCGTCTTGCTCTGAATCACGCGCGATTGAATCGTGTTCTGGGAACCGAACGCGCTGCGCAACGATCCGACGAGGCTCCGGTACCGGATGACATCCATGCTCGAGAAGGAGACGATCAGCACGAAGAAACACAGCAGGAGCGACATCAGGTCGGCGAAGGTCACCATCCAGGCCGGCGCGCCCTCGTCGCCTTCCTCGGCGGGCTTGCGGCCCTGTTCCTCGCCCGATGACGCCTCGGTCATCTCTTCCTGGGCGTATCCTTCCTCGGCCATGATCCTCTCCCACGGGGGGCCGGCGACCCCGGCGCCCTCGCTGCTCAGGCCAGCGGAACCCTAGGCGGCCGCCTTCCTCTCTTTCGCTGCCGTCGCTTCAACACGAGCTTTCGGCGACAGATAGGACACGAGCCGGGTCTCGACCACCCGCGGGTGGTTCGCCGCCAGGATGCCCATGATGCCATGGATGACGATTTCCTTGTTCTGCAGCTCGGTCTTGGAACGCTCGGCCAGCTTGTCGGCAATCGGCAGCGCCAGCAGGTTCGCGATGACCGCCCCGTACATCGTCGTCAGGAGGGCCACGGCCATCTGCGGACCGATGGCGCTCGGATCATCCATGGCGATGAGCATGTTGACCAGACCGACCAGGGTTCCGATCATCCCGAAAGCGGGCGCCGCCCCGGCGATCCCCTTGAAGATGCGCTGTCCCTGCTGGTGCCGCTCGATGATCCCTTCCATCTCCGTGCGCAGCGTGTCGCGCAAGACCTCCGGTTCGGTGCCATCCACGCAGAGCTGAATCCCTTTCTTGAGGAACTCATCCTCAATGGGCACATTCTCGAGCGAGAGCAGGGAGTCGCGCCGCGACTTCTCGGCCAGTTCGACGATCTTGCGGATCAGGCCGAAGGGCGTGTCCACCTTGTCGGTGAACGCATTGGCGGCCACCTTGAAGGTACCGATCACGACCGCGAGCGGAAAGCGAACCAGGGTGGCGGCCAGGGTGCCGCCGATCACGATGAGCACCGAGGGCACATTGAGGAAGGCGACCGGCGCAGGTCCCACGGCAATCGCACCGATGATGCAAATCATCCCCAGAACAAGACCAATCAGAGTTGCCAGATCCATGTGCGGTCACTCCCTCACCGCTGTCCCCGCGAATCGCCCGCGACCCTCATGCAACGAGTTCATCCATGAAGTTGCTCTTCTCGAACTCGTTCACAAATGCGTCCGTCAAGCCATCGGCCGCTTCTTCGGCCTGTCCCAGCACGCTGAGCGCCTCCGGTTCGAACCGCGGCCCCCAGGCGCCCAAGGCCAGGCCGGCCGAGCGGGTCATCATGTCGGCCGTGTGGACCACCGCCGAGAGCTTGGTCCAGGATGCCGGCCCGGGGGATGCGTGGTGGTGAGCAATCGCATTGGCCACCGGTTCGGGAAAACTCCACTTGAGTGCGATGTGCCGGCCGATCTCAGCGTGGGTGATGTCGAAGATCTGCCGCTCGGCCTCGAACAGCGTCAGGTTCTCCTCCCGCGCCAGGCGCAGCGCGGCGGCAAACTCCTCGGGTGCGAGCTGATCCATGATCACGCGCCCCACATCGTGCACCAGTCCGGAGAGGAACGCGTCCTCGACATCACAGCACCGCCAGGTGCGCGCCAGCAGGGCCGCGCCCGTCGCGCAGGCGATCGAGTGTTTCCAGTGCAAGCGCCGGTCGAAGGCGCTGTGTTGCGACTGCGCCCCGAACGTGTTGATGACCGAGGTCGCCAGTACGAGATTGCGGATGGTCCGAAAGCCCAGCAGCACCACCGCCTGGCTGACCGAGGAGATCCGCCAGTGGAATCCGTAGTACGAGGAGTTGACGATCCGCAGAATCGAAGAGACCAGACTCTGATCCTTGCTGACCACATCGGCCAGCCGGTAGGCGGTGACATTCGGATCGTCCATCATGCCGAGAACGCGCGAAACCATGGCCGGCAGCATGGGCACAGAATCAATGCGGTCCAGTTCCTCCCGGAACATCGGTCACCTCCCCGGCCACGCCGTGGTCGCCCGCAGGGCGAGCTTCATCCCGTTGCCTTACGATTGGGCAGCCGCTGCCCCACCCTCGGCGTCCCCATCGGCGGCGCCCGCGACCACCAGCCGGTCGGATGCCGCTTCGAGACGCAGGATCAAATCCACCGGTGGTTCGTTCGAAGCGGCCCCGTCGGCCAGGTCCGTAATGTAGGTTTCCAGTCGATCCGCGCTCAGGCCAAGCAGATCGGTCTCGGAGGCCTCCAATGCCTGAGGCGCATCGCGCAGAGCCTTGGCGACCGCTTCGACCGCCAGGGCAAGCTGGCCGACGTGCAGGATGCCCAGCTGCAACGCCGCCCCCTTGAGACTGTGGACCGATCGCTGCAGAACCTCCCGGTCGGGATCCTCATCCATACCCGCGGCGACCTTGCGGAGCGCCGCGCGAAACTGCCCGAGGTACTCGCTGCTCGATTGGGTGAACAGCGGCAGGAGCATGGCCATCTCTTCGGCGCTGAAGCCGTTTACATCCTGCATCCGGATCCTCCTCGTCGCGCGATCTGCATGCCACTTCTGGACATAAGTGTTCCAGTCCTCCTATCGACCGGTCCGGGTTGCGTCTTGATGGGAAAGGGCCGGCATTGCCGGGCGCTGCCGCCGCCCGGGTGGGAACTGGATGAGCGTTTTCGTGACTATCTGTTGTACTCGGAAAGAGTTCCAACCTGGCGGGCGTAGTGGTGGCGGTAGTCGAGAAGACCGCGGGCAATCGTCTCGGCCAAAGCCTGGCGATGTGCGCTGGAGGCCAATTGCCGTGCATCCTCGGGATTGGTGATGAAGCCGAGCTCGACCAGGGCCGAGGGCACCCGGCAGGACCGCAGGACGGCGAAGTTGGCCTGCTTTACGCCCCGCACGGCGGCCAAGCCGCTCTCACCCAGGGCATCCAGAATCACCTCCGCCAGCAGGCTGCTGCGCAGCAGCGTGTCGGTCTGGATAAGATCGACGGCGAACGGCAGGTTGGCGATCTCCCCCAGATGCAGATCGATGTTGATCGTCTCGGCCGAGTTCTCGAGGGCCTCCAGCTCTCGCGACGCGGCGCTGGTGGCTCCCTGGAGGGACAGGTAGAAGACCTCGGCCCCCCGCGCGGACCGGTGGGGGCACCCATTGACATGGATGCTCACGAACAGATCTGCGCCGGCATCATGCGTGGTGTGAACGCGTTCAGCCAGCTTCACGGCGCGGTCCCCCGAACGGGTCAGGCGCACATCGACATGGGGCGCGCGCTCGAGCTCCTGCTTGAGCCTCCTGGAGACATCGAGCACGATCTCCTTCTCGGTCAGGCCGAGTTGCTTCTCCACGGCCCCGGGATCGTACCCGCCATGGCCGGGATCGATGACCACCGTCCAGGGCCGGTTGGGGGGTTGGTCATCGACCGCCGGGGAACGCAACAGGTCGCACACGACACGAAACGGCTTCTCGCCCGAAGCAGGAACGGTGAAGGTCCGGTACTCATGCCCCGCCGTCAGGTCGAGGACGACCTGGGCGGTGGGACCCGCCAACGGATTGAAGCGGATGCGGTGCAGCAAGGGATCGGCCGCGGCCGGCAGCAGCAGGCCCGGCGCCACCGTGTTGGCCAGATTGATCGCCACCCGATGGGGTCCGACGTAGGTCTTGTGCTCGTAGCTGCAGGGGCGGTCGAGATCGAGGACGACGCGATAGCGGTCCTCCCAGGCGGCCACCCGAATGCGCACCAGTTGACTGGGCCGGGCATCGGCATCGGCTTGGGCCGCGGCGCCCCCCACGGCGCACGCCCCGATCAGCCCCATCCCCAGGATGATCCATGTCCGAAACGCGCGAACGATCCGGGAAATGCTCACCCGACCCCCTACCGCTCGCTCAACCGGATTCCATGCCGGGCAAGCAGCGCCGCCGTGACACCCTGTCCCGCGACCAGGTCCGTCCCGGCGTAGATCCGGGTCACGCCGCAGGACGGGCTGTTCGCCTTGAAGAGTACGTCTTCCACTCTCAGACACAAGCACAGGAAGAGAGTTTCCTGAGCTCCGCGGAGAAACGCGGCGGTGACATCCTGTCCCGCCCGGTTGATGACCCGGGCCGTCCCATCGAGGACCGCGTGCCCATCGCCCCCCTGGATGTCCGCGGGGACGCGCGGGGTGGCAAGCCCGCCGAGCTGTTCCGGACACAGGGGAACCCAGGCCCGGTCCAGGGGGGGGAGAAACCGCCGCGGGGCCGACAAAGGACAACCGTCATAGCGGCAGGCCAGGCCCAGGAGGCAGGCACTGATTCCGTGTGGTCGTGGTTGCATACGATCCACACTCTACCCCATGCGCGAATCGCTCTCCAGGAAGTAGCGCCAGGGGTTGACGGGCGCCTCGTTCTGCTGGATCTCGTAGTGGAGATGGACGCCCGTGGAGCGGCCCGAATCGCCCACCTGGCCGATTCGATCGCCGCGGCGGACCTCATCGCCCTTCTTGACCAGGATCTTGTCGGCATGACCGTACACAGTGATGAAGCCGTTGCCATGATCGATCTTGACCGTACGGCCGAAGCCGCCATTGTTGCCCGCATGCACAACGGTTCCGTTTGCCGTGGCGACGAAGGGGGTGCCGCGCGGGGCGCACAGATCGATGCCGCTGTGATGCCGGGGCCGGCCGGTGAACGGGTCACGGCGCATACCAAACCCGCTGCTGACGTAATGCGGACCATCGACCGGATTGATCGTCGGGATGTGATTGAGTTCGTCGCGTTTCCCTTCCAGAAGCTGGCGCACCTCGAGAAAGCTCTGTTCCTGGAAGGCAAGCTGGCGCGAGAACTGGTCGAGACGATCGTGGTAGACCTCGACGGTTCGCTCCAGGCTCGGCGTCAGACCCTCGCCCGTCCGGGAGGCTCCTATCCGGGGTGTTCCGCCGACCCCCAATCGGGCGATATCCTGCCCGTGGGGAGGCAGACCGGCCAGGAGACGCGATTCATTCGCCAGGTGGACATGCTCGCTGACGCGCGTGTTCAGACGGGCGATCTGTCCCCCCAGCTGCAGCAGCTCGCCGCGCAGGGCCCGATTCTCACCCTCGACGATCGCCAGCCGGCCCTGGGCCCGATACGCGTGATGCATCGCGTAGCCGGCGATGAAGAGGACGCCGGCCAGCAGGACCCCGGCAGCTACGAACGCTGCCACGGGCAGGAGAGGAATTCGATAGTGCCTGGTCTCGCCACCCCCCTCGGGAACAACGATCAAGTTGGCATGGCGCCGTGCCATCCGCTCTCCTTGCAGAGGTTTTCGTTCGAGGGGACTCCGGGGCGATCGGTCGGGACTTCCATTGCCCAACTCAATAACCGGGGCACGCTAACAGAGGCATCCTGGGCTGTCAAGGAAGGAGAGCCCAGGAGCTGCAAGGCAGACAGTCCTGTCGCGGGCACACCCATCCCTTCGGCGCTCGCTTGAGCCCCTTCCCGTAGCGCGCGAGCCGCGAGGCCCCTCGGTGGACGGCACGGCTAACTGAGCGCAGGAGAGGCAGTTCGCTTCGCTGCCCCTCTTTACGGACGCCAGGGTT
>CAYQJL010000048.1:0-16288 GCA_964417675.1 uncultured bacterium | reverse complement strand
GAGATGATCCAGTGAGAAGTGCGACCTTGGCGCCGATCAGACGCCTCGTGAGTGGCTTCTCTCATGTTGGCACCGGCGTTTCACCCGGGATCGGCGAACCAATGAGTATCCGTATGTATACCCATCAATGGCCTGGGTGTGGGTATTCAGGGCCGTGTAGCCGGGCTCCAGGGGTCCTCTGCGTACATCCTCTCTGGTCTGCTTCTACCTGTGCTGGGCCCTCCCGGCCGATGCACATTTGGTATCGCATCTGCTACAGGATGCTGTGGATTGGGAGCCTTGGCCAACAGGGAAATGGCGCCCAGGGCGAGGCGGCTGGTGCAGTATTGCAGATCGGCGATCTGCGTTCGGGACGCAGGGAGTGGATCGACGGAGTGCGGGATTGCAGGGCGACTCGCATGGTGGTGGCTATTGCGGTACCTGGCAAACCAGCTCGGTGTCCCGATCGAAGTGATGCCCGCATACCGCGGGTTCCGCTACAGCCTCGAGACGACCGCCGGACCGCTCGGGTTCCATCAGGGCACCTCGGCCTATGAAAGCAATGACGACTCGATCATCGAGCTCGAGAAGTTCTTCCGGCTCGGGCCCGAGAGGCTGTCCAACGAGATTCTCCTGAGCGACATCGACGCCACACAGAACTATGCGCGGAGGATCGCACAGGCGGTCGCTCTGGCCGGCCCACGCGGGACGGGGAAGAGCACCTGGCTTCACGCCGCTCTTGCATTGTCCGTCACGATCAACCCGCCGGACGAGTCGCTCGAGCAGGCCTTTCTCGCGGATCCCGGTCTCTTCGCGGCGGAGCTTCGAGCGCCGAGGCCGAGATCGAGTGCGCCGGATCCCGGAGAAGCCCTCGAAGCGTATGTTCAACTGCTGGCGTTTCGCCTGAGTCCGTATGAGGCGGAGCTCCGTGTGAAAGAACGCAAGCATCCGAAGTTGTACTGATGCGATCCGGGCCCGGTCCGGGCAGTGAAGCGGCAGTTCGCCGCATCCGACGGCGTAGGAGAAGGGGGCGCTTTTCGCAGGGGACGGGAGTTCGTGGCGATCGAGGCGAAGGCGGGGGCTTCGGTGTCCGCGGCCGCGACCGGAGGTGCCGAGCCTTGCCAGCATCCGGCAAATCTGTGGCCGTAACATCGTGTCTTGAAACTGCTTGCCGTGGTCTCAGCCACTGCCGCGCACATCTGGCAGCGCATCTGCTACAGGATGCTGTGGATCGTGGGCCTTGACCACCGGGGAACTGGCGGGCGTCGCGGTCGGAGCATGGCATCATTTCTCCTGGACAGCCCGGCACATGTGAGGCAATCTTTGAGGAGAACTCGCCCGCTGCAACCCATGCGGCGAGGGAATGGCTCGAGGTCTTGGTCGGGAGGAATTTCCGTTTCCAGTTCAAACCCACTCCGCACTTCGGAACCGTCTGGCCGGATGCCGCTGCTCCGTACGGTACCTGTTTCGCCGCGATCCCGTCTCTGTACCGGTTTGCGTCCACAGAAGCCGATGCGGTCGGTGGCTGTACGGTGCCGGCTGTAGCCGAAAGTGGAACTCGAGACCTGTTGGACGCAACCCGGGTGGCCGCCACGTGCGGCGGCTGGCCCCCCAAGGTGAAGGAATCTGTTTGATGGCGACGAACATCTATGTGGGCAATCTCTCCTATCGGTGCAGCGATGCGGATCTCAACGAGCTCTTCGCTCCGTTTGGCGGCGTCACCTCGGCCCGTGTCATCATGGACCGCGACACGGAGCGCTCGCGCGGCTTCGGGTTCGTGGAAATGGAAGATGCAGAGGCCGCCGGCCGGGCGATCGATGACCTCAACGAAAAGGAGTTCATGGGCCGCCGGTTGAAGGTCAACGAGGCGCGTCCCCGGGAGTCCGGGGGAGGATTCGACCGCCGTGGTTCGCGGGAGGATCGCTACTAGATCGAAAGGCGGCGTCCACCGGCCCCACGGCGCCGTCTCGGCGCCGTCCCGGCGGCTGTCCCGGCGGCCGGTGCGGCGGCCGCGGATGCCCTACAGGTTCCCGGCCGCGGGGCGAGGTTCTGCGCTCTTGCTTGCGCTTGCGCTTGAAGACGGCCTGTGGTCAACTGCTGGGCGAAGTGAGCAGCGGGTGTGCCGGCGGGAATCTGAGTTCAGGAATCCATGACCACAGCTGACCTCAAGCGCCTCAGCGAGCAGATCGAGCGCATGGCCGGCCGGACCGTCCTGGTGCTCGGCGATGCGATGTTGGACCACTACATCTGGGGGGATGCATTGCGCATCTCGCCGGAGGCTCCCGTGCCGGTTGTCAAGGTGGAGCGGGAGAGTCAGCGGCTCGGTGGCGCCGCCAATGTGGCCCACAACATCGCTTCCCTGGGCAGCACCCCGCTGCTGGTCGCCGTGACCGGTACGGACCAGGGGGCGCAGCTGCTGCGCGCGGCGCTGACCCGCCGGAAGATCGATGCCTCCCACCTGGTCGCCGATCCGAACCGTCCCACGATCCGCAAGACCCGCATCATCGCCCGCAGCCAACAGGTGGTTCGCATAGACCGCGAGGAGGTCGCCGAGCTCGATGATGTCCTCTTCGAGCAGGTGGCCGCCGCGATCGAGGCTCTGCTGCCGCGGGCCGAAGCGGTCCTGATCTCGGACTACGGCAAGGGTATGATCTCTCAGCGACTTCTCGCGCTGTTGCTGCCCAGGTTCCGCGCGCGACGCCTCCCGGTGTGCGTCGATCCGAAGGAGACCCACTTCCACAGCTACCGGCAGGTGACCGTTCTGACGCCGAACATGAAAGAGGCCGCCTTTGCGGCGGGGCAGCCGATTCGTGACGGCCGCTCGCTCGAGGAGGTTGGCCGGCGGCTCCTGGCCGGACTGGAGGCCGAGAGTCTCCTGATCACCCGCGGTGAGGACGGCATGGCGCTCTTCCGCCCCGATCAGGAGACCCTGCACATCCCCTCGGTGGGTCGTGACGTCTACGATGTCACCGGCGCGGGGGACACCGTGGTCAGCACCCTGGCGGTGGGCCTGGCGGCCGGACTGCCCCTGCCGGATGCCACGATCCTGGCCAATCATGCCGCGGGGCGGGTCATCCGCGAGCTGGGAACCGCGACCACGACCCGGGCCGAGATCGCCGAAAGCCTGCGCTCCAGCTTCAGACAGCCGTCCGTGGGGGGGACGCCTTGACCGATGCGATGGCAGAACCGCGCTCGGCGCGGGACCGGGTCCTCTCGCTGGAGGCATTGCTGGCGCGTCTGCGCACCCATCGGGAGTCCGGCGAACGCATCGTCTTCACCAACGGCTGTTTCGACCTGCTCCACGCCGGCCACGCCGTCATCCTGGAGCAGGCGGCCCACCACGGCGATCGGCTGGTCGTGGGTTTGAACTCGGATGCCTCGGTCCGGCGCCTGAAGGGCGCCGGCCGTCCCCTGATCGAACAGGAAGCCCGAGCCCTGCTGCTGGCCTCGCTGCGGGCGGTGGAGTATGTCGTCATGTTCGATCAAGACACCCCGGCCGCGCTCATCGAAGCGATCCTGCCCGACGTGCTGATCAAGGGAGCCGATTACCGCCGCGATCAAGTCGTCGGCCGGGATACCGTCGAGGCCGCCGGGGGCCGGGTGGTGACCCTCCCGCTGGTGCCCGGATTCTCGACCAGCGAGCTGGCCCGCCGATTGCGAGCAGCGCCATGATGCCCGGGTTGCGGCTGATGCCGCCTGCGAGAAACGCCATGATGCCCGGGTTGCGGCTGATGCCGCCGGTGATGCTGGTGGTTGCGTTCCTGTGGGCCCCGGCGCAGGCCGGTGCCGCACCGGAAGCCGCCGCCGGGGCGGCCTCCGCGGCTCCCTCCCCGGCCGGGGATGAGCGCGCCTGTCTGGGCGCCTACTGCGATTCCCTGCTCGCGCGACAAGGCCCGCAGGGTCTCTATGAAGAGATCAACGCGGCGTGGTGGCGGGCCGGGATCGCGACCCGCGCCCTGCTGGGCGGCTACCAGGTGCTGGGGGATGAGCGTTACCTTCAGGGCGCTCTTCGCACGGTGCGAGCCTTCCTTCGCGAACAGCGATACGAAGGGAGCTGGTTTGCGGAGGCCTACGAGACGATCGTCCCGCAGCGCCGCCTCAGCCGCAACATTGCCGACCTGGGTGTCATGACGACCGCGCTGGTGCTCGCGGCGCACTTCGCCGAAGAGCCGGAGCGCGAGGCGTTCCTGGGCGCCCACCGGGACTACCTGCGCCTGCATGTGGCCCGCCATGACCTCGTCGGGGGGGCCTTCAGCAATGGGTTGTTCGAGGGAACCCACCACCCGCATCCGTACAGCGTCGCGACCGCCACCGAGGCCCAGGCGCTGATCTGCCAGTACCGCGAGACGGGGGAGCGGGCCTGCCTGGCCCGGGCGGAGGAAGCCGCCCAGTTCCTGCTGGCGTCGCTTCGTCCCGACGGCCGCTTCACCTACTACCCGCATGACCATCCTCGCACCCGGCCCCTGGATCCAACCGACTTCCAGGAGAGCTACTACCTGCTCGACGCGCTGCTGTGGGTGTGCCGCCACACCGACCGCCCGGCGCTCGGCGACGAGCTGCGGGCGGGCCTGCTCAATCACCTCTGGGGCGAGGCGGGCTTGCTCGACCGCCTGCGGGATCCCGCCTGGATGCTGGCCGTGGAGGGCAGCGGACGGGCCAAGGCCTTCGGGATGGTGGGATTGCTGGCCGAGCTCGGCGATCTCCTCGGACCGGTGGCGGGGGTGGGGCCCTTCGTCGCGGCCGGCCGGCAGGTGCTCTGCGAGCTGCTTCCCGCCGGCCCGCCTCACCGGGGGCTTGCCAGGGACGCGGCCGGGCGCGGGGACGCGGCCGGGCGCGGGGATGGGGCCGGACAGGGGCGTGCGGCCGGGCCGGCCACGGGCTGGACGGTGGACGAACTCGCCTTCGCGGCTCTCGCGCTGGCGCAGATCGCGGCGCCGGATCCAGACTTGCGATTTTGACAGCCCTGCACCGGTCTGGTATCATCCCAGGCTTGATATTTTGGAGAGAAACACCGTCCTCCCTGGCCGCCGGCCGCCTCGTGCGCGCCGGTGCCGCTGGGTGAGTCTTCCCGGTTCATTCGGATGAGGGGACGGCGTTGAGGGTCCTCCCGGCTCAGGGGGCGGGGCTCAGGGTCGTCCGGTCGATCGCGGCCGGACCACCATGAGATACGGAGGGCGATATGGCCGAGAAGAAGAAACGCATCGTGATTCTGGGCGCCGGCGGGCGCGACTTTCACAATTTCAACATGGTCTACCGCAACGATCCGGCGGTCGAGGTCGTGGCCATCACGGCCGCCCAGATCCCCGGCATCGAGGATCGCATCTACCCGCCCTCTCTGGCCGGGCCGCTGTATCCGAACGGTATCCCGATCGTACCGGAAGAGTCGCTGCCGAAGCTGGTGGCCGATGAGCAGATTGACGAGGTCGTGCTGGCCTATTCGGATCTCTCGAATGAGAAGGTGATGGAGATCTCGGCCTGGGTGCACTCGCTCGGCCCGCACTTCACGATTCTGGGGCCGGCGGCGACGCAGGCGCCGAGCAGCAAGCCGGTCATCGCGGTGCTGGCCGTTCGCACCGGCTGCGGCAAGAGCCAGACCTCGCGGACGATTTCCGGTCTGTTGCGCGAAATGAACAAGACCGCCGTGGCCGTCCGCCACCCCATGCCCTACGGGGATCTGGCCAAGCAGGATGTCCAGCGCTTCGCCTCCCTGGAGGATCTGGTCAAGCACAAGTGCACCATCGAGGAGATGGAGGAGTATGAGCCGCACATCATGAGCGGCACGATCTGTTATGCCGGCGTCGACTATGAGGCGATCCTGCGCGAGGCGGAGAAGGAAGCCGATGTCGTCATCTGGGACGGCGGCAACAATGACACCTCCTTTTACAAGGCGGACCTGACCATCACGGTCGTCGATCCGCACCGCCCGGGCCACGAGCTGAAGTACTATCCCGGCCGGACCTGTTTCCTGCAGGCGGATGTCATTGTCATCAACAAGATCGACTCGGCCAGCCCGGAAGGGGTCGAGACGATTCGCGAGAACATCCGCCGCTACAACCCGAACGCGATCGTGATCGATGCGGCCTCGCCCCTGACCGTGGATGAGCCCGAGCAGATCCGCGGCAAGCGCGTGCTGGTGGTCGAGGACGGACCCACGCTGACCCACGGCGGCATGAAGTACGGCGCCGGTGTGGTCGCCGCGACCAAGTTCGGAGCGGCCGAGCTGGTCGATCCGCGGCCGTATCTGGTCGGCGAGCTCAAGCAGACCTTCGCCACCTATCCCGGCATCGGCAGCATCCTGCCGGCGATGGGCTACGGTGACCAGCAGGTGAAGGATCTCGAGAAGACGATCGCCAAGGTGGATTGCGATCTGGTGGTCATCGGCACGCCGATCGATCTGCGGCGGATCGTGAAGATCAAGCAACCGGCGGTGCGCGTGCGCTACGATCTCCAGGAGATCGGCCAGCCCACGTTGAAGTCGGTGATCACGGAGTTCCTTGCCAGGCGGTAGGGCGCAGAGGGTCCCAGCACGGAAGGAGCGCGAAGGTGAACATACACGAGTACCAGGCCAAGGAGATCCTCGGGCGCTACGGGATCACGGTCCGCGGGGGCGCGATCGCCCGCACGTCGGCCGAGGCCCGGGCGGCGGCCGAGACGATCGGCGCCCCCGTCGTGGTGAAGGCGCAGGTGCACATGGGCGGCCGCGGCAAGGCGGGGGGCATCAAGCTGGCCCAGACCCCCGCGGAGGCGCAGGAGAAGGCCGCCGCCATCCTCCAGCTCACGATCAAAGGCCTGCCGGTCACGAAGGTCTTCGTGACGCCGGCGGCCGACATCGGTCACGAATACTACCTGGGCGCGCTTCTCGACCGGGAAGCCGGCCTGCCCTTGATGATGGTCAGCCGGGAGGGTGGGATCGACATCGAAGAGGTCGCCGCCAAGACGCCGGAGCTCATTCACAAGATGCATTTCGATCCGGACTCCGGGCTGCTGCCCTACGAGGCCCGCCAACTGGCGCACAAGATCGAACCGGACGGAGAGAAGGCGCTGGGCATCGCCGATGTGATCCGCAAACTCTCGCTGGCGTTTCTGGGCACCCATTGCTCACTGGCCGAGATCAACCCGTTGGTCGAACTGCAGGCCGGCGGCTTCCTGGCCCTGGACGCCAAGATCACGATCGATGACAGCTATGTGGCCCTCGACGATGCGATCGCCGGACTGCGGGATCTGGATACCGAATCGCCCTTGTTGATCAAGGCCCGCGAGTTCGGCCTGTCTTACATTCCGCTCGAGGGCAGCATTGGATGCGTGGTCAACGGCGCCGGCCTGGCCATGGCCACGATGGATGTCGTCAAGCATTTCGGCGGGGAGCCGGCCAACTTCCTGGACATCGGCGGCAGCTCGAGCCCCGCGAAGGTGATCGCGGCGCTCGAGATCATCTGCGCCGATCCGCGGGTCAAGGCGATCCTGTTCAACATCTTCGGCGGGATCACCCGCTGCGACCACGTCGCCGCGGGGATCGTCCAGGCGCTGGACCAGACCAAGACTTCCCTGCCGATCGTCGTCCGCCTGACGGGCACGAATGAGGAAGAGGGGCGGGAGATTCTGGAGAAGAGCGGGGTGGCCATCTTCGCGCCGTCGATGGAAGAGGCCGTGAAAGAAGCGATCCGCCGGGCGCAGCCGGCCCTGACATGAGGAGGGTGGCACGTGAGCATCATGATTGATGAGAACACCAAGGTGATTGTCCAGGGCATCACGGGACGGGACGGATCGTTCCATGCGCGCTCCATGCGGGAGTATGGCACCCAGATCGTGGCGGGGGTGACACCCGGGAAGGGCGGCACGCGGCTCGACGACATTCCGGTGTTCAATACAATGGAAGAGGCGGTTGCCGCGACCGGCGCCGATGCCTCGGTGATCTATGTGCGGGCCCCCTACGCGCCCGATGCCGTGCGCGAAGCGGCCGACGCCGGCCTCGAGCTCGTTGTGGTGATCAGCGAGGGCGTTCCGGCTCTGGAGATGTCGCGGGTCATGCTCGACATGTACGCCGGCGAGGTTCGTGTGGTGGGACCCAACAGCCCCGGCCTGATCAGCCCGGGCAAGTGCAAGCTGGGCATCATGCCCGGCCACATTCACACGCCGGGCCACATCGGGGTGGTCTCGCGCAGCGGCACGCTGACCTATGAAATGGTCTGGCAGCTCACCGAGTGCGGCTTGGGTCAGTCGACCTGCATCGGGATCGGCGGCGATCCGATCATCGGGACCGATTTCCTGGATGTGCTGGAGATGTTCAGGGATGATGATGACACCCATGGCATCGTGCTCATCGGGGAGATCGGCGGCACGGCGGAAGAGGAAGCCGCCGAGTACATCGCCGAGGAGCTCAAGAAGCCGGCGGTGGCCTTCATCGCGGGCCGGACGGCCCCTCCCGGCAAGCGCATGGGGCACGCCGGTGCGATCATCTCGCAGGGCAAGGGAACCGCCGCGGAGAAGACCAAGGCGCTCGAGAAGGCCGGCATTCCGGTGGCCACCGTGCCCTCACAGATCGGTCCTCTCATGAAGCAGGTGCTGGGGCAGGAAGGGGCCTGAACGATGCAGCAGACCTTCACGATGGTCAAACCGGACGCGGTGGCACGCGGGGAGGCCGGCCGGATCTTGGCGATGATCGAAGCGGATGGGTTTCGCATCCTGCGCCTGAAGATGGTCCAGCTCAGCCGGGCCGAGGCCCGTCAATTCTATCATGTTCACGCGGGCAAACCGTTCCTGGAGAACCTGGTCGCCTTCATGTCCTCCGGGCCGGTCTGCGCCGCCGTCCTCGAGCGCGAGGATGCGATCGCTACGCTGCGCACGCTGGTGGGTGCCACCGATCCGGCCGAGGCGGCCGAGGGAACGATCCGCAAGGCGTTCGGGGTGGACAAGGGACACAACGCGGTGCATGCCTCCGATGCGCCCGCAACCGCGCGGGAGGAGATCGCCTTCTTTGGCCTGACGCTGGACCGGGACGCGAGGTCGGGCTGATGAAGCGGCCGCTATCCTTTCACCTCAATGAGTTCGCCGAGGGGACCACCGAGCTGCTCCTCGAGCTGACCGCTGCCGAGCTGGAGATCGGGTCGGCCAGTGAGCCGCGGGCTTTGGAGTTCGCGGTCGTGGGCCCGATCGCGATCTCGCTGCGCTTCGTACGCACGCGTGAGGAGTTTCGCGTGTGCGGCCGCGGTGAGCTGGTGGTGCGGCAAGCCTGTGTGCGCTGCCTGGCCGACGTCGAGGTTCCCCTCGAGGCGGCGATCGACATCCTGGTGCGCCCACGCGATGCCCGCAGTCCCGAGGACGAATCGCTGCCGGACGCGGTCATCATCCACGATGGCGAGGGCTTCAGCCTGGGCGCCGACGTGCGCGATGCGATTCTGGTGGAGATCCCCTCCCATCCGTTGTGCCGGCCGGACTGCCGCGGCCTCTGCCCGCGTTGCGGAAAGGACCGAAACGACGGGCGTTGTGATTGTCCGCCCGGTGAAGGTGTGGATCCCCGGTGGGCCCAGCTGATGAAGCTGCCCAGGCAGCATCCGGAAAGTGAGGAACCTGGGAACTCCCAGACGTGATAGACTGCATGGATGTCCACGAATCATAGACCGCGTGGATGCTCGCGAATCGATGAAAGGAGACTGAGATGGCTCTGCCGAAGAGAAGGCATTCGAAGGCCCGCCGCGACAAGCGGCGCTCGTCCCACAAACTGGGCCGTCCTACCAGCGTGACCTGCGCCAACTGCGGCCAGCCCAAGCGGCCCCACCGGGTCTGCAGCAGCTGCGGCTACTACAAGGGCGAAGAAGTCCTGCTGGTCAAGGAGTAAGGTGTCCGCGCGCAGGGTGCGGCACCGGATCCCATGAACCACGGCAAGCGCAGAGTACGCGTAGCGGTCGACGCGATGGGCGGAGACAGCGGCCCGCGCGTCGTCGTGGCGGGAGCCGCGGAGGCGGTGCGCCGGCAGCCCGAGCAGCTCGAGATTCTCCTGGTGGGAGATGAACCGCTGGTGTGGGAAGCGCTGCGCGAGGCCGCTCCCGAGCCGCTGCCACTCTATGTCGCCCATGCGCCGGCGGCGGTGGCGATGGGGGAGAAGGCGGAGCGAGCCTTCCGCCGGAAGCCGGATTCCTCCATCGCGGTGTGCGCCACTCTCGTCAAGGAGGGCCGGGCCGACGCCCTTGTCAGCATGGGGAATACGGGCGCGGTGGTGACCACCTCCCTGCTGAGCATGGGGCGCATGCGGGGCATCAAACGCCCGGCGATCGCCAGTGTCGTGCCGACCGCCGTGGGAAGCTGCGTCATCCTCGACGTGGGGGCCAACGCGGACTGCAAACCGTTGCATCTGTATCAATTCGCCTTGATGGGCCGCATCTATGCCCAGCTGGTCCTTGGCGTCGAGCACCCGCGCGTGGGACTGCTCAACATCGGGGAAGAACCCTCCAAGGGCAATGCCCTGAGCCAGGCGGCCTACCAGCTCATGGATCAATCGAGAGACGAACTCGGCTTCATCGGCAACGTCGAGGGCCGTGACGTCTTCGGTGGCGGGACGGATGTGGTCGTGTGCGATGGATTTACCGGCAACGTGATCCTCAAGTTCATCGAGAGCATCGTCAGCGTGGGGGGGCAGATCATCAAGAAGGAGATCCGGGCCCACCTGCCCGCCATGGCCGGCGCCCTTCTGATGCGGCCGGCGATCAAGGGCATCAAGCAGCGCCTCAACTATGAGGAGTACGGCGGTGCGCTCCTGCTCGGTACCCGGGGCGTGTGTGTGATCGGGCACGGACGCTCCTCCTCGCGGGCCATCCAGCGAGCGATCGAGGTGGCCGCCCGCACCATCCGGGGAAACCTCGAAGACGCCATCGTGAGGGTGATCGAGGAGGCGCCGCGAATCATGGAAGGTGCTGTGCCGGCCACGGATACAACCCACACGGGATCCTGAATCAGCTTGCAATCGAGATCCATCCAGGGTATGAGAGGATATTCTTGGCTCGAGGGCGCCCCGATGTCCGCGCGGGAATCGGGGGACCATGTCGTGGAACCGGATTCCGGCGAAATCAGGAGCGCGATTCGAGAATGAAGGCACTGCTCTTTCCCGGACAGGGATCGCAGTATGTCGGCATGGGCAAGGACCTTGCCGAGGCTTTCCCTGCCGCCCGGCGGATCTTGGCCCGGGCCGATGAGGCGCTGGGCTTCTCGCTGTCGCAGCTGATGTTTGAGGGGCCGGAGGAAACGCTCCGGGAGACACGCCACGCCCAACCCGCGATCCTGGCCCACGCCCTGGCGGCCTGGTCGGCCATGGATGTTTCCTGGGAGCCGGAGGAGTTGATGGCGGCGGGCCACAGCCTGGGTGAGTATGCCGCCTATACCGTGGCCGGGGCGCTTGCCTTCGAGGATGCCGTGCGCCTGGTGCGGCGGCGCGGGGAGTTGATGTTCGCCGCCGGAGAGTCTCAGCCGGGAACCATGGCGGCGGTTCTGGGGTGCGATGCCGAGACGGTCCGCTCGACATGTGCGGCGATTGCGGGCATTGTCGAACCCGCCAACCTGAACTCACCCGGGCAGATTGTCATCTCCGGGCAGCCGGAGGCCGTGGAAGCGGCCGGGGTGATGCTCAAGGAGGCCGGCGCCAAGCGAGTCGTCCCGCTCAATGTCAGCGGAGCGTTTCACTCACCGCTGATGGAGCCGGCGGCCAGGGGCCTCGAGGAGGCGCTCGCCCAGGTGGAGATCAGAGACGCCGCCTTCAGCGTCTTTGCCAACGCGAGCGCGCGGGAGGTGACCGCTGCGGAGGCCATCCGCGCATCGCTGGTGGATCAGCTTCTCAGCCCCGTGCTGTGGGAGCCGACGCTGCGGGCCATGGTGGCCCGCCAACCGGAGGAGTGTCTCGAGATCGGCCCCGGCCAGGTTCTCAAAGGACTCCTCAGGCAAACCGATAGAGGCATGGCCTGCCGGACCCTGGGGACGGCGGAGGAGATTCGATCATTTCAGTTGAGTGGGTAGCGCTGGCGCGCTCCCAGTGTGGGAGGCGCACGCTCTGATTGTCATTTCAGGAGGAATGGAATCATGGAGAATTATGCGGAGAGGATCAAAGAGATCATCGTTGAGCAGCTTGGTGTGACGCCCGACCAGGTGACTCCGGAGGCCTCCTTTATCGACGATCTGGGTGCCGACTCTCTCGATACCGTCGAGTTGGTGATGGCGTTCGAGGACGCCTTCGAAATCGAAATCCCCGATGAAGATGCCGAGAAGATGGTCCGTGTGGGGGATGCCCTGGACTACTTGAAGAAGAAGCTGTCCGAGAAAGCCAACAGCTAGCCGCAATCCGTCAACCGCTGGCCGGGGCCGGATGTCATCACCGTGCAGTATGCAGATCGAGCGGGTCGGGGAATGCCTGCTCGCGGCCCGGCGCACGAGGGTCCCGTCGCACTCCGCGTGCGATGGGACGTTCGGGTGCCGGGGGCAGTGCCATGAGGGCAGCCGCGCCGGGAGGGATATCGTGGTATGAAACGGCGTGTAGCGATCACGGGAATGGGCGTGGTATCGCCTTGTGGCAATACCCTGAATGCGTTCTGGGACAACATCACACGCGGCCGGGGCGGTGTCGGCCGCCTGACGCGGTTCGACCCGGAACCCTATGCCAGCCAGGTTGCCGGAGAGGTCAAGGAGTTCGATGCCACCGAGTTCATCGATCGCAAGGCGCTGCGCCACACCGACCGTTTCGTGAAGTACGCCTGGGTGGCTTCCCTGGAGGCCTACCGGCAGGCCGGGCTGACGGAGACGAACATCGATGGCAACCGTCTGGCCGTAATCATCGGTTCGGGCATCGGCGGCATCGAGACCCTGGAAGTACAACACCAGGTTCTGATGGAGCGGGGACCCTCGCGGGTCAGCCCATTCTTCGTGCCGATGATGATCTCGGATATGGCCAGCGGCCAGCTTTCGATCGTCTTCGGGGCCAAGGGTCCCAATTTCTGCACGGTCTCGGCGTGCGCGTCGGGGGCTCACGCCATCGGGGAAGCGTACCGCTTGGTCTGTGAGGGCTACAGTGACGCGGTGCTGGCGGGCGGGGCCGAATCCCCCTTGACCCCGTTGGCCCTGGCCGGGTTCTGCTCGATGAAGGCGCTCAGCACGCGCAACGATTCCCCGGAGACGGCCAGCCGGCCGTTTGACAAGGATCGCGACGGGTTCGTCATGGCCGAAGGCGCCGCCACCCTCGTGCTCGAGGAGTGGGAGTTCGCTCGGGCCCGGGGCGCCGACATTCTGGCCGAGTTGATTGGATATGCCTCCACGGCCGATGCCTATCATGTCACGGCACCCGAGCCCAATGGCGAGGGCGCGGCCCGGGCGATGAAGCTCGCCGTGGCATCCGCGGGTATCTCTCTCGAGGCTGTCGAGTACATCAATGCCCACGGTACATCCACGCCGCTCAATGACCGGGGCGAAACGCTGGCGATCCGATCGGTCTTCGGGGCCCATGCCGATCGCCTGATGGTGTCGTCCACGAAATCGATGACCGGCCACCTGCTCGGCGCCGCGGGCGCGGTGGAGTCGGCCGCGACGGTGATGGCCCTGCGCGAGGGGCTGATCCCACCCACGATCAACCATGAGGTCCCGGGAGAAGACTGTGACCTCGACTACGTTGTGGGCCAGGAGGCGCGTGAACGGAAGATCTCGGTGGCGCTCTCGAACTCCTTGGGATTTGGGGGACACAACGTATCGCTGCTGTTCCGCGCCGTGTAGAGCCTACCGGCGGCGACCGGCCCGGGTGCGATGCGGGTGATCCGCGGATGTTGAGGAATCACAGATGAGCTTCGTTGGGCGCTGGCTGTCCAAGCTGCGTTCCCTGTGCCGGCGGCGGCCGGGGCCGGGCCGGCCGCACCGTCCTCCCAGAGGGCGCCCCGTCGTTCACACCGTCCGCTCCGCGGCCGACATCGACCGGATCCTCGAGGAGTTCCAATCACGCCACCGGTTACGATTCAACCAATCGTTTCTGCTGCAGCAGGCGCTTACCCATCGATCCTATCTCGGCGGGGAGGCCGAGAATCTGCCGGCGTCGAATGAACGCCTCGAGTTTCTCGGAGATGCGGTGCTCGAGCTGGTTGTGATCGAGTACCTCTATCACTCCTGCCCGGATGATCGCGAGGGTGAACTGACGCAGAAGAAGTCGTTGCTCGTGAGCAAGCCGGTGCTGGCGGATTGTGCCGACCGGCTGGAACTGGGCGCCTTCCTGCTGCTCAGTGACGCCGAGCGTGAATCCGGGGGCGGCGAGCGGGATTCGATTCTGGCGGATGCCTTCGAGGCGCTTCTGGGGGCGATCTACCTGGACAGCGGACTCGTGGCCGCGCGCGAGTTCGTCACCCGCTGGCTCCTGGCCGATGTGGGCACGATTCTGGCCGACATCGAGAAGCGCAATTTCAAGAGCATGCTGCAGGAGCTGGTCCAGTCGCGCGTACGGCTCCATCCGCGCTACCGGGTGGTCAGCCAGGAGGGGCCGGACCACGAGAAGCGCTTCACGGTGGAGGTCATCGTACGGGGTGAGGTCCTGGGCCGTGGCTCCGGTCACAACAAGAAGACCGCCGAACAGCATGCCGCGCGTGACGCGCTCGATTCCGGCGTCCTGGCGGCATGGCTGGAGCGCTTCGACGCCGAGTCCCACGTCCCGCCGTCCTGACCGCTCCTTGATGCCCTCTCCGCGTTGCCGCAGCTCTGACGGCGCCCGCGAAACCCGCCCCGCGTCCCCGCAGCTCCGGCCGCGCCCGCGAAGCCCGCCCCGCGTCCCCGCAGCTCCGGCCGCGCCCGCGAAAGTCCGCCCCGCGTCCCCGCAGCTCCGACGGTGCCCGCGAAGCCCGCCCCGCGTTCCCGCAGCTCTGACGGCGCCAGCGAAAGTCCACCCCGCGTCCCCGCAAGCTCCGGCCGTGCCTCCGAATGCGTGACCGCCTTCGGTGCGGACTCCTAGTTCAACCGGAAGCTGGCCGTCACCAGCAAGCGCCGCTCCTCCTCCGATTCCACCAGGGTCGCGCCCTTGCGGGTGAAGCTGCCGGTGGCATAGGCCAGGTCGATCGTCATCGATTGCGCCAGCAGGACGCCGGCCCCGAAGGTCAAGCAGCTGCGGTCCGGATCCATCCGGCCCTTGCTGTAGACCGGATCGCCATCGGCGTCGATCTCCTCGAAGACCACCCTGTAGGGAAGCGGCTCACGCGCGAAGCCGGCGCGCAGCCGCAGCGGCAGATCCGTGGACAGATCCAGCAGATACTCCGCCCCGACACGGAGATCCCAGACGCGGCGATAGGCCTGCTGGCGGTTCCCGCCTTGGTCGTAATAGCGCAGCGGGCCCTCGTAATCGATCTGGGTCCAATCGGTCATGCGGGCGTCGGCCGAGAGAAGCAGCTTCCGGAAAGAGGCCGCGAATCCGGCACCCACGCTGAAGGGCAGGGTCATGTCCTCCTCGATGATGAAGTCACCGAAGTCGGCCTCGTTGTGCAGCCAACGGGGCAGATCCAGGACCAGTCCCATCTGGGACCAGGGTGTGACCTGTACCAACGCGCCCAGGCTGGCCGTGAATCCCGATACGGTCAAATCGCTGACATCATGGACGGGATTGGAGAAGAGGGTGCTCGCATAGGTCCAGTCCTGAAACCGGGTTCCATAGATGCGGGTGGCGCGCACTCCGACCGAAAGCGTCGGGCTCATGTCGACCGCGTAGCCGAAGCTCCACTCGCCCACGGCGCCCTCTTCGTAGAGCTGTTCCTCGCGCGTGTTGCCGTTCCAGGTTCCCGACCGCAGGTAGTTGCGATCGAGCAGATGCGGCACGTGATAGCCGAGTCCGATCACCATGCTTCCCCGGTAGGTCGGGAAGGGGTAGACGAAGGACAGCCCGGCGATGCGTGCCTTGGTTTCGTCGGCGCTGGAAAGGTTGCCGTGATCGCGGGTCTCGATGTCGATGCCGCGATCGATCAGGGATCCGGAAAACTCGATCCGGCCGACGCGGGCCAGTCCGGCGGGATTGTAGCGCAGCGCGGCGCCATCGTCCGACAGGGCCAGGTAGGCTCCTCCCATCCCGAGGGCGCGCGCCGAGACACCCGTATCGCGGGTGAGCGGTAGTTCCGGAACCCACACGTCTTCCTGTGCCCGGGCCGGCCCCATGGTCAGCGAGCCGGCCAGGAGCGCGATTATGGACGCGATGCCGATCGTTCTCATCCGCCTGCTTCCTTTTCTGGGATGATGTAGCCTACCCTGAGCCGGACGCCGCTTCCCGGGCCCGGGCGAGCCTGGCGCCCGTCGTCCGGGGATTGCGCTGTCCAATTCTAGC
>CAYQJL010000047.1:0-3996 GCA_964417675.1 uncultured bacterium | reverse complement strand
GTGATTCTTCAGGAAGCTCTTCCAGGTCTGGGACGGCGGCTTCCGATGACGAACCATGTACTTGGCGACGGTGGACCTGGACAGTGTGATCCCGATCTTGCTCAGCTCGCCGACAATGTGAGGAGCACCCCAGAGCGGATTGGCAAGCGACATGCGCCGGATGAGTTCTCGGATCTCCTTGGGAATAGCAGGCCGTCCCGGCTTACCGGCCCGCGACAGCTTCGTCCAGTACTCCCGGAACTTCCGTCTGCGCCAAGCGATGACGGTCTCGGGTCGCACAATCACGAGGGCATCGCGCCAGCCGGACCAGGAACGAGAGAGCCAGGCCCAGAGGATGCGATCGAATGGCCGAAGACGCGGTCGGGGACAGGTTCGTCGCAAGACTGCGAACTGGTGGCGCAGCGCCAGATTTTCAAGCTGGAGGTCGGCTCGGGATCGGAAGATTCCAGCCAGGCCACGCAGTAGAGATGCGAGTCGAGATGCGAGCAAGTACATGGTAGGATTGTCCCGTTGATGATATGAGCCTTGGGTGAACGTGGGGGAGAGGATCGCCGAGTTGCCGTTGGGATCGCAAGCACGATCTCGCTCGCAGTTCAGCCCGGTATTCGATGGCGGCCACTTCAAGGCTTGCGTGACATTCCAGTTTTCGGGATGCAAAGGAGGGCGTGCCATGTACCGCCTCGCAGTCTGCCTTGGCCTTGCCTGTGCCATTATCGGATCCAGAGCTCATGCGACTACACACATCCTGAAACCGGACGGAACGGGAGACTTTCCGACGATTCAGGCCGCGATTGTCGCCGCCAGCGATGGAGATACCATTCTCCTGGAAGACGGAATCTACAGCGGCGACGGGAACCGAGATGTCACATTCGATGGAAAGGCGATAACCCTCCAGTCGATGTCCCTCGTCCCCGAGGAATGCATCGTACACTGCAGTGGATCTCTGTCCGAGCCGTACAGGGGTTTCATCTTCTCTCAGGGTGAAACCAGCGACACCGTGCTCCGGGGTATATCGGTGTGCTATGCCGTCCACAGCCAAGGTGCCGCTGCCTACTGCGGTGAGGGGGCGACACCTACCTTCGAGAAGTGTGTATTCCGGGACAATCTGTCGACTCACAGTTCTGACGGTGGCGGCGCCATCTACTGCGGAGGGTCCACGACGATCAGCGAATGCGTTTTCAAGGACAACGCTGCGACACGAGGCGGTGCCGTGCTGTGTAGAAATCCCAACACCGTGACGATAAGCAATTGCCTTTTCAGGGACAACTACGCCTCCGTCCATGGCGGTGCCGTCTACTGCCATGGGGTGCCGGTGCTTTCCTACTGCCAGTTCATCAACAACGAGGCAGGCGGCCAAGGAGGTGCGGTTTTTGGCGGTCCCTTCTATCTAGACCGCTGCACCTTCTCCGGAAACATCGCTGCAGATGTTGGTGCCGCGGTGTCTACAGCAGGCTCGACGATTGAGTCTTGTACCTTCTGCGGCGACAACGCCCTCCAGGGGGGGGTCATAAGTGTGGGGCAGGGAGGAGATGTTACCCTCAGCAATTCGATTATTGCACATTCTGTTGTCAGTCCTGCATTGACCTGTGAAGGCAATTGCGAGGCGGTGCTCGATTGCTGCGACATCTATGGAAACGCCGGTGGCGACTGGGTAGGCTGCATTGCAGACCAAGCCGGCCTCAATGGGAATATCTCCTTGGACCCGCTCATTTGCGGGGCCACCTACGAAGACTACTTTCTAGAGGAAGGGTCCCCGTGTGCCCCATTCTCCGATCCGAATCCCGAATGCGATTTGATCGGGGCCTGGCCGGTGGGCTGTGGTCAGGAGGTGGCAGTTTGCTGTCTCGAGGAAACGTGCGAGCTGATGACTGCTGAGGAGTGTCACCATATGGCGGGTGAGTGGTTTCATCAGCTTCTGATCTGCGATCCGAATCCATGCACGTCTTCTGTCATCCGTGTCCGGGCTGACGGATCCGGGGACTACCCTACGATCCAGGATGCGATCAACGGAGCGCGAGATGGCGATGTGATCGAGCTTGAGGCAGGGGTGTATACAGGTGATGGAAACCGCGATCTGCTGCTTCACAGAAAGGAAATCACGATCAGATCCGCGACGGGTTTTGCCGGTACGTGCATCATCGATTGCGAGGGGAGCGCAGCAGATGCACATCGAGCGTTCCGATTTGAGCTGGAAGGGCCCGCGACGACGATTGAGGATATCGTGGTCGTCAATGGACATGCCTCGCATGGGGCAGGAGTGCTGTTTGACCTGGGGTCCTCGCCGACGCTGAGGGCGTGCGTCTTTGCCGACAACAACGCCGAGACTACCGGGGGCGGGATTCATGTCGTGGCGGGGGAGCCCTCTATTGAAGGATGCTACTTTGAGAACAACAGCGCGCCAGGTGGGGGGGGTGGCGCCTACTACGGAGGGCAGGCGAGGTGCCAGCTCTTCGACTGCACGTTCGAGGGCAATCAGTCAGTATCGGGAAGAGGTGGTGGCCTGTTGGCCGAAGGTGATGTGGATCTGTTCGGCAGCCTGTTCGTCAGCAACGTGGGGCCTCAGGGAGGTGCCATCGCCTTGATCGGAACTGATGCTAACATCACCTCTACAACCCTCTATGGGAACCATGCTAGTGAGGGAGGGGGAATCTGGTGTAGTGGGGGAAGTCTCCTGGCTAGCAGCTGCATCATTTCGTTTGGGACATCCGGCGATGCCGTCCACTGCGCCTCTGGCTTCACGGCCGTCATGGAGTGTTGCGACATCTTCGGCAATGCTGGTGGGGATTGGGTGGGTTGTATTGATTGGCTGGCCGGGCTTTATGGGAATATCAATCTAGATCCGATGTTCTGCGACCCTACCGTTGGGAACTACTACCTGCGTGCGATGTCTCCATGCGCGCCGCACTCCGCACCCAATCCGGAATGCGATCTGATAGGTGCTTTGCCTGTGAACTGCTCCTTCATGGGCACCGAAGAACCGTCAGTTCCTGGTCTTGAAGGTCTACACATTGCGTCTAGCCAAAATCCGGCGACATCGGAAGTCCGCCTCTCATACGTTCTACCTGAGAAGAACGGACGCACCCGCACAACGCTCGCGGTATACGATCTGACTGGTAGGCTGGTCGATCTCTTGGTGGACGAGGTCCAGAGCCCGGGGCCGCATGAAGTGCTTTGGAATTCAAGGCGTTTGAGAGATGGTCGGAGTGGGGTGGCCGGGGTCCTCTTCTGCCGCCTGACAGTAAGCGGGGAGACCGTAACCAAGCGCATCCTGATCATGGATTGATATGAAGCACTGGCTCCTAAATGGTCCTCTTGTCGTCGTGGATGTTGACCCGCCAGGGATGGTAGTCGGTGCTGCCGCGGTTTGGGACGCGAGGCACCTGTCTTGGGGTGAGAGCTGATCAGGATCTTCTGAGGAGGGATTCACACTCGACTGCCTGATCTCGGCATTGCAGTCTGGTGATGGGTCTGAGGGCTCGTTCGGAAAGCTCTGGACGACCGTGCGTATTGGGCATGAAGAGGATCTGCTGCTGGATCTCAGGTGTGAGCTTGAGCAGTGCCATGATTTGCGTGACCCGGGCGCGGGAGATGCCTTCCCGGGAGGCGATCGCAGCCTGGTTGACAATGTCGCCAGACTCCAGCTCATCTCGCCACCTGCGCGCCTTGCGGAGAGTCTCGACTACGTGAGGCGTTCGGGGCCCGCGGGGTGGCGTAGACTTGGCCCGCCGCGCTCGAGTCGCGGTCAGGGCTCGTGTCGGGGGCGCCTGGCGGGGCAGGGTGGCCAGGTTGCCGTCCGAAAGCGCCCCGTTGGGGCCGAGGGCGATCTCGACGGTCTGTTTGGCGTAGGTAGAACCGATTGCGTCAGTTAGGCGCGCGGCGATGTGGACGATCCGGAACCAGACCTCGGGAGTGGCCAGACTGAGAGTGGTTCGAATACTGTTACATTTGGGGAGCCAGACAATCAGCAGCGGAATTGCCGCGTCCATATAGTTAACG
>CAYQJL010000046.1:0-1794 GCA_964417675.1 uncultured bacterium | reverse complement strand
TCAACGTGCTCTCGGACTCCTGCGGCGCGGCGATCATCGCCCGCTCCGAGGGCGAGACGGACGTGAACATCGGCCGCGGCTCGCGGTCGGCCCCGGCGCCGACCCTCTGAGGCCGGATCCGGCGCGCGCCGCCGGATCCGCGAGTGCCACCTGGGCTGGAATCTTTTTCCTCCCGATCGGTCCTTTGTGGGAACCAAGGCGTTCAAAACCTGTTCAAATAGTCAACGCAACCGGATACGATGACATCGACGCCGGCCGCGTTGAGACGCAAAGCGAGCGGGACGCACAAGGGTCCGTGAAGCCGGGCCCCTCGCAGATAGAATGAACGCATCGAACCCATAGATCATCGAGGAGGAAAGTGTCATGAAGAAGCTGGATGTGATCGCTGTGAGTTTGCTGGTCGTCGGAGGCCTCAATTGGGGCCTGGTCGGCCTGGCCGGTTTCGATCTGGTGGCCCTGATCTCCGGGGCGGGCGCGTTCGGCGCCAAGAATGCAGTCGGGGCCTTCATTTATGTGCTGGTGGGTGCCGCCGCCCTCTATCAGGCGCTGGGCTGGAAGTCGATCCAACGGCGCTGGGTCGCGGTGACCGCGATGGTGCTGGCCTTCTCCTTCAGCGGTCTGGCGCAGGCCGGCAGCTGTGGGTCGCAGGGGACCACGAGCGGCGCCCAGGGCGCGCACCCGGCCGAGAGCGCCGGCCAATGGCAGAAGGTCATGAAGGATACGGCGGTAAAGCAGGATCTGGTGGACGTGGCGGTCCAGGCCGGCAGCTTCCAGACCCTGGTGGCCGCGGTCCAGGCCGCGGGCCTGGTGGACGTGCTCAAGGGCAAGGGACCGTTCACGGTGTTCGCCCCCACCGATGATGCTTTCGCCAAGCTGCCGGCCGGCACCCTCGAGGCGCTGCTGCAGGATCCGGACAAGTTGGCGTCGATCCTGACCTACCACGTCGTGCCCGGCAAGCTGATGGCGCAGGATGTGGTCAAGCTCAGCTCGACCCGCACGGTGCAGGGGCAGAATGTCACTTTCAAGACCGATCAGGGCGTCCGCATCAACGAGGCCAACGTGATCCAGACCGACATCGCCGCCGCCAACGGAGTGATCCATGTGATCGATGCAGTGATCCTCCCCAAGGACAATCTCTAGACATCGGGAGGCTGTTCGATCCCTGAAGCGAAGCGAAGCAACCGGCGCCTGGCCCGCGGCGAGCGGGCCGGGCGCCTACCACCACTCGAACCACCATCGCAGGCCCAGCGTGGCAAGGACATGCTGGCCGTCGACGCGATAGCCGAGAACCGGCGCGTGCACGCCCCCCGGTTGCTGGATGGGACGGAAGAGGAGTTCGGTATCCATGGCGACCACCGTGACCCCGAGCTCGGCGGCGAGATGTTTGGTCAGCCCAACCGCGCCGGCCGCGATCGCCTCGAAGACGAGCGGATTCTTCTCGGAAAGCCGAAGCTCTCCGCCCCGGGCCCCTTCCCAGGCGGACATGGATTGGGATTCCTGGAAGGTGGCCGAAGCCATCCCCACCCCCGCGGCAAGATAGCCTTGGAATCGCGTGGTGGATCCCCGGAACCGGTAGCCACCGGTGAGCACGGCCGGCACCAGGCTCAGGGTACCGATCTCGGGGTCCTCCCCGAGCCCGACTCGCACAGTGTGGATCCGGGCGCCCACAGTCCAGCGCCCGCGCGGGGACCAGCTGGCGTCCACCCACCAGACGGAGGCGGAAAACTTTCCAATTCCTTTACCACGAGAGACTTGGCCGGTGAACTCCTCGTGCCGCACCCCGCTGACGCCGCC
>CAYQJL010000045.1:0-3119 GCA_964417675.1 uncultured bacterium | reverse complement strand
GACGTGAGAATCATCGGCGGAAGGTCGGCGCTCCACGAGAAGATGATCGTGATCGACGACACCGCCGTGTTCATCGGCTCGCACAACCTGAGCTATTCGAGCGCCACGACGAACTACGACACCAGCGTCCTTCTCGAAGGCCGGGAAGCCGCCGAGCAGGCCAGCATCCTGTTCTGGTCGCGGTGGAAGGTCGCAGAGGCTCCCGCGGCGCACCGCTGGGAGATCCGCACCCCGATTGACCTGCCCTTCGCGCCCTGACATGGCCCGCATCACGAACCCCAACATCCCGGCCGGGCTCCTGCCCGTCGTCGGGCCGCTGCTCATCCACAGGGAAGGGACGATATTCCAGGCGGACTCCGCCAACCTGAACCCCGCGCACCTGCGCGCCCGGGCCCCTGCTGCGGACACGCCCGGGCCGTTCGATCTCTACGGCGTGGCGAACTATCTGTTCCCGAGAGCCGAGCCCGCGTTTTGGCGAGCCCTGGGCATCAACCGCCCGGCTGATCTCGCCGACCAGATCGCCGCCCGTTCATGGGCGCCTGAGGTCTGGACGCCCATCACGCCCTACGCGGACCTGATAGAGCGCGCGACGCCCGGGTGGATCGAGGACCCTGAGCGCGCAACAGATCCGCTGGACCCCGCCGAGGTGAAGCCAACTTGGTGCACGTACAGCGCGACCTCGGGGGCCTGGCCGTATGCCGATCTCGGGGTTGATCCCGCGGTGCCGACGCCCGGGTGGGAGACGACGATCGAAGCCGGCAACTGGATCAGAGACGCCTGGGTCGCGTTCCGCGTGCTGCACTTGGAGATGCCGCTCCTGCGCAGCGGCTGGGACTTCTACCCCCTGCTCGGTCACCTCACGGGGGAAATCCGCACGCACTCTGAGATCCGGGCCGCCCGTTCCTGGTACGCGCCGAGCGTCCAACTGCGCTTCGGCGCAGACGCCGACTTCGGGTTTCCGTCGCAGCGCGCCGAGCCCGGTACGCACGCGCACCTCGTGCCGCGAGAGCTCGCGCTGCCGGAAGAGGCCGAACCCCTGGAGGCTGCTCGCGAGATCGACATGGTTTTCCGCATGGACGTCCTGTCGCGCAGTCCGATGGTTCCGCAGCGACGCTTCGGTCGCCTCACGCTCTCCTGCATGCCGACCTTCGGGCGCTACACTGCCGGCAACGCCTGGGCGAGCGCCGAGGCCGATCTGTCCATCGCGCTCTACGCGCCCAACCTGATGCTCCGCTGACATGGCCGACACTCCGCAACCGCCGCCGCGCATCGCGATCCTCATGACCGGGCGCTTGAGCGTCCGAGACAGCGAAGGCCAGGTACAGAAGATCGTGATTCAGCGCGTGGGGAACAAATTCGGCAACGGCCGCCGCGTGAACGACCGCTACCAGCTCCAGGTGCGCCGCCACGTCGAGCACGTCAACGACCGGATGAGCGGCGCCCAACTGCTGCGCAGGGCTCGCTTCACCGCTGCGGTGGAGGCCTGGCAGGGGTTGACCGCAGAGGAGCGCGACGCCTGGAAAGCGGCAGCGTCGCGGAAGGGGAAGATCGCCTACAACCTGTTCCTGAGCAGGTATCTCAAGCTGGGCGCGAAGCCCGCGCCCGGCGCATAACCCTAGAGGGTGAACGTGGTTGCCTCTGAGCGCGCAAACTTTGCGCCGGCTGCGTACACCGTCCCGTCCTCTCCCTCGACTCTATACCACCCCTGCCCGTACGAGCAGCAGAGGCCATCCCCGTATGAGTCAAAGATCGTGAAGGTATACGAGCCTGGCTCGACAACAACCACGTCCACCACTTCGGTTTCTTTCGCTTCGCCAGCGTAGCCCCGCGCGAACACTTCCGCGCCGCCCGCGTCAACGAGGGCCACACTGGTTTCCGCTGGGTAGCGGTCCGTCCTGACCCGCACTCGCAGAGCTACTGTCGGCGGCGGCGGCGGCGGAGCTATGTCTCCCCGCATGTGCGCCGCGAGAAACAGGTTGTAGCCCGTCACGAGCCGCCCGGTTGCTGCCGCCTGCGCCGCCCATTCCGCCCGCTCCTCAGGAGACAGCGCGTGCCAGGCTGCAACAGCCGCCGCGTAGGCCGCTCGCTGGGCTTCCTGGGCCGCCGTGGGGCCGCCGCTGGGCTTCCGGGATAGGGCAGGGTGACGACTGACGCGCGAGCCGCCAGGGCCGCCTCTGAACAGCAGGGAGCGCCCGAAGCCGCCGGCGGCATCCGAGCTGAACAGCGGGCCCCGGACCTTCGCCACGCTCAGCGCCCCCGCCGCCGCTCGGCAGCGACCTTGCACGCCCCGAGCCACAACGCCAGCGGCACCGCTGCCACTGCCACGGCCGCGAGCGCCGCGAGCACGGCGACGCCGAGAGTTGCCCAGACCGCCACATGCAGTTCGGCGTCGGTCCCGTGCCAGTGCGGCGCAGGGCGCACGAGCGCGAGGCACCCGAGCGCGACGGCCCCGAGGCCGCCGTTCCTGCGCCACGCTCGCCAGTGCCTCACTCGACGATCGGCCACGGCTCGCCTCCCGTGGTGAAGTCGTAGGCCGCAACCACGGCGCCGGTGACCTCGGGCTCGGCCGCCAACGCCTGCACGGCCGCTGTGTGCGCCGTCCTGGCCTTCACCACCTGGCCGCGCACCGCCGCGAAGGCCGCCGCCTTCTGTTCGATGTCCGCACAGCGCGCGAGGACCTCGGCTTCCGTCATGCCCTCGGTCTCGGCAGCGAGCAGCGGACCGAGCACCGCCGCCTCTTGGAACATCTGGACCTCGGCCGCGAGCTGCGACCAGCCCACGGCTTCCGGCCACACGTAGGCCTCGACGGCAGCGTTCAGCACCGCCGCCCCGTGCTGCCGGATCGCCGCGATCTTCGCCGCCAGCGCCTCGTCGACGCTCGGCTCGGGGATCGGCGCCGGTGGGCCTGCCGGCACCAGCACGGCGACGGGTCGGCCGGTCGCGTCATCGACGTCTGCCACCGGCTCGGGCTCCCAGCCCCACGGATGCGCCACGTCGGGCGCATGTTCTTGGAGGTAACCCGCCGACATCAGCGATCCGTAGTCCGCCAGCGCGCCCACCGCTGCCGCTGGCCCGCTCAGCTCGCCGACCTGAATCCACGTCTCGGGCCGGACGCGCTT
>CAYQJL010000044.1:0-5654 GCA_964417675.1 uncultured bacterium | reverse complement strand
CGGTCAGTTGTTTGAGGAAATCGAGGGGATTGAGAAGCAGCCGGGTGGTTCCCAGGGGAGGGGGCCAGGGACGGTGCAGGCGGTAGGCGACGCGACCGTCGGGGAGCATAGAGAGCCGATCCTGGGCGAAGGGCGGCCTCAGACCATAGCGGCACAAGCGCTCGAGGGCTTCCCGGTCCCCGGCCGAGACGGCCTGCGCAGCATGGAGTGAGAACCCGGCCACGCGGGCGCACAAGGGCTTCCCCGGGGGTGGCGGATCCTGACCTGGAAGGCTGAGCTGGGAGGGCGGCACGGGAGCCTTGACCGCCGCCGCCAGGGCCTGCTGCAGTGAGGCGGCCGTCTCGGCCATGCGACGGCCGACACAGCTGGGGCACAACCTTCCCTTACAAGAGAACGCGACCAACCTCTCGTGGCCACACGCCGGACACCGTAGCCGGGCGAAGCCTTGCGAGAGGATCCCACAGCCCAGATAGCGGCGGAACTCGCCCTCCATGAAATGCGGGTAGCCCTCCCCGCCGAGGTCGCGCGCCCCCTCGAGGAAGGTCTCGAGGTGTTCGTCGAGTTCTACGGGGCCTTGCAGGTTTCGCTAGCGCCACGGCCCCAAAGAAGACTCCCCGCGCTTCCGATACCAGGAGGGACAGGTCTGGTCGTGAGCAAGAGCCTGCCGGCGGGACGCCCCCGGCGCTCGTGGCATGAGGAGGTTTCCGCGATGAGAGTGATGAGCCAGGTTGCATGGATGGTGGTGCTGGGTTGCCTGATCGCCGCGCCGGCGCAGGCCGGGCAGTTCAGCTTTGGCCTCAAGGCCGGGGCGAACCTGGCCAGGTTCGATACCGACGGAGGAGCTTCCGATCTCGAATACGGTTCGCTCACCCGCATGGGTGGGGGCCTTGTTCTCTCCTTGGGACTGAGTCGGGTCATGGGCCTCGACCTGGATCTGCTCTACATGCAGAAGGGCCTGAGTTCGGAAGTCGGCTACGACGATGGCGGGGCTTACTACAACTTTGAGAACGAGATGAAGCTCGCTTATGCCGTGGTGGCTCCCATGCTCAAGATCGGGGGTGGCCGGGATGGGGTGGCGCCGTACTTCCTGGCCGGTGGAGAGCTGGGTTATCTGCTCGATGCGCAGACCGTCGAAGAGTCTTGGATGGTGAACCCGGACAACACGGTGACCAACGAGTACGACATCAAGGACCAGCTCGAAGAGGTCGCCCTGGGCCTCGTCTTCGGAGGCGGGATCGACATTCCCACCGGCGGCGCGACGGTCTTCGTCGAAGGACGGTATGTGCTCGGCCTATCGAACATCTGGCCGTCGGATTACCAGACGATGGGCGATCAGAAATCCCGGGACGTGTATCTGCTCGGGGGGGTGCGCTTCTAGGCCGCGCCCCTGACGCGATTGGCACCGCCCAAGGTGGGCACCCGGTCATGGGACTCGACCGTCCAGCTCAATCGACCGGGAGCCCACCGACAAGGGCAACGCCCGGGTCAAGAATGACACCGCGGACTTCTTGTCGCTTCTTCGATGTCTTGCCGACCTGCGGCGACTCCCGTGCCGGCCTCCCGGACATCGCCGACCTGCCCAACCGCCCCCCGGAACTACCCTTGCGCCTCATTCGTCAGAATCAGAGACGGCAGTCGACCCAAGCACGACAGCCGGGGTAGGCTCAACTCGCCGACGAGGTGGTGACCCCGGTCCAGCAACGCTATAATGCGCTCTTCGGGTAAGCAAGAAGCGGCAGCAAGCCGGTTGATCAACGAACACGAGGAGGAACCGCTCGGTGGCCAAGACGAACCTCTACTGCGACACGCTTCGCATCCCCGTTCCGAGCATGGAGCAGGTCGCCGGCCACCGGGAGGCTGGGCCCTATGCGCTGCTGCTGGTCGCCTTGCTCGAGCGTGGCGGTCCGGTCACGCTCGAGGAGGTCGCATCGCGCATGGAAGAGCTTGGGATCGCCCCCCGCGCCTCGGCCCTCGCCTCGCTCAAGAAGTGCAAGCCGGCCAGGCCCCCCATCCATCGCGACGGCGACCACTACGTCCTCGACCCCCACGATGACGAAGCCGACATGTGGGCCTTCCGGCTCGGCATCAGGCCCTCGCGCATTCCCAAGCTCAGCGTGGTCCGCCCGCCCGAGCGACCGCTGCCGTCACCGGATGAGCCCCTGGAGGTTGCCGACCTCGAAGAGGCCTGGCGGCACGAGACCCCGTGGATCTGGTCCAGCCAGCGCCTGGCCATCTGCGTCCTGGATGCCCACGGCGGACGCCTGCCGCCGGAGGCGGTGGTTCGCTTCATCGCGGACCGGGCCCGGGGTGGGCGGACCGTGCGGGTCGAGGACGCCCGGTACTGGAGGCGAGGCGCACCGATTCAGGCCGCCGAGGATGGCGCCTGGGTCCTCGACCGCAACCACAAAGCCGTTCGCCCCGCACGCATCGCGGTGCGGGAGAAGGTCGAGGTGGAGAGGCGCAATGTCAGGCGACGCCCGGATCCGGCGGTCCAGGAGGCCTTGCAGAAGGCCCACGAGCGTGAGCGTCGCGCCAAGATCGAGGCCTTCGCGCGAGAACGCCGCGTGCTCGTGCACGCATTCCCGGCCGAGGGCCCCCAAGCGGTCGTGCTCCTGGACATCAAAGCCCACACGATCGAGACCCTCATGGGAGAGGATCTCGCCGGGATCGGCGGGCGGCTGGCCGCCTACGACTACCTCTGCGGCCTCGAGATTCGCCCGCTCCTGCGTGAGCTGGACTTCGATCCTGGGGCGCGGCGGGTCATGGACCTGGGACCGCCGCAGAAGACCATGCAGCTCAACCGGCGTGGACGTGCGCTCAAGATCACGACCGATCTGCTCATCCGGGGCAGCTGCAACATCAGCCGCCCGCTCGGCGATCCGAAGAAGATGAGCGACTACCTCCGCCGCGGCGCCACCACCAAGCTGCGGCGGCGGCTGGAGTCCGACGCCAAGTCCCTGCACGCGCTCCACGAATACGGCCGGCTGCACGGGTGCGTGCGGCTCAGGTGGGGGTTCATCGACACCGATCTCCGGGTCCCCTGGCGGCACTGGGAGGAGCCGATACTCCTCCAGGTGATGCATGAGGCGGCCGAGGAGGGACGGATGCTCGAGGTCGTCACCGGCACTGCCCCCGGGTGGGAGGATCCGTGGGCCCGCGGACAGCTCGTCCGGGTCGGTGGTGGCTTGCGCCGGTTCGAGCACGTCCTGGTCGCCGAGGATGGGGTCTTGATCGACCCCCGGGACGTGCAGCGGACGAGGGAGGCGGATGGAAAGGGCCAGCCCGGTGAGGTGGCCCCCGCGGAGACGACAGACCATCCGCAATCACTCCGGCGGGCGCCGATCAGAACGGCGGGCCGTGGCCGCGAGAGGATCAGCGAGGACACGCGCGTGCCCATACGGTTCACTGCGGCCGAACGGGGCCTATTGGAGGATCTAGTCATGGATCCGGACTACGTCGAACGCATGTGGTCCCTTCAAGGAAGCTCGGACCTGGCCGGTGAATACACCTTGGATGACCTGGAGGACATGCTCGGGTACATCTCGGCCGAGGCGAATCACACGCCGGATCCCGGGATCCAGGCGAAGCTGTACAGACTCCATGATCGTTTGTTCGGTATCCAGCGGTCCTTCGACGATGGGACCTGGAACGACAGCGGCGAGTGAGCTGCGGGGGCACCGCTGGGTCGCAGCGCCTATCCCTTCCTGATCGAGAGCCGCGCACACACTGCCAAACTGAATATCTCATCTCGGCATACACGTCGCCGCCTATCGCACCTCATCCGGAATCGAGAGCGCCGCACGGCGACGCAAGCTCCCGGTCACGCTGGCCCAGGATGCGATGGTGGCGGAATCTCGAAGTGCGAGGTCAGTTCAGACGGCACAGAGGCCGGAGATCCGAGACCAGGGCGTCGAGAAATCGTTTTTCACAAGATTCGTTGATTTGTGTTTATATTTCATGTAGGGTGTTCATTCTTCACGGCGGATTGTGTTCAGGCCCGTTGGTGGGGGACCGCTATTCATGGAATCAAGCATGAGAGACCGTTTTTCACGGGAAGTTACTGTTTTTCGCGAGCAACGGCTGCCAACACCGGCAGCCCTGGCGGGCTATGCGGCTCTGGTTGAGGCTTTCTCGCTCAAGGTGCCGCTTCCCAGACGGCTCTCGGCCATCGGGCACAAGCACCGGCTACAGGAAGCGGACGGCTGGCGCATCTTCACGCCGCGGCATCGGCCGGAGCCCAGTCTCGGCGGGCACCTGACGTTTGCTCTGAAGCACGAAGGCATCGAGCTGGCGGTCCTCAAACGGGCCTTCGAAGCGATCGGACCCGGCCCCATCGAGGACCTGGTCCGGGCCACCCCCACCGGCAAGCACGCGCGCCGAATCTGGTTTCTGTATGAATGGCTTCTCGGCACCCGCTTGGATCTCCCGGATGCCGCGCAGGGCGCTTACGTCCCGGTCATCGACGAACACCGGCAGTGGGCCGCGCCGAGCACGACATCCACGCGCCACCGGGTACGAGCCAACTTGCCCGGCACGCCCTCCTTCTGTCCTCTCGCCTATCGAACCCCCACCCTCGAAAGGCTGACCAACCTGGACCTGGCGAAGCGGGCAAGAGATGTCATCGCGAAGGTGCCGGCCGATGTCGTGGCCCGCGCAGCGGCGTTTCTGCTACTGGAGGATTCGAAGACGAGCTACGCAATCGAAGGAGAACGGGCGCCTCAGAACCGAATCCAGCGCTGGGGCCGTGCGATTGGCGATGCCGGGAAGCACGCGCTGGATGTTGAGGAACTCCTTCGTCTTCAGCGCATCGTCATCGGCGATGCCCGGTTCGTGAAGCTCGGTTTGCGCGAGGAGGGTGGCTTCGTGGGTACGCACGACCGCGACACGAACATGCCACTCCCCGTCCACGTGAGCGCTCGGCCCGAGGACTTGAGTTCGCTCGTTGGCGGGATGGTCTCTTTCGCCTCGGCAGCCATGGGCGAGATCGATCCGGTCATCGCGTCCGCCGCACTGGCCTTCGGGTTCGTCTACGTCCATCCCTTCGCAGATGGCAATGGAAGGATCCATCGCTACCTCATCCACCATGCCCTGGCCCAGCGCGGGTTCAACCCACCGGGTGTGGTCTTCCCCGTATCGGCGGCCATTCTGCGCAGTGTCGCGCGCTATCGACGGGTTCTGGAAGACTACTCCCAGAGGTTGCTGCCGCTCATCGATTGGGAGCCCACCGAGAAGGGCAATGTGTGGGTCAGGAATGACACGGCGGATTTCTATCGTTTCTTCGATGTCACGCCCCACGCGGAGTTCCTCTACGACTGCGTGCGCGAGACCATTGAAGAAGATCTGCCCACCGAGACCGGTTTCTTGCAGAGGTACGACGAGTTCTGTGCCCGCCTCCAGGATATCGCCGACATGCCGAACCACACCGCCGAACTGCTGTTCCACTTCTTGCGACAGAACCAGGGACGATTGTCGAACCGAGCACGGGGGCGGGAGTTCGCTCAGCTCACCGACGAAGAGGTCACCCGAATCGAGCAGCGCTATGACGCGCTTTTCGGGCAAGCGGGAGAGCAGCAGTAGGCCTGCTGCACCAGAAATGCGACTTGACTTCGGCCCGATAGTAGTCTATTAGTTTCATAGACTATCCAACAGCCTTC
>CAYQJL010000043.1:0-24923 GCA_964417675.1 uncultured bacterium | reverse complement strand
TCCTGCGGGGTGATCTTCGCCGAAACCGACAATGACGGATCCGCCGTCTGGGAGTATGTCAGCCCACTGGGGTGCCCATCAGGCAGCGAGTTCCGGATTCGCATCCTCGATCTGCAGACGGGAGCCGTCGACTACAGCGATGCGCCCTTCTCGATCTTCGGAGAGCGAAGCAGCGCCGCGGGATCCGGGCCCTCCAAGACACAGTGATCGCGCCCGTGGGATCGGTGGACCCCGGCGCACTTGGTTGCTGAGGGCCGCTGAGGGCCGGTCAGGGTTGGCAATCCGCGGCGACGGCCGGCAGAAGGGGCAGCCCCGATGTTCGATTGGATTCAGGCCTTCGATCCCGTTGTACAGGCGCTCATCGCCACCTTGTTCACCTGGGGAATGACGGCCGCGGGCGCCGGGCTGGTCTTCCTCACGCGATCGGTCAAGCCCAAGGTCATGGACGCGATGCTCGGGTTCGCCGCGGGCGTCATGATTGCGGCCAGTTTCTGGTCCCTCCTCGCCCCCGGGATCGCGATGGCGGAACAGATGGGACAGACCGCCTGGCTGACGGCGGCGATTGGATTCTTGAGCGGCGGCTTCTTCATGCGGCTGACCGATCGTCTCCTGCCGCACCTGCACCTGAATCAGGAGCTGGCGCAGTCCGAGGGGATCAAGACGTCCTGGCAGCGCAGCACCCTGTTGGTCCTGGCCATCACACTCCACAACATCCCCGAGGGACTGGCCGTTGGGGTCGCCTTCGGCGCGGTGGCCGCCGGGCTCCCCTCGGCCACCATCGGCGGCGCCATCGCGTTGGGGCTCGGCATCGGTTTGCAGAACTTCCCCGAGGGCGCCGCCGTGTCCCTACCCCTGCGGAGAGAGGGGCTCAGCCGGCGCAGAAGCTTCTTCATGGGACAGGCCTCCGGCATCGTCGAGCCGATCGCCGGTGTGTTGGGGGCGGTGTTCGTACTGAGCATGCAGAGCATCCTTCCCTACGCGCTCTGCTTCGCCGCGGGGGCCATGATCTTCGTGGTGGTGGAAGAGCTCATTCCGGAATCCCAGCGCACCGACATTCACATTGATTTCGTGACGATGACCACGCTGGTGGGATTTGCCGTCATGATGATCCTGGATGTCGCGCTCGGGTAGGCGGTCCCCAGCGCCGGGGTGGGCCGGCTCGTGCGGGGTGAGCCGGCCCGTGCGGGGTGAGCCGGCCCGTGCGGGGTGGGCCGGCCCGTGCGGGGTGAGCCGGCCCGTGCGGGGTCGACACAGGCCGGTTCCGAACCAGCGCGGCGGACCATGGGTCGTCCCGGCTCAGACCTTGACTTGAAGCCAGCGGCCCCGGCGGAAGTAGAGATAGTATCCGGCCGCCGACACCACGGTCGCGCCCGTGATCGCCCACCAGATGGCGTTGGGTCCGAAGCCGAGCACCTTCACGCAGAGATAGATCGCGGGCAGTTCCAGGATCCAGGAGTGGACGATGTTGACCGTCATCGCCGGGCGATTCTCGCCCACCCCGCTGTAGACATTCTCGATCGCCAGGTGCAGCGCAAGGAAAGGGAATCCCAGCGCGAGAATCCGCAGGAAGGCCGCACCGTGCGTCACGATCTCGGGGTCTTCGAAGAAGCGCTGCATGATGAAGGTCGCTCCGTAGAAACAGAGCACGGCACTGGCCAGCATGATGCCGATCGAGAGCAGGATGGCCTGGTGGGCGGTCTGCCGGGCCCGTTCCAGCTTCCCGGCCCCGATGTTGTGGCCGATCAGGGCCGAGAGCCCCAGGCCGATGCCCACCAGCAGCATCATGCCGAACGCCGACACGCGCGTGACGACGCCATAGGCAGCCACGACGCCGGTACCATAGACCGCCACGAGCGGCATCGCGACCGTCCGCGCCAGGGACCAGGAGACAGATCCGATCGCCGAGGGCGCACCGATCTTCAGGATGCTGCCCATGATGTCCCATTGGATCGCGCTGCGGCGCAACAACCTCAGACGGACATTGGCGGCGCCGGAACAGAGCAGCACCATGCCGGCCGTGAACGCGATCCCGTAGGAGATGACCGAGGCCCAGGCGGCCCCGGCGACACCGAGCTCCGGGAAGATCCACCATCCGAAGATCAGGATCGGATCCAGAACCATGTTGAACAGATTCAGGGAGATCATGAGCGCCATGGCCAGATTGGGGTTGGCCACCCCGCGCATCGCGGTGAACACCGAGTAGGTGGCGAAGTTGAATCCCAGGCCCAAGAAGATGATCCGGCCGTAGAGGACGCCCTGGTCGAGCACCGCGCCCTCGGCCCCCAGGAGCCGGACCATGAACGGCGCACTGACATACCCCAGCAGGCCGAAGGACAGGGCGGCGATCCATTTGAGCATGATGGTCTCGCGGATCGCCAGCTCGGTTCGTACAAGATCCCTTTCGCCGTACCGCCGGGAGATGATCGCCACCGAGCCGGCCCCCACGATCATATTGGCCGAGTGAATCACCCATAGCAGGGGGCTGAGGATCGTGATGGCCGCCACCGACCCGGGGCCCAACCGGGACAGCCAGTACATGTCGACCAGGTCGTAGATGTTGCCCAGTGCAAACCCGATCATCGAGGGCACGCCCATCCGCAGGATCGACGCGATGATCGATCCCTCGGTATGGTCATACTGCTTCGTGGGACGGCCGGCGTGACGTTTCATGCATGCTGCTCCTCCAGAGCCGCCGTACTATAGCAGGCCGCCGACACCTCCGCCAACGACCGAGACGCCCCGCAAGGCGGACCGGGCATGGCGCGACGCGGGAGGGGCGGGTGGGGACGGGAGGGGGCCCGGAGGGTGGCCAGAGACGTACCCTGGTACGACTCAGAAGTGGCCGGAGCGCGGCGCAGGAAGTGGCCGGAGCGCGGCGCAGGAGGTAACCGGAACGCGACACAGATGACCGTCCGGCGCGGATGGGATACACTGCCCCCTGGTTCCCCACGAGTGAAGATCCGATCAAGGAGCTGTCAATGCACACGGTCGATCCAGGCTCACGAGCGGCTCTGTCCAACCGCGCCATTCCACCCCACCCCGGTCCTCGCACCGGGCGGTGGCGGCGTCCGTTCCAGATCCGGCCCCCGGTCGCCGGGGGCGTACCCGGCGTGGTGTTCCTGGCGCTTCTCGTGCTCCTGATCCTACTGGGCTTTGGCGGCCCCGCCGCGGCGGACGTCGAAGGCTACTACCGCTACCCGGCGCTGCACGCTGACACGCTCGTCTTCGCCGCCGAGGGCGACCTGTGGCTCTGGACCCTCGGCAGCCCCTCGCCCGCCCGACGCCTGACGACCCACCTGGAGGAGGAATCCCACCCGGCCTTGTCCCCGGACGGTCGGACCCTGACCTTCACCGGGGCCTACGATGGTGCCGCCGAGGTCTACAGCATGCCTGTGGCGGGCGGGATTCCGACGCGCCGCACCTTCGAGGGTGAACGAGCCCGTGTGCAGGGTTGGTCGCCGGATGGACGCATCCTGTACAGCACCCGCCGGTACTCGACACTCCCCAACACCCAACTGGCGTTGATCGATCTGGAAGACAATCAGAGCACGCTCCTGCCCCTGGCCCAGGCCGCGCAGGGATGCTTCGACGCCGGCGGCGAGACCCTCTTCTTCACCCGCCAGGCATTTCATGGCAGCCACACCAAGTACTATCGCGGCGGCACGGCGCAGAATCTGTGGCGCTATCGGCTCGGCGAGTCCGAGGCCATTGCCCTCACCGCCTCCTATCCGGGCACAAGCCGGGATCCGATGTTCTGGTCGGGCCGGATCTACTTCGTCTCGGACCGGGATGGCACGATGAACATCTGGTCCCTGCAGCCGGACGGTTCCGACATCCGGCAGCATACCCATCATGCCGGCTGGGACATCAAATCCCCCTCGCTCTCCGAGGGTCGGATCGTGTATCAGCTGGGCGCCGATCTCTACCTTCACGATCTCGCCGCGGGCACCACCGAACGGCTTCCGATCGTGCTCAGCAGCGACTTCGATCAGATGCGCGAGCGTTGGGTGGAGGAACCGTTCGACTACCTCTCCCATGCGGCGATCTCGCCCAGCGGCGACCGGTTGGTCCTGACCCTCTACGGGCAGGTCTTCGTAGCCCCCACCAAGGGCGGACGCCTCGTGGATGTCACCCGGCGCAAGGACATCCGCTGTCGCCAGGCCATCTTCAGCGCCGACGGCCGGCACATCCTGGCCCTTGCGGATGCCAGCGGCGAGGTTGAGTGGTGGCGCTACCCGGCCGACGGCTGGGGCGATCCGGAGCAGCTCAGCGATGATGGACGGATCCTGCGCCTGCGGGGCACCCCCTCGCCCGATGGCCGCTACCTGGCCTACACAGACCATGATCAGGCCCTGTGGATCCTGGATCTCGAGAAGGGCAAGAGCACGTTGGTCGACAGCTCGCCGTACAAGGGCTTGGACGGCCCGCGCTGGTCGCCCGATAGCCGTTGGCTGGCCTATGCCATGGATGCCGCTTCCTCCTTCGGCCAAATCTATCTGTACAGCCTGGCTTCGAAAGAATCGCTCCCGGTGACCAGCGATCGGTACGACAGCTGGAATGCCACATTCAGCCGGGACGGCAGATGGCTCTACTTTCTCTCCGACCGCCATTTCGTCTCGACCGTGCACGGTCCATGGGGCAGCCGCCAACCGGATCCTTACTTCGATGAGCAGACCGAGATCTATCTCCTGCCCCTGCAAGCAGGCCTGCGCTCCCCGTTTGAGAAGCCGGACGAGCTCTCACCCGCCGCGCAGGCCGTGAAGCAGGACAGCAGCGCCGCCGTCACGCTCGATGCCGACGGCATCGAGCGACGGCTGCACAAGGTGCCGCTGCCACCCGGCAACTACAGGGACTTGGCGCTCAGTGCCGATCGACTGTTCTGGATCCGCCACCCCGGCCAGCCCGGTCGGGGCGACGGCGCCCTGGTCACGATGAAGATCGGGGATCCGGACACGGTCAAGAGCGTGCTGAGTCCGGCGGCCGCGAGCTATGCCCTATCCGGAGACTGCAGCCGGATCATGATCCGAGAGGGTTCTTCCTTCTTCGTGACCGACGCGAGCTCCGGGAAGGCGCCCGACCGTGCCACCGAGCGGGTGGATCTGGAGAAACTGGCCTTCACGATTCGCCCGCACGAGCTCTGGCGACAAATGTTCCTGGAGTCCTGGCGGCTCCAGCGCGACTACTTCTGGGATCCGAACATGCGCGGCCTGGATTGGGACGCAATCCTGGCGAAATATCTTCCCCTGGTCGGGCGGGTCACCTGCCGCGGGGAACTGAGCGATCTGCAGGCGGCCATGGCCAGTGAGCTGGGCACATTGCACACCTGGGTCTACGGGGGCGACCACCGCAACGCGAGTGAGCCTCCGTCCCTGGCCTCTCTGGGAGCCCGCCTGACCCGCGATCCCGAAGCCGGCGGATACCGCATCGATCACATCTACGAATCCGATCCGGATCTGCCGGATCAACGCTCACCCCTGAGACAGCCCGGTGTCGATGTCAACGCAGGCGACATCATCGTGAGCATCAACGGGCAGGCGACCCTGGCGGCGCCCCATCTCGGCGCCCTTCTTCGCAATCAGGCCGGAAGTGATCTGCGGATGCGGGTGCGTCCCGCGGGCCGCTCCACCCACAGGGACCTGATCGTCAAGCCCATGCCGGTGCGCGCGGAGTGGAATCTGCGCTACGGCGAATGGGAGTACACCCGCCGGATGCGGGTCGAGGAGATGAGTGCGGGGCAGATCGGCTACGTCCATCTGCGCTCCATGGGCCGCGATGACATGGGCGCCTGGCAGCGGGAGTTCTATCCCGTGTTCAACCGGCGCGGGTTGATCCTGGATGTCCGCCACAACACCGGCGGCAACATCGACAGCTGGATTCTCGGGAAGCTGCTGCGGCGGGCCTGGATGTACTGGCAACCGCGCAGCGGCGAGCCCTATTCGAACATGCAGTACGCCTTCCGCGGGCACATGGTCATTCTGGTCGATGAGTACACGCAGTCCGACGGCGAGGCCCTGGCGGAAGGGTTCCGCCGCCTGGGACTGGGCAGTGTCATCGGAACACGCACCTGGGGCGGCGAGGTCTGGCTCACGAGCAGCAACCGCTTGGTCGATCACGGCATCGTCACCGCCGCGGAGTTCGGGGTCTACGGTCCCGAGGGCGAGTGGCTGATCGAGAACCACGGTGTCGACCCCGACATCGTCATCGACAACCTGCCGGCCGCCACCTTCGCCGGCCGGGATGCCCAACTCGAGCGCGCCATCGCCCACCTGCAGAGCCTGATCGAACAGGATCCGCGGCCGCTGCCCGAGCCCCCCGCCTATCCGCCCGTGGGCGAGTAGCGCTGAGCCCGGCGGCGATCCAACTACGGCCGCGGTCCAACCGCCGCGGCGGCCGCTCAAGGTCGCTTCACCCGCTTCCTCAGCTCGGTGATGGTGACGCTGTTGAGCACATCCTCCTTGCGCAGCCATCCCCGCCGGGCGGCCAACAGGCCGTAGTCGATGAAATGGAAGCTCCCGGCCGAGTGCGCGTCGCTGCCCAGGGCAAAGCCCACGCCGGCATCCCGCGCCCGGCGGCAATGGTAGTCGGGAAGATCCAGGCGATCGGGCTGCGCATTGATCTCAACACGCACGTCGTGGTCGACACAGGCCTGGAAGATCTCATCCAGATCCACTTCGATCGGGTCGCGTTTGCCGATCAACCGGCCCAGGGGATGGCCGAGGCAGTGGATCACGCCGCTGCGCACGGCGGTCGTGATGCGATCGGTCATCGCCTGCTTGCTCATGCTGCGATCGTAATGGACGCTGCCCACCACCCAGTCGAGGCCGGCCAGCGTCTTCTCCTTCAGATCCAGCCTGCCGCTCTTGAGGATATCCACCTCGATGCCCGCCAGCAGCCAGAAGCGTTTCATTGCATCGTCGACCTTCCGGATCCGGTCCGCATGTCTGCGGGCGGCGTCATCGTCGAGCCCCTTGGTCATCGTGACGCGCTGGCTGTGATCGGTGATGGCAAGGTACTCGAATCCGTACTCCTGGGCGCTCTCGGCCATTCTCGCGATCGAGTGCTTCCCGTCGCTTGCGGTCGTGTGGCAGTGCAAATCCCCGCGCAGATCCCCGCGTTGGACCAGCTTGGGCAGGCTGTTGGATCGCGCGGCGTCCAGTTCGCCGCGACCTTCCCGCAACTCCGGGGGCACCCATTGCAGGTTCAGCCGCTTGTAGATGCCCCGCTCATCCTTGCCCGCCAGACGGCGGTCGCCTTTGTACAGACCGTACTCATTGAGCTTCCAATCCCGTTCCTGCGCGATCTTGCGCAGCGCGATGTTGTGGGCCTTCGACCCCGTGAGATAGAGCAGCGCGGAACCGAACGACTCTGGATCGAAGAAGCGAACGTCCACCTGCAGCCCGCCACGCAACCGCACGCTGATGCGCTCGTTGCCATGGCTGATCACCTGGGCGATGTCGTCGTATTCCAGAATCGCCGCGGCAGCCCGTTCGCGATCCTTGGCCCGGATGAGGACATCGAGATCCCCGATCGTCTCCTTGCCCCGGCGCATGCTTCCGGCCACCGCCCACTCCTCGATGGCCCCGGCCTCGTCAAGATGCCCGCCGAGCACATCGAGATACTCGCGTGCCTCGCTGTAGAGCCGGCGCCCGGTCGTCTTCTCTATCGTCGCAATGCCTTTCAGGATCGCTTTCTCGCTTTTCGCGCCCATTCCGTCCAGTTCGCGGACCTTCCCAGCTTCACAGGCCTTTCTGAGATCCTCCAGCGATTGGACGCCGAGTTCCTTGTGGAGCCGTGCGGCCGTCCGGGGACCCAACCCGGGAATCTCCATCAGGGTGGTCAGCCCTCGAGGCGTCTTCCGGCGAAGCTGCTCCAGGCGTTCACAGGTTCCGCGCGCGAGCATCTCGGCGATCTTCTCGGCCATCCCCTCCCCGATGGCGGGAATCGCGGAGAGGTCCTCATCCTCGGCCGCCAGATCCGCCACCCGTTGCGAGAGAGTGCGGATGGCCTGCGACGCGCTGCGATAGGCCCGGATCCGGAATGGATTGGCGTCCTGCAATTCAAGCAGGGCCGCGATCTCATCGAGCAGCCCGGCGATGCGCGCGTTCTCCACAACCGCTCCTCCCGCCTTCGAACCAGTGCCCAGGGCGACGTGCCACCCATTGTGCGCGGATTGCCGCGCGGTGGCCATCCGAGATGGTCCGATCCCCCCCACCCCACACCTCCCCAACCGACATGTGGGGCAATCCCCCAGCGTCCGGCAAGGCCAGCCCCCGTTGTGGCCATCCACGACAGGGCGTAGCGTGCGGAACGGTCCCGGTCGATCGTGCGCCGATTGAACTCGAGGCGGATAGCGTGCCTGTTGCTCGCGCATGCCGCAAACAGACTGCACAGGTGGGGAGGTTTCCCATGTTTGGCAAGCGATACACACTCTTCAAGCTCTTCGACTTCGCCGTGCGCATCGATCTGAGCTGGTTGCTGATTCTCGCGCTCGTCATCGCGTCCCTGTCCGCAGGTGTGTTTCCCGATCAGATCGAGGGTCTCAGCGGATGGCAGTACGCCCTGATGGGAGTCGCGGCGGCCTTCGGGCTGTTTCTTTCGATCGTGCTCCATGAGCTGTCGCACTCGCTGGTCGCCCGAAGATCGGGCATGCCCATCAAGGGCATCACTCTCTTCCTTTTCGGCGGTGTAGCCGAGATGAACGACGAGCCGCCCAATGCCACGGCCGAACTGAAGATGGCGATCGCGGGTCCCCTGGCCAGTGTCGGCATCATGGGCGTGTTTCTGGGCGCAGCGGCGCTAGGAGGCATGTGGGGATGGTCTCAACCGGTGACCGCGGTTCTGCGGTGGATCGGCTACATCAACGGCGTTCTGGTCGTATTCAACATGATCCCCGGATACCCCCTCGACGGCGGACGGGTGCTCCGCGCGCTCATCTGGCGCAAGAGCGGCAATCTGCGTGCGGCAACCCACACCGCATCCCGTGTGGGCTCCGGCTTTGGACTCGTGCTCGTGGGGCTGGGAGTCATCAATGTCCTGTTGATGAACCCACTGGGCGGTCTGTGGTGGATTCTCATCGGCTTCTTCATCCGATCGATCGCCAAGAACAGCTATCAACAACTCCTGGTGCGCAAGGCTCTCGAAGGCGAGGAGGTTCGCCGCTTCATGAGCAAGTCACCCGTCTCGGTTGCTCCCTCCCTGTCCCTTGGAGAGTTTGTGGAGGAGTATGTCTATCGTCATCACCACAAGCTATATCCCGTGGTGGAACAGGGTCGTCTCGTGGGGTGCGTCACGACCCGGGATGTGAAGGCGGTTGCCCGCGAAGCGTGGAGTCGCCACCGGGTGGAGGACGTTGCCCAATCCTGCTCAGAGAGCAACAGCATCGCGCCGGATACCGACGCGATCAAGGCACTCGAGACCATGAATCGCCATCAAGTGAGCCGCTTGATGGTCACCGAAGGCGAGACACTTCTCGGTGTGATCGGGTTGAAGGACCTGCTGCGCTTTCTCGCCGTCAAACTCGACCTCGAAGGCGATGCCGATCTGCCGAGCCATCTGGCGGCCTAGCCCGGGACCGTATCAAGGAAGTGGCCCATCCCAACGAGACGGCCCACCCCATCCGCTGGGTCAGGCTGTACTTCCATCCCGAAGGCGCCCCTTCTCCCTGCGAAATCGGTCACGCGCCGCCGTCCTCCATGGCGGGCACAGCGGTGCCCGGTCTAATTCGAAAAGATGCTCTTGATGGCTCTTCAGCTCGTCTTCTCGGAGTCGGTGTCTCCGCAACCGACGCCCATGACTTCGATCGGCCTGCAGGGTTTGCTCAAAGAGAGGCCTTGCCCCGAATCGAATCGATCGGGAGCTCCAAGACCAGAAGGTCACGGTAGGCTTCATCCGTCCGCAGGAATCTCTCGCGCATCGATTCCGGGTCGGACTCGAGATGCCTGAACATGGTCAACATGGCCATCTTCTTCCTGTCGATGTCCTCGATCTCCCGAATCTTCCCGTAGAACACGACCGAGCGGAACTTGTGAGAACAATCTCCAGGGACGTATCCGCGGTCCTCTATCACGGTGCCGCAGGCGCTCGGATTCTCCCGCAGGATGTCCAGTTTCAATCCTTTGACGGCCGTATGGAAGAAGAGCGTCCTCTGCTCGAGGTCGATCCCATAGCTGAGCGTGACGATGTACGGGCCGTCCGCGCCCGCCAGCGCCAAGATCGCGTACTTCCCGCCTTTCAGGATCGCAGCGATCGCTTCCGGATCCCTGATCTCCTTGTCCTGATTGAACATGTGATAGGCATGGCTCGACATGGAGGTTTCCTTCACGCTCTAGCAGGATTCATCTCCCGCCAGCCAGTCAATCGACGAGCAAGTACTCGACCGTCGTAACCACGCGGACCGTTTTGTACAACTGACTCTCCTCCATCATCCCGGGCGTGCGGTCGCGGGCGAGAATGACGAAGACGCCTTGATTGGCGCGGCGGATGCTGCCCAGGCGACTGCCCGAATCCCGGGCGAACTGCCTGGCGGCCTCGCGGGCATTGGCGGTGGCGGAGGCAATCATCTCCGGTTTCAGCTCGTTGAGCCCGGTGAAGAGGTAGGTGGGTCCCGCACTGGGACCGCGATCGGAGGAGAGCACCACGCCGGCCTCCACCAGATCGCCGATCCGCTGGCTGACGCCGGCGACCTGGGCCGGATCCTCCGAGCGCACCATCAGCGTCTGGGCGATGATGAAGCGGCTGTCGGCCGGTCCGCTGCGATACGGATTGGCCAGCACGTCGGTGACCTCCAAGCCGAGAAGTTCCACCTGGTCGGCACCGATGCCATGTTCGTCCAGGAACTCCAGAATCGTGGCCTTGCTCTGTTCGATGCGGGCCTGAGCGGTCCGCAGATCGTTGTCGGTCGAGACGAACCGCAGGGGCCACAGCGCCAGATCAGCCTGGACGTCGCGCTCGGCCAGGCCCTTGACGGTTACGAAGCGATCGGCGCGCCGGCCCTCGGTGAAGCCGCGGCCGAGCAAGCCGCCGCCGATGATCAGTCCCACGGCGAGCATGACCGCGGGAACCCAACGATGGATCTTGTCCATGGCTGCCTCGTCACGTTTCATTCCTGGGTATCCGTCGGCGGCCCACCCCGGCCGCCATTGCACGCAAGGGTACCATGGGGCCCCGCGGAATCGCCAGCAGCGGTTGGCGAGGGTCCGGACAAGACTCCAAAGCCGCATCCTCTTGCGCCGATATCAAATAGAAGGGAGAACCCACAATCCTCGGATGGCCGTTCGCGCTCGCCCCAGCGTTCATCCCCGCGCCGGCGTGGGTGGCATCGCGCCCCTGAGCGCCCGGCCTCGTCTGCTGATACCGGCGGCAGGCACGACCGGGTAGCGCTGGAGTCGAGGGCACAGCGGGGGAACCCGACATCAAGAACGCCTGCCAGCCAATGGCGGCAACCCCTGCCCGCCTTGCCGTATCCTGATCCCCGTCACGACAGACAACGAGCGGCCGGAACCTCGGGTTTCTTCGAACGAATTCATGGTTTTCCCGACTTGACGGGGACCAACGAGCCATTGGATGCGCCACGGAGCCGGCTCGGCTAAACGACCCAACAGTAAATCCTTACAGACATCGTAATCGAGAAGGAAGGGTTCTTGTTTCATAATCGCATAATGATTCGACTACACCTTGCCTATCAAGAGGAATGACATCGTCCTGTTGTCCTTCCCGAAGGGCCTTATATGCGATGATCCGGCGTGCTCGACGCCGCGCCGGCCACGGGCGGCCCGAGCATCCTCGCCGGAGACCACCCCCAAGCCGTAGCCCCACAAAAAGTTGCGACATAGGAATCTAAGCCGATCTTCGGCCGGGCTCTGGCCGATAGATCAAGGGAGTGCGGTCGTTGGCGAGGATCCTCCTCGCCGGGTCCTGAGTGCTTCGAATCTGGAGGGGCAGTGACGCGCATATCGAACCTTGGCGTTGCGGCGTGGCTCGTCTTGAGCCTTGCAACCGCCGCCGACGCCGGCGATCTCGAGGATGTCAAGCGCCGCGGCTCGCTGCGGCATCTCGGCATCCCCTATGCGAACTTCGTGACCGGCGCAGGTGACGGCCTGGACGTCGAACTGGTGCGCGGGTTCGCCGACTACCTGGGTGTCTCGTACGAGTTCGTCAAGGTGGACTGGGGCACCCTGTTCGGAGATCTCACCGGACGCGCCGTCAAGGCCAACGGCACCGACGTCCTGCTAGGCGCCGAGATGGCGATCAAGGGCGACATCGGGGCCAACGGCATCACCGTGCTCCCCTGGAGACAGAAGGCCGTTGATTTTTCCCAGGCGACCTTCCCCAATCAGGTCTGGCTCGTGGCCCGTGCGGATTCCCCGATCCAGCCGATCCGGCCCTCCAACGATCTGGACGCCGACATCGCCGCGGTGCGGGCGCTGATCTCCGGGCGCTCGCTCCTGGGAAAGTCGGGCACCTGCCTCGACCCGTCGTTGTACAACCTGGACCAGGTGGCCGGGCAGATCATGCTCTTCGCCGGTTCGCTCAACGAGATCGCGCCCGCCTTGATCAACGGCGAGGCGGAGCTGACGCTGCTGGATGTGCCCGACGCCCTGGTGGCCCTGCAGAAGTGGCCCGGGAAGATCAAGATCCTGGGGCCGGTGAGCGAACAGCAGGACATGGCGGTGGCCTTTTCGAAGACCGCGCCTGAACTGCGCAAGGCCTTCGATGCCTACCTCGCCCGGCGGGTAGAAGACGGATCCTACGTCGCGATGGTCCGCCAGTACTATCCCTTCGTCTTCGACTACTTCCCGGAGTTCTTCGCGAAGCAGTGGCGCGTCGCGACGAAGTAGTGCGCCGGCTCGCAGGCCCCGGTGATCACAGCGCCCTGATGGATCGAGCCGATGGCGACTGAACCACAGAGGATCACCCGCAGACCTCTGGTGGTGGTGTTGTTCACCGCCACAGTGGTCATGGTGGGCTTCATCTTCGCCCTCGTGTGGCTCAACTACTCCTCGGCCAAGCGGGTGCGCGGCGCGTTGATCATGCAGGTCGCCCGCGAGACCGAGAAGCGCGCCATCGCCCTCGAGTACTTCTTCTCGGAACGACGCGACAACCTCATGGAAATCTCGCTCTCGCGGGAGCTCAACGTCTATTTCGAGAACAAGGCCCTGGGCATGAGCATGGACTACGGCCTGCGCCAGAGCCTGCCGCCGATCCATGAACGTCTGGGGTACTACCTCCAGAACAAGCGCATCGCGGGGACTCCGATCTTCTCGCGGTTCGTCTTCATCGAGCAGGACGGCACGGTGCTGATTGACACGGCGAGCCCGGAGGCCGGCATCCTCCCCCACAACCCCTTGCGCAGCTGTCTCATGCCGGAGCTGCGCCGCGCCGAGGCGCTCGTGTGGAGCGACGGCTGGGAAGTCGTGCTCTCGCAGGCGCACTACTTCAAGGATGCCTATGTCGGCCAGATCCTGGCCTGGGTCAATGGCGATCCACTGCGCGATCACATCCTCGGAGATCGCGGCGACGATCGGAGCTTCATGCTGCTCGAAGCGACTCGCCGCGATGCGCCGCTGGGATGGATGGGGACGCGGACACGGCCGCTTCCTCCGCTCGAAGACTTGCAGCTGAGGACGATGCTGAAGTTCCGCGGGAGCTTCGACGATCGGGAGTATCTCGCCGTGCGTGCCCCGGTCCTCGGCACGCCCTTCGAACTGCTGCAGGTCGTCGCCACCCACGAGATCCTCGGGCGCATCAAGCCCTGGCACAATCTGGTCGCCCTGGGCACGATCGCTCTGGCCATCCTGGTGGGCGCCGCTCTCAGCATCCGGCTCTATCTCCGCTCCCGCATCCTCTCCGTTCATCTCGCGGAATCCGTCGAGCGCGAGCGGCTCGTGTCAGAGAAGAACCTCGAGCTGCAGCAGGAGATCGTCGAACGGACGAAGGCGCAGGAAAGCATGCAGATCCTGCGGATGAGCCTGGAGGAGATCTCGCTGGAGTCGCTGCTCGGCAAGGCGCTGGAAGGCATGCGGGAGATCTCGTGGTTGGGAGGTCGCGAGGAGTGCGCGGTGCACCTCTGGGACGAGCAGGGACAGGTGGCAGCGGCGGCCCGTATGGGCGCCGCCCGCGACTGCGGCCCATGTTCACTGACCGATTCCCGTGAAACGTGGGACAGCTGGGCAAGGGCCCGCAACGGCTTGCCGGCGTTCGTGCGCGACACCGACGATGACCATCCGTCGCATTGCGACGTTCGCGGCGCCCACGGGCACATCTGGCTCCCGCTGATGTCCGTGCAGCAGTGGATCGGCGTCCTGAGCCTGACGACGCGGCACGGCCACACGCCGAACGAGAATGCCATGCGCTTTCTCTCCGACTTCGCCGGGGTCCTCTCCTTCGTCATTCAGCGGCGGCGCGCGGTCGAGGAGTTGCGCGTCGCGCATCAGGCCAACCGGACACTCATCCACGCCATTCCGCTCGCGCTCATCACGCTGGATGCCGAGGGACGCATCCTGCGCTTCAATCCGGCGGCCGAGTCGCTCTTCGACCGGACCGCCTTCGACGTGGTCGGCCGCGAAATCGGATCCAGTGGACTTTCTTGGGACTTTGCCGCGCTCCCGAACATGCTGGCGGCCGTTTCTCCAGGAGCGACCACAATCCGCGAAGTGCCCTTCACCCGACCGGATGGCCGTGAGGGATTTCTCAGTGTGGTCCTGAGCGCAATCACCGACTCGGGCCCGAACGCGGCCGCCAAGGTGCTGATCGTGGGCAGCGATGTGACCGAGCAGAGACAGCTCGAGGCCCAGATCCTGATGACCCGCAAGCTCGAGGCGATCGGTCAGATGGCGGCCGGACTGGCGCACGAGATCAACACGCCTTCGCAGTACATCGAAACGAACCTGCAATTCCTTCTAGGGGCGTTCGAGGATCTGCTCGGCTATCTCGGCGACCTCGACGGGGTGGCGGCGGCCCTGCCGGCCGATGCGGCCGACCGGCTGACACGCGCCGCGGCGGACCGCGACATTGCCTTCGCCCGTGAGGACGTGCCCAAGGCCCTGCGCGAATCGGTCGAGGGTGTCAAACGGATCAGCGAGATCGTCGCGGCGATGAAGGAGTTCTCCCGGGACAGCGCGCTGGAGCTCGGCTCCGTGGACCTGAACCGCGCGCTGGCCTCGACGATCACCGTCACCCAGAGCGCATGGAAGCGGGTCTGCGAGGTGCGGACCGAGTTTGCCGACGACCTGCCCTTCGTCCAGGGCCGCGCCGTCGAGCTCAATCAGGCGCTGCTCAACATCATCATGAATGCGGTCCAGGCCATCGAGGATGCGTCCGCCAGTGACCGTGGGTTGATCACTGTCGCCACTCGCCAAGCCGGTGAGATGGCGGAGGTGCGCATCAGCGACACGGGCAACGGCATTCCGGCGAAGATCCGGGATCGGGTCTTCGATCCGTTCTTCACCACCCGCACCGTGGGCAGCGGCACCGGCCAGGGGCTCACGCTGGCACGCAGCATCGTCGTCGACCAGCACAGGGGCGAGCTGACCTTCGAGACCGCGGAGGGTCAGGGCACAACCTTCGTCATTCGGCTCCCGGCCGCCTAGCCAGAGGGACTCATGAGCTTTTCAGAGGTGATGGCCGCTGAAGAGGCTCGTCAGGGTCTTCCGAAGGTGACACACGCTCTGCACGACTACATGGTCAAGACACACGCTCTGCACGGCTACATGGTCAAGACACTCGCTCAGCACGACTACACGGTGAAGACACCCGCGGCGGATGTGCATCAGTGCAGATGCAGCTCACAGACGCGGCGGAAGTGGAATCCGTAGATGGCCAGCCGGACGGCCGATGCGAGGGAGCGCGGCCGCACGAACAGCGTCGACAGCACCAGCCACCAGTAATGCCAGCGTTCGCTCCCGACGATGCCCAGGCAGTAGATCGAGCGCAAGAACGCCAACAGATCGTCCTTGTCCCGATGCGTGGCGCGTCCGGGCGGGTTGTACTCTTTCAGGAACGTCCGGATGCGCGCGTAGTAGTGACGCGGCGCGTAGATGCGCGACAGGATCCGCTGATAGCCCTCGCGCAGCGTATGGGTCGCCATGTGCGTCACGAAGTTGGTGGACCCATCCACGTTGTCGCCCGACATCTCACGTTCCAGCCGTCCCTCGCGCTTGAGGCGTTCGTAGAGTCGCGTACCATGGGGCGCCTGCAACAAGCCCACCATGGCCGTGACAATGCCGCTGCTCTGGATGAAGTCGATCTGACGTTGGAAGATCGTGGGCGTGTCGCTGTCGAAGCCGACGATGAAGCCCCCTTGCACCTCCAGACCGGCACGCTGGAGCCGCTTGATGGAAGCCACGAGATCGCGGTTCCGATTGGGTAGTTTGTTGCATTCGCGCAGGCCGCCGTCCTCGGGTGTCTCGATCCCGACGAACACCGCTTCGAAGCCGGCCGCCACCATCATGGCCATCAGTTCCTCGTCATCGGCCAGGTTGATCGAGACCTCGGTGTTGAAGGGCATCCCCCGACGCCCCTGACGCCACGCGATCAGCGCCGGCAGGAGATCGCGCTTGAGCTGCTGGCGATTGCCGATGAAGTTGTCATCAACGATAAAGACCGGTCGGCGCCAGCCGCGGTCGTAGAGCTGTTGCAGATCGGCGAGGATCTGCGCCGTGGCCTTGGTGCGCACACGATGTCCGAAGAGAGACGTGACGTTGCAGAACTCGCAATCGTAGGGACAGCCGCGCGAGTACTGGATGCCCATCGTTGCATATTGGCTCAGATCGACCAGATCCCAGAGAGGCGTGGGCGACTGCCGCAGGTCGGCGAATTCGTCCGTTCGATAGATGCGCTGCGCACAGCCGGCCTCGAGATCCCGCAGGAAGGGAGGCAAGGTCAGCTCAGCCTCGTTGAGCACGAAGTGGTCGACCTGCGTGAAGCGCTCGTGTTCGGCGGTAAAGAGGGGACCGCCGGCCACGACCTTGACCCCCGCTCGCCGGCAACGCGCAATCAACGCCGCCGCCGAGTCGCGTTGCACATTCATGGCGCTGATCATGGCCACGTCGGCCCACGCGAGGTCCGCGGCGGTCAGGCTCGTGACATTGGTGTCGACCAGCCGCTTGTCCCATGCCGCGGGCAGCAGGGCGGCTACGGTGATCAGCCCCAGAGGCTGGTGCCCGGCCTTCTTGCGCACGAACTTCAGGGCGTGCTTGAAGCTCCAGAAGGTATCTGGAAACTCCGGATAGATGAGCAGGGCATTCATGGCAAGCTCCCCTCTGCCCTTGCGGGCCCAGCAGCGATGCAGCACTCCACTACGTAGCTAGAATCGCCGCAAGGGGAGCGGAAGACAATCGGTCCGAAGAGCGAAAAGGGGACTAGTCCCTTGGAGGGATGCTGGTTCGGCGCGACGGCCTACGGCTTCGACTCCGGCTTGGTCAGGCCGCGCCGATGGGCAAAGCTGGCCAGTTCCAGACGCGTGCGCAGCGCGAGCTTCTCCAAGATATTGTGCACATGACTCTTGACCGTGTGGATCGCGATGTGGAGTTGTCGGGCGATTTCCTTGTTGCTGCGGCCCTCCGCGATCAGGGCAAGGACCTCATGCTCCCGCCGGGTCAGCCTGACCGCCTTGAGCAGCCTTGCCGGATCGCCGGTCTGGATGGCGTGTTCGACGATCTGAGAGAAGAGCGACCCGGTCAGGGGTGGTGGTAGGACCTTCTTGCCTTCCGCCACCGACCGGATGGTGTTCAGGAAGTCGTCGAAGGATGCGTCCTTGAGAATGAAGCCGGCCACACCAGCCTTCACGAAGTCAACGACGTCCGCCTGGACCGGAATCAGGTCCATGACGATCACTTCGGTTCTTGGAAAACGCGTCTTGAGGGATTCGACCACCCGCAGGCTGTTCTGGCTGCGCAGGCCCATGTCCAGCAGGACCACCTGGGGCTTGAGCTTCTCGGCCTTGATCATCGCATCGCCGTTGCCCGTCGAGGCCACGGCCCGCAGGTCGGGTTGCGCATTGAGCATGGCCGCGATGCCTTCGCGCAACAGACGGTTATCTTCGACCAGCAACACGCGGATCTTCGCCATGGACAGATCTCCCCATCCGATGACCCCGCGAAACTCGTAGTCCCACATGGTCGACCGCCCACCGCACGACGACCAAAGCCGGCGGTGTGGAGCGGGGTCGCAAGTGCATTGTGGTTGCCGCGCGGCCCAGCGTCAAGTCTCAAGCCGAGTGGCGATTCGCGGCTTGGGTCCACGGGCGTTGGCAGCGTCGCGGACGAGGCTCCCGGAATGCGTCGCTCGGCCGCTCGCCGCCAGCCGCTCTTGCGGCCGGTGACCCCGCGCTGTACGCGTGATAGACTCCTACGAGGGTCAGGTTCGCCATGGGGACTTGAGGAGCAGGTACGAGCGGGAGGCAGACAGATGCTCCTTCGATCAAACCAAGGCACGTGGCGCCGGGACGAGGGGCGTCCCCCGCTCTTCCGTGAGGTGCACTGGACTCTCCGAGGCGTTCTGATTCTGTGGTTCCTGGTTCTGTGGGGCGGGCTTCTTTCTGCAGCACGTTCCCAAGGACCTCTGCTCCGAGGTTACGAGCTGACCTATCATGATCAGAGTTCGCCCTACCTCATTCGTGTCTGGACGTGTCCCGACAACTTCATCAATACCGATCTGGCCTACGACTCGCAGGCCCATGTGCTCTACTGTGCGCATTTCACTTGGGAACAGGCCGGCGAGTCGATCGAGGTCTTGCGCAAGCGGGATGGCGCCCGGCTGGCGGATCCCATCCCGGTGAACCCTCACATGGTGTGGATCCAGGGACTTGCCTACAAGCCGTCAGACGGCTCGTTCTGGGCCTGGGGCGGGGACGGCGCTGCCGCGGATCGTCGGGCCTATCACTTCACAGGTGAAGGAGAGTTGCTTCCGGATGATTTCAACATGCCCGGTCTCCCAGGGTCTTTGGACTACGATCCGCAAACCAGCAGCCTCTGGTCCAAGCCGAACTGGAACGGCGAACTTCGGCGGTATACTGAGTCCGGCGTCCTGGTTGAAACTCATGCGACGGGAGTCGGTGGGGAAGGTCTCGCGCGTGATCCCTTCGACAACACATTCTGGTTCATGGAGGATCGGACGATCTGGCACCTGAAGATCACGACCGGCGATGTGATCGTGTTGGGTGCCTATCCCAACCCTTCTTCGTACTACCCGCCCGATACACTCATGGGCTACTACGAAGATGGCGAGTCTGAGGGACTGACGGTCGATACCTCCGATCACACCCTCTGGCTGGCGGCCGATCAGACCGTCCACGGGGGGATCCCGGACGGGAATCGTTGCTGGCAGATCAATCCGCTCGATACCTACAACCGCAGTGTGACGGTCCCGGGCGGCCTGGTCTGGGCAGTAGGCAGGCTGGTGAACACGGAGATTCACGAAAGTGGGCTCCGGTTGGAGCCAGCGGCCGCCACGGGATTCTACCTGTCCCCGGTCGTGGACCTGGGGGATTACGGCGCGCTGCGGGATTCGATCCGCTGGGAGGGCCCGGGCGCGGTGTGGATCGAATACCGTGGCGGCGATACGGCGCCGTCCGGCATGCCCATCGACAACCTCACGCTGCCCTACTACGACGCCAACGACGCGCAGGATGGCTGGGGGAGCACGTTCCCTCCGCCTTGGTCGGACCGTCTGCCGGGGGCAAGATTCGTGCAGGTGCGGATCCATCTGTCGGATGTATCCTCTGCTCCCTGTGTCGTGTTTCCCGGTTGCCCGCCGCTCTTCGAACTCCGAGCCAATCCGGCCGTGGGCATCGTGGAATTGCGGCTCTCGGCCGAGATCGTCATGGCCGGAAACGGCGCCCAGGGAGCAAACGGCGCCGCGTTGCATGCTGTGAAACCGGCCGCGGAATTGGCGGTCTTCGATCCGTCCGGACGTGCCGTGCGCCGCCTATCCCCCACCCCCGGACCGATGCGGAGCGCCACTCTCTGCTGGGACGGATGCGACGAACTGGGCCGGCCGGTGCCGGTCGGCCGGTACCTGATTCGCGCCCATACAGCGGATCGCCAGACCGTTCGGTCTGTGTTCTTGGTCCGCTGACGCTGACCGATCTCGGTCTACCGGATTCGAAATCCCGTCATGCTCGTTTGTGCAATGTTTGTGTGACATAATGCAAATTATAGTTGACATTACGACCGATATAACTTACATTGAGTGGGAGCCCTTGAAGAGGAGAGGCCCCATGGAAGAGATTGCATTCGAGAACCGGCTGAAGGTGGCCCGGGTGGAGCGAGGCTTCTCCCAGGCGGAGTTGGCCGAGCGGGCCGGGGTGACACGACAGACGATCGGCCTGATCGAAGCAGGCCGCTACAACCCGACCCTACGGTTGTGCCTGATTCTCGCTCGTGAAACCGGCAAGCGCCTGGACGACCTATTCTGGATCAAAGGAGAACGATGATGTTGTTCGAACGGCTCACCGTGGATGAACGGATGCGCGCGAGTGCTGGCCGCATCGGCATGATCTGGCTGGGCGTCACCCAGGTGCTGCTTGCCGCGGTGATCTTCTACCGTCTGTACGCACTTGGCCAACCCGACCACGAGCTGCGGGACTTCCAGGCCGTGCTGGCGCTGTCGCTCTTCGGCCACATCGCGCTGCAGCTCTATTTCGGTGGTCTCTTCCCGGTGCCGACGCGCAGCGGGATGGCCGTCATGTACCTGGGCCTCGTGGGGTTGATTGCCGGCGTCTGCCTGATCGTCCATGGCGTCCCCCCGCTGGCCGAGTGGCACAACACGTATCTGCCCGCGGTCGTCGGTCCCGCGCTCCTGGTCGGGCTCTATTGGTTCGTCGCCTGCCTCGGCAAGCGGCGCGTGGAACAGCTCATGGAGATTGATGACTGAGGACGGCCGCGGCCAGCTGACGATGACGGATACCGTGGTTGCCCGGCGAAGCCGACTGACCAGACACCTTGTACGGACCCGACGACCGGAGGCGGTGTCGCGGGCTGATCGATGGCGTAGCGACCTGGTGAGGAGAGTAAGGGTGAACATCAGCGGCAGGGAACTGAGCTCTCTGATCGAGACGCAACAAGATCCGGAACCGTTCTCCGGCGTGGTTCGGGTGAGCCGCGGCGATGAGGTGCTCTTCGAGGAGGCCCGGGGATTGGCACTCCATTCGGAGATGATTCCAATCACGACCCAAACCCGCTTTCAGATGGCCTCGGGCTGCAAGATCTTCACGGCCGTGGCCGTGCTGCAACTCGTCCAGGCCGGCAAGCTGAGCCTGGATACCCTCTTGACCGAATGCGTCGAGGATCGCTTCCCACGATATGATCCCGGGATCACGATCCGTCATCTATTGACACACAGCTCGGGGATCACGTCTTACTTCGAGGAGGATGTTGATCCCGACTACGAAGCGCTTTGGCGGAAGATGCCCGTGTATCGCATGCGGCAGCCGGCCGACTTCCTGCCGCTCTTCCGCGATAAGCCCATGAAGTTCGCCCCGGGTGAACGCTTCGACTACAATGACGGAGGCTTCATCCTGCTCGGATTGGTGGTTGAACAGGTAGCGGGCACACCTTTTCGGACCTGTGTAGAGCAGCAAGTCTTCGCCCCCGCGGGCATGAACGACTCGGGTTACTTCGCTAGTGACCGGCTGCCTGCACGAACCGCGCGCGCCTACATCCAGGAAGAGGACGGCGGTTGGCGAACGAATGTCTTCGCCGTGCCGGCGGTGGGTGGCGCCGACGGAGGCGCCTATACGACCGCCGGGGATATGCAGCGCTTCTGGCAAGCGCTGATCGCAGGGAACCTTCTGAAACCCGATCTGCGCGGCGCGATGTTTGAGCCCCAGACGGCGACTGGATGGAAGCCGCCCTACACGCATTACGGCCTTGGCATGTGGATGCAATACGAGAGCGACGACCGGCCGCTCCCTCGGAAGCGTTTCGTCGTGGGATCGGATCCCGGAGTTGCTTTCAGCTCGATGCTCTACGACGAGGAGCCCGTCGTCATGACGTTGCTCGGCAACACGGGCCGGGCCCTGTGGCCGTTGCGCACGCGGTTGGAAGAGGCTCTCGGATTGGGATAGTCCGGCATTGTCGAGCCAGTTTCTACCCGGTTTGCGCGCGACGCTGCAACCGTTCCTACAGACCGCCCAGGTTACACGGGCGATCTCATTGGCAAGAGCTGTAGCAGCCTTGCCCCGTGCCCACCCACCCTGGACCCCGAATCGCTCACCGTACGGCCTGCACCGAGGTCAGCAACGACTTCGCCCCCCCCCCTTGCCTGCGTATTCCACTGATTCCGGCCAGCCAGGCCGGGCAATCGCGGGGCACAACTGCGGGGCAACCGCGGGGCAACCGCGGGGCACAACCGCGGGGCAATCGCGGGGCAACCAGATCGAATGCCTGGTGGATGTCGGCGCGAGACTGGACAATGTGGTTTCAGCCGTTGCAGTAGGTCAGGCCGGCCCGCACATCATCGAACAGAAAGCGTGCGCCCTGGTTGTCCATCGGATTGAGCCACAGCATTCGCTCGAAGACACGCTCGGCTTCCTTGAACCGATCGAGCCGCCAGAGGCACAGGCCATACCCGTGCATGCACCGCAGGAAGGGCCGGTTGCCGATCAGGCCCCAGGGCAGCAGGCCGTCGAAGTTCGGGGGTAAAGACAGCTCGCCGATGCGGAGCCCTACCTCGTAGTGGCGGATCGCGTCCCCCGCACTGTGGTCAAAGACAAGGTTGCCCCGGTGCGCGTGCGTGTTCAGGCAACGCAGGTCCTTCTCGGCCCACGGGCGATGATCGCCTTACCCACGCATCGACGGACTCATCCTCTTCGCCCCAGTACTCCTTGCTCGGGTCCCAATCGCCCTTGTTCTTGAGTGCGAGGGCGGATGAGGCCGAGGACGGATGAGGCCGAGGGCGGATGAGGCCGAGGGCGGATGCATCGATCCGCGCGGATTCACCACCGTGATCTCGCCTGGCACGAGCTTCCACAATCCGCTCGCGCGCAAGCTGATGAGCCAGTCGGTGCCGGGCAGCCGGCAGCGCGCGGCCCGCTCCTTGATGGATAGGACGATGAGCTCGATGGGCTGGCTCAAGTCGAGGTCTGCCGCCGCGACCTTGTGCCGGCGCTTCCGGCGAGCGCTAGAAGCTGCCTCTTATGGCAAAGGGTGGAGACCGAGCCACACATGAAAGGCGGCCAGGATTGGCCCTCCTTGGGCATGTGGCGCAAGCGCGACCGCGGATGCTGCGATGACGTGCTCGGAGCCCTCTTCCCGTCGGCACCGGGCCATGATGCCAAGCCACTCGTTGCCATCATAATCGAAGGCCAACCCCGAAACAGGCTCGCCGACGGCGAACGCGTCGCACGGAAGGTTGCAACCGTCCTCAAGCGCCTCGAAGAATGCCTACAGCTGTTCATCATCGCCGCGGGGCCGTCGACCGGTTCGGCGGTCGACGGCCAGCTGATGACGCTGATCAACGGTCTTCACCGAGACTGGACCTCCATAAACCCGATGGAGATCAGAAACTCGTCAGCCTTCGCCGCCGCAGCCTTTGCGGTTTGCGGATCCGGCTGCGGCCAGCCGTCGTCGGGAATGCCCTTCGGCGTGAAGAGATGGCCGACGTCTTCGTAGACCTGCAACTCGCAGACGTTGTCTGCGGCGCGCATACGGTCGCAGAAGCACTTCGCCCCGGCCAGCGGTGTCACCGTATCGATGCTTCCCTGCAGAATCAACGTGGGCGGCATCCCCTTGCGCACATGCTCGTCGGGGGTGAAATCCCGTGCATCGGCGCGCTTCCCGAGGAGGCGCTGAAACCAACCGTCCGATCCAACCGATACTGCCGGCGAAACCAGAACCAGGGCGTTCGGTGCGGAACTGACGTTTCCGGCCGCACTACTATCATCGAATGTTGCCGCACACACAGCCAGGTGCCCGCCCGCCGACCAGCCGTATGCCGCGATGCGCCCGGGATCGATATCGAGGGAGTCGGCCTGCGCGCGCATCCATTGAATCACCGCCCGGGCATCGGCCATGGCCTCAATCGGCGTAACGGAATCCTGATCCGATAGCCGGTACTGCGCCGCGACCGCGATCATCCCCCGTTCCGCAAAATGCCGCGCTCGGGAGAATGCCCACTCGGGTTCACCCATGGACCAGCCACCCCCGTGGAACAGCACGATCGCGGCCCGGCGGTGGTGGCCTGCCTGCGCACGCGGCGAAAACACAAAGGCCTTCAGGCCACCACCCGGCGTTTTGGCATAGAGATGCGCGACGGGTCCGTCCACAATTGCGGGCTCCTGAGCGGCAACTTGGCCTGGAACGCAGGCCATGAGGCCGATTGCCGCAACTAGCAGGCCCCTGCGGACGGTTGCTGGAATCCCCACAAATGCCTCCTGAATCCGGCTAACGGTACGCATCAGACGCTTGTTCGCTGTTCGCTTTCTGGTACTCGATCTTCCGGAACGCATCGCGGAAGCCACACCGGTGATACGGCCGGCGCGCGGCTTCGTTTCGTTCCCTGTAACTCACCTTGATTGTCTCAGCTCCCGGCAGCGGGGCCCGGCGCGGCACTGGCTTCGCAGTGCCGCAAACCTGCTCCGCACTTCACGCCAGTGCCGTGACGGGGCCGACCGTCCGGTGCCACCGCCCTCTCACCGCCTGGTCTGTGAGCAATCGGAGCCACCCAGTCCGTCCAAGGGACGGCCAACGGCCGCGAAACCAGAGAACCGCTCCATTCTGGAAACACTCGAGGTGGGGAAAATTCAAGTGCGGCGGGGCACTTTCTTTGGCTCAATCCGGATTCTGCGAAGCGTTTTTGGGGGAAGAAGTTGAACGGTCATAGACCCACCCTCATTCTGCGTGTGACTTAAAAGGAAGCGCGTAGAACCCGGGGAGGAACCTACGACCGACCTCAAGGCCATCAGGAGACTGCTGCGACTGAAAGGC
>CAYQJL010000042.1:0-27460 GCA_964417675.1 uncultured bacterium | reverse complement strand
GCCTCCGTTCTCCCAGGTCGATCGTCAGCCTCCGTTCTCCAGGGCCGGTCGCCAGCTTCCGTTCTCCCAGGTTGGTCGCCAGCTTCCGTTCTCCCAGGTCGATCGTCAGCCTCCGTTCTCCCAGGTCGATCGCCAGCGTCCCTCCTCCGGTGAAGAGGGCATGTGTTGGGACCCCATTTCGTCACGGTTGAAGTCTGTAAAGCATTCAAAATCAACTAGTTAAGTCCGTGCCCCGGGGCACGATAGATGAGACAAAGTCTCAAACATGGCGGTCATGGACAGGGATGTACAGCCTGCACGTCGCGCGAGTTTCCGTCTAGGGGGTGCGCTCGCGGCCGCTTGGGCACGTGAGCCCGTTCATGGGAGCTGGAGCGGCAGGAGTCTGCTCCTGGGAGCCCGGGTGGTGGGAGCATGGGTGATGGACGCCCGCCGGCAGCGGCCTGAGTTTCGGAGTCTGCCGCCATGCCCGGCTGGCTCCTAGGCGGGTGGTTTGCGGCCCTGGCGGATGTCTGGCATCTGGGGTGAGTTGATGACTCGGGTGTGCGGGGGGACCGACTGGGTCAGCCACACGTTGCCCCCGATGACGCTGCCCTCGCCGATGGTGATGTCGCCCAGGACGGTGGCCCCCGAGTAGATCACGACGTCATCCGCGATGTGCGGGTGGCGACGGATGCCACGGATGAGCTTGCCGCGCTCATCTTTCGGGAAGCTGAGGGCCCCGAGGGTGACACCCTGGTAGAGCTTCACGTTGCGTCCAATGATGGTGGTCTCGCCGATGACCACGCCGGTGCCGTGGTCGATGAAGAAGCGTGTCCCGATCTGGGCCCCGGGATGGATGTCGATGCCGGTGCGGGAATGGGCCCACTCGGTCATGATGCGGGGGAGAATGGGGACCTTCATCATCTCGAGCTCGTGCGCGACCCGGTAGGTCGCAATCGCCACCAGCCCGGGGTAGCTGAAGATCACCTCGTTGTGGTTCTTGGCCGCCGGGTCGCCGTCGAATCCGGCTTCCACATCCAGGAGCAGCGTTCTGCGGATCTCGGGCAGGGCTTCAAACAGGCGGATCAGACAATCCTCGGCGAAGCGCCGGCAGGCCTCGCGATCCTGGGCCAGGGGCGTGTCCTCGTGGCGGGCCGCAGCGAAGATCTGCTCGGTCAAGCCCTCCGCGACTTCATCCAGGAGGGCGCCAGTGTAGAAGACCACATTGCCCCGCGTGAGATATTGCTTGCCCACGAAGCCAGGGAAGAAGACTTCGAAGAGGCGCCGCAGATTGTGAATGACCGCGCTACGCGAGGGCAGGGCGTAGCGCGGCTCGAGATTGTGGCCGGCCACCGGGCCGTTCGTGTAGGTACGCGCAAGAGCCTCGGTGAACTCGGGAAGCCTGGCATGGAGGCGGGCATTGCGCATGGGATGATGATCCTGATCAGCTGCCATCGCGTGCGTCCTTCCGTTCCCTGCTGGCCTGCTGGCTGCCTGCCAGGCGCTTGAGTCTCGATTCGATCCCGCGGCCCTCTAGAGCCCCTGCAAGAAAGGGTTGTGTCTTCGCTCGTCCCCGATCGTGGTCAGGGGGCCATGTCCCGAGGCCACCACCGTGGGGTCGGGCATGACCAGCAACTGATCGCGAACCGAGGCCAGCAGCTGCTCGTGATCTCCGCCCGGCAGATCCGTCCGGCCGATGCTGCCGGCGAACAGCGTATCACCGGTCAGGACCAGGGCCGGACCTGTCCCCGCTTCCTGCGCGGGCTTTCTCCATTGATCGGCGCCGATCACCAGGCAGACACCTCCGGGACTGTGGCCGGGCGTCTCGCGCACCGAACCATGCACCCGGCCCCAGGTGATCGTATCGCCTCCGGCAATGAACCGGTCGACGGGCGCCATCGGTGGGATCTGGATCCCGAAGGTGAGCGCCTGTTGCGGCGCGCCCTCATACAGAAAATGATCGGCTTCGTGGATCAGGATCTCGCCCCCGAGTTTGGCCTTGACCCGGGCGGTTGCACCGACGTGATCGATATGGCCATGGGTGTGGAAGTAAGCGACCGGGGACAGCTCCAGGCGGGCCAGTTCGGCGATGATCTGTTCGGGTTCATCGCCGGGATCGACCACCAGGGCCTCGTGGGTCTCCTCGCAACCAAGCAGATAGCAATTCGATTGAAACGATCCCAGCGCCATGGCTTTGATGATCATACGGTCTCCTTTGTTCCCGCTAGGTACAGCGCGTTCCCGCCTCAGAAGAGGCGCACGGCTCGGGCCGGGCGCAGGTAGTAGAGCCAGCCTTCCGTGGAGGTTGCGTTCCACACCTGAACCAGCGCGAGCCGGTAAAGTTGCATCTGTGCGCGATAGGACTCGGTCCGTGCGACGATCTGCTCGTCGGTGGTGACCCGGTCGCTCTTGAAGTCGACCAGGATGGTCTTGCCGCTGTCGGTTGTCCAGCAGGCATCGATCTGGCCCTGAATCAGGAGCCACTCGTCATCGGGCAACTCAGCCGCCTGCGGCCAGACCGCCACCAGATCCGCGGGCGTGGCCCGCAGGCTGAAGCTGATCTCCCGCTCCAGCCGATCCGCGTGCGCCTGCATCTGCCGGCCGAGCTCGGATGCCAGAGATCGTGTGACGGGCCGGAGATTCTCCTCCGAGATCCAATCCGGCGCGATCTCGCCGCGGGCGGCCAGCCGGACGGCCGCCGGCAGGACACGCCGCTCATACTCGGCCAGGGGCCCTGTCGTGGCGGCTTCTCCCAGGCCGATCTGCCGGGCGCCGCCGCCGTCGATCCTGTCTCCCGCGGGTTTGCCGCCAGCATCCACGGCCCAGTCGATCTCGGCGAGTACGGCGTGAAGGTAGGTGCCCTCGCGCGCCGGGCTGAACGCGCCTCCGCCGGTCCCCGCCCGGGTCGCGGCCGGGGGGGCGATCCGGGGACCGCCTGGGGGAGGGGCTGGAGAACCGTCCCCGGGAGTGGACGCGAGAGCGGCCAGTCGCGTGCTGCCCGCGCCGCGCTCCTCTTCGTGGATCGCCTCATCGATCAATCGCTTGATCTCGGTGACCCAGTACTTGCTTCGCCAGGTGGTCGCCGCCGCGTGCGCGTAGGTGGCTTGCGTGCGGCGGAGCAGATCCGGGGCCTTCGCCCGGCAGAGAGCCAGCACCTGTTCAGAGCGGGCGCGCGCTTTGGATTCCTGCTGCTCGAACGCTGCGCGCAGACGCATCTCAGTCTCGTCCGCAGCCTCCAGCCAGGCGCCGGATAGAATGGCGTCGAGGGCCTCGAGCTCGGGTGGGACGGGGCGGCCTTCGTCCGGCTGCGCCGCGTCCGTCAAGGAATGATGCTGGATATGCAGCCATGGCCGGGGGGTGTTGACCGTGCCGGGCTGATCGAGCTCTTCGAGATAGCCGTGGCGCGAGAACACGGCCAGGATCCAATCGAGCGGACAGCTCATCCGTGATAGATCCACCTGCGAGGGTGCGATTCCCGGCCGCCAGAAGACCAGCTTTTCATGCAGCGCTTCCCACTGGCGGCTGCAACCGGTCAGGATCAGGTGGTCGCGGGCACGGGTCAGCGCCACATAGAGGATTCGCATTTCCTCTTCGCGGGACTGTTGGCGGCGCAGAATGCGCAGCGATTCCCGCGCGAGCGTAGGCGTCTTGACGAGGGTGCGTGGATCGAAGTGGTCGATGCCGAGCCAAGCATCCCCGGAAAGGAGCGCACCGCGCAGATCCTGTTCCACGAAATGATCCCCCAGGTGGGCCAGGATGACGACGGGAAACTCCAGGCCTTTCGACTTGTGCAGGGAAAGGATCTGCACCGCGTTCTCGTGGGCGCTGCGTTCGTCGAAAGCGTACAGGTCGGAGGCCGAGTCGACCAGATCGTCCAGGTGTTGCAGCATGGGGGTCAGTCCGTGTCCCCGCTCGGCGGCGTACTGGCGGATCTTGCCCATGACCAGTTCGAGGTTGGCCATCCGCTCGCGCCCGTCCGGCGCGGCCAGCTGCGCGGTGAGGAAGCCCGATTCCTCGAGAATCGTGAGAATCGCCGCGGGCAGGTCCTGCGTCTCGACAGCCGCCCGCCAGCGATCGAGACGTTCCAAAAACTCGCGAATGCGGGTCCGCAACTCGACGCCCGCCACGCTGGCCAGGAGCGCCGGGCTGTGGAGCGCGCCGCTTTCCGGATCCGCATCCCGCGCGGGCTCGCCTGCCCCCGCCCGCGCGTCGGCCGCCCCAGCGGCCGGGCCGGCTCGCAGGGTTGTCCGCAGGGTTGCGCGCAGGGATGCGATCAGGTTCAAGCTGTCGGGCCACATCAGCCGCAGGAGGACCAAGTCATCATGCGCGAATCCACCGACCGGACCGCACAGGGTGGCCGCCAGGCGGATATCATCCTGGGTGTTGCCCAGCATCTTGAGCAGGTTGAGCAGATCGCGGATTTCCTCGCGCTCGAACAGCGCCTGGCCGGCATGGGCCACCGGAATCCCTTCCGCCCGCAGCCCCTCGGCGACCGAGAGCCCCTTCGACTTGGGGCTGCGCAGCAGAATGGCGATGTCACCATAGCGCACCGGCCGCAGGCCATCGCCCTCCGTGCGCACCAGGACCTCGTCCCGGATCAGGCCGCGGATCTGCTGGGCGATGAAGCGCGCCTCGGCCGCGAGCTTACTCTGCCCGGTCACTGCCGCGCCCTTCTGAGCCACCAGCAGATGCACCGCGATGCTCGCATCGGAAGCCGGATCGGACAGAGGCGGGGTCTCGGCCGCCGCGTGACGGAGCGGCGGGGTCTCGGCCGCCGCGGGGCGCGCCTGTGAGACGGGATCATCGGCGCGCGGGCGCGGGGGGTAGAGGGCTTGCTGCTCGTAGGGTGTCCCGATCAGAGCGGGCGAGAGCAGTTCACGGAAGATGAGATTGACGAATTCCAGGATCGGCGCCTGCGACCGGAAGTTCTCGGCCAGAAGCACCCGCACACGCGGTTGCGCGGCGTGGCGCTGGAGATCCTCATCCTGTTCGAGTTGCGCGGCGTCGTGGAACAGCTCCTTGAAGATGCTCGGCTCGGCCTTGCGAAACTGATAGATGCACTGCTTCACGTCGCCGACCAGATAGCGCCCGCGAGCCGGCCTCAGCGAGCTGATGATGCCGGCCTGCAAGCGATTCAGGTCCTGAGCCTCATCGACCAGGAGGGCCTCGTAGCGTTGGAGCAGTGGCGTCGGCGCGCGCCGTAGCATCTCGAGCGTCTTGATCTCCAGGTCCGAGAAGTCCAGCCATCCCCTCTCGGCCTTGTAGCGCGCATAGCGGAGCATGAACTGGCGCAGGAGTTCGAGAACGGTCTCGAGAGTGGGGCGAACGCCCGCGTAGTCGCTCACCAGAGATGCCGCGCGGATCGGCAGGATCTGCCAGGGGCTGCTCTTGTCGTTCACCAGGGTCTTGGCGCGATCGTAGGCGTGGCGCGTCTCGGGGACATTGCGCGTGGCGATCCGTGGAACGCGCAATGACCACCGCTCATCGGGAGACAGAACCCCGCACCGTTCGAGGTGCTGGCGTAGCAGGTCGAGCGCCTCGATCAGATCGCTGTTCGGCGCCGGAGGGTCCGTGCTGGATGGATCCCAGGGTGAGGGCGCCGCCCGCAATGCCGCCAACAACTGGTTCATCTTGTCGTAGTTGAAGTCGGGCGCGATCCGTTCCCCGAGCGCGATAGTGTCGGCGATGCGCCGCGTCAGCTCGCGATAGTTCGCGATCAGCTGCGCGCCGTAGGCGGCGAAGTAGGGTGGCGGCGCTTGCGTAAGGCCCGCGCGGAGCGACTCGACGTATCCATCCGGGTCGCCCTGCACGCGCGCGGTACGCATCAGCTCGGCCAACTCATCGCGCAGCAGCTCGCGGCCGCCGCGAAACCCGCACAGCTCCAGCAGGCGGAGAAACTCCCGGTGGGGAGTGCTGCCCTTCTGCGGCACACCGTCCCAACTGCCTTCCGCGGGACTGTCCGCGGGCCGTCCTCGGTACCAGTGATGGAACAGGTCGTCGAGGATCTCGGTCTGGATCAGCTGGTCCTCCGGACTGGCAAGCACGGAGAAGGCCGGATCGACTCCGGCCTCGACCGCGTGTTCCCGCAGCAGCCGGGCGCAGAAGGAATCGATCGTGGAGATCTGGGCATGCGGCAGGAGGAAGCGCTGAGAACGCAGCGTCGGATGGCGGACCAGCTCGGCGGCGATGCGACCCTGCAATTCGGCGGCGGCCTTCTGGGTGAAGGTGATGGCGGCCAATCGCGGAAGCGACACGCCGCCGTGAAGCAACCGCATGACCCGGTGAACCAGCGTCCAGGTCTTGCCCGTGCCGGCTCCCGCGGACACCAGCACGTGCTCGGCGTCGGCCTGGATCGCGAGGCGCTGGCCCCGGTTGGCCAGGCTGGGCAGCGGGTAGCTACTCATCCTGCCCCCCCTCGAATCCACCGCTGCGCGCCGGGTGCTGGCCCTCCACGAAGCGGCACATGGCCCAAAAGTCGCAGTACTCGCAGGGCAGATTCCGGGCACCCTGCCTGCGTGTCGGATAGGGGCGGATGTGGCCCCGCAGGATGCCGGCGGCCAATCGCTTGATCTGTTGCCGCGCCTCGGCGAGTTGATCGCTCAATGCATCCTTGCTGAGCCCGCCCACCCGCCTGGTTCGGGGACGCAGGCCGAAGGCCCCCGCCGGGTCGATGGCCGCGAGGGCCTCGGTCAGCGGCAGGCCGTGCATGCGGAAATCATAGGGATTCTCATCACTGTGCGGCTGCCCGGACTTGCGGGGCTTGGCCTTGAAGCTGTAGTAAAGCCCCGCACCGGGAACCAGTCCCAGAAGATCACGGGCCACCAGCAGATAGGTAGCCACCTGAAGGTCCAGGCCGCGGGAGAGGTCGGCGAGCACGTTGCGCGACCCGATGCTGCTCTTGTAGTCGATCACGACTGCCGCGGGGGATCCATCGGGGAGCAGGATCCGATCGAGCCGGTCGATGCGGCCGCGCAGCAGCACGGTCCAGACGCCGTTGCCGGGCGCCGGACGGTCCATGGCCCCGGATGGCACATCCAGGTGCAGCGCAGGGAGCTCCGGCGATTCCGAAGGATGCCTCGCGATGATCTCGGGCACGCGCGCCAGATCGCCGGGATCGCCGGGCAGGCCGAAGCCCAGTTCCACGGCCAGCGGTTCGACGGCGCCGTTGCGGATGCGGGCCACCTCGGTTTCGATGAACAGCTCCAGATGGTGTCCGCTGCGCGACCATTGATAGGCGCTGGCGGGATCCTCCAGGAAGATTCGGTAGGCTTCCTCTTCCCGCAGGGATTTGAAGATCTCGCGGATCAGAGCCGTGGCCTCTTCGCGGGACAGGTGCAGTGGATCCCGGGCGAAGAAGCGGCGCAGGGCTTCATGCACCGCTGAACCGGTCGAACGGGGCTTGAGCACGGCCTCGGGCCGTGGCTCGAGACGCAAGAGCTGCTTGGCGAAGAACTGAAACGGACAGGTCGCGAACGTCTCGAGTCCGGACGCCGAGGTTGGTAGCTCTCCGCGGGGAAAGAGCGCGTGGCAGGTGGCCGCCGCCAGGCGATCCGGCAGGACGGGCGCCACGCCCGCGAGGAGATCGCACACCCGGCCGGGGACCGGATGGGCCTCCCGGCTGGGGGCCAGATGGATCTCCTGGCCGGGGACCGGATGGATCTCCCGGCTGGAGATTGGATGGGCCTCCGTGCCGGGGCGTATGCCGGGGCTGGCTGCCTGGACGCCTCGGGCGGCGAGATCCGCACGCAGCGCGGCCCGATCCCCGGGTGTGAGGTGGGCGGCCGCGGCCGAGAAGACGGACGGAATCTCGCAGATGTGCTGGCATGGCTCGAGGATCGCGCCCACCTCATGCAGGATAGCCGCCAGGGTGCGCTCTCGGTCCTCATCGTCGGCGGCGCGCGCGCCCCGGGGAGGTGCCGATGGTTCAGCCGATGCTGGCGGAGCTGCCGGAGCCGCCGGAGCCGCCGGGGCCGCGGCCAGCGGCGCGGGCAGCGCGCTGCGCAACTCCAGCAGGTAGGGCGACGGTTCGAGGGCCGATCCATCGAAGCTGGATGCGGGGTAGGTGATCCACAGCGAGTCGCGCGCACGCGTGCATGCGATGTAGAAGAGATAGGGATCTTCTTCCAGGTGCGTCTGTGCCACGGGCATGATCGGCAGGCCTACGCTGGTGAGCTGCTCCCTCTCGGGGTCGGTGAGCAGGGGATCCGGTTGCGGGATGCGTGGATAACTGGAGGCGTGGACCGCCCCCAGAATCACGCGGCGCACCTGGTTCACGCGGGCCCGGCGGGGCTCGGCGACGACAACGGCGTCCAGATTGCGCGGGGTGACCCCCACGGTGGTGCCCTGCAGGGCATCGCGCAACACGCGGGAGAAGAGCTGGGGCGAGAGAGGCATGCCGGCCAGCCAGGCCGGACCCTGCTCGAACAGGCGATCGAGAAGAGCGCCGACCTGTGAGTTCTCCTCCGCCGTCCAGGAGGAAGAAGCCCGTTGCGCCACACCGGTCAGGGATGCATCAGGCTCAAGGGCGAGGCCGTGCGTGAGAAGGTCGCGCAGCAGCCGCACGGCCGCGGAGAAGCACAGCTCCCCGATGCTCCAGCCGCGGTGAAAGGTTTGCATGAGCCGGAGCAGCGGTTGAACCTGCTGCGCGATGGTCGCCGCGGCCAGCGAGCGGCGCCGCTGATGGCGTTCCAGGGTAGTCCGGTCTTCGGCCGGCTCGTCCTGGTCGGAGGCATCCGAATCCCCCGCTTCCTTCCGCGGAAGGATCCACATCTCCCAACGGGACTGGAACCAGCTCTCGTACTCGATCCCGTATTCGAGCGAAATGTTCTCGAGCAGGTCGCAGGTGTGGGGATTCAGGCCCAGGAGCGGATTGCGCAATACTGCCAGGACATTCGGGCGGGACCATCCGCCGGTCTCCAACTCCATCACGCTGAGCAGCAGGCGCACGAGCGGATGAGCCGTTACGTCACGCCGCTCATCGATGAAATGGGGGATGCGATAGCGTCCGAAAACAGCACGAATGAGGGGCCGGTAGTCCTCGAGCTCGCGGATCAGGACTGCGATCTCGCGGTAGCGTACTCGTGCGGCCGCGGGTGCCAGGCGCGTCCACCGATCGATGGTGCGGGCCCACTGCAAGACTTCCTCGTAGGGATGGGGTGGGACGCTATACGCCACGGCGGAGCCGGCATCCGCCACACGGATGGGAGCATCCTCCCCGACCGCGGTGGTCTCGGCCGCGGTCGTCTCGGCTGGGAGATTTTCGGGCGTCCTGTTCTCGGCCGCAGCGCCATCGGTTGGGAGATTCTCGGCCGCAGCCGTTTCGAAGAGCCGGCGCTCGAGTGCGGCCAGGCTGGACGTGTGTACGAAGCGGTGGGGGGTGGGGCTTGCCTGGGTCAGGTCGCGCCAATCCGGTTTCTGCTCCACGACGCTGTCGAACCAGAGCAAAGAACGCAGCGTGGGCAGGAATACCGGACGCCGCAATTGGTGGCGCAGGGCGGCCACGAACTCGTCGCTCTGTTCCCACACCCCGTGGGCGGCATGCGCGGCCGCCAGGCGGCGGGCGAGTTCCGCGTCCTGGGGGTCACAACACAGTGTGACCGTCATCTCCCCGGCGGTCTTCAAGAACGCCAGCAGGAAGCCTTTCTCCGCGGGCGTGAAGCTGGCAAACCCATCCACCCAGACCGCAACGCCGGCCGCGATCGATGTGCGCGGAAGCAGCTCGGCGGCCAGGTGGTGGCGGTCCTGGGGATCGATCAGGCCGAGACGCTCGAGGTGCTCATCGTAGGACGCGATCACGCCCGCCAGGGCCCGCAGCTTCGGGTGCTCGCCGGCCGCCGTGGCCAGGCGGGCGGCCGTCTCCGGGCCCGCGATCGCACGCAGCTCTCTGATGGTGGAGGCCAGAGCATCCACCAGCCCGGCCTGGCCGACCACGCGCGCCAGCGGTCCGAGCGCGGTGTGATCGCATTCATGTACCACCCGGCGCAGGATCATCTTGCGCCCGGCCTCGGAGATCGAATCGCGTGGACAGACCATATGGGCCAGGCGTGAGAAGCTCAAGATCCGAACCCAGCGTGTCCCCCGCAGGGGGGTCTCTTCGAGCAGGAGCCGGTCGGCGGCATAGGTGAACTGGTCGGGAACCAGCAGCAGCCCTTTCTGCCGTGACCGCTCCGCCGCGCACAAACCCTCGAGGCAGGCGCGCGTCTTCCCTGACCCTGCTGGTCCCACCACCAAGCGCAACTTCATGTCGCCGTCGCTTCTCCCTCCCCGTCTTGCGGTGTGCGCCGGGCTCTCGATCGCGCTGGGCGTGCGCAGCGGCTGCCCATTCGTGGGCGAGCGCGCGGCGTGCCACCCTTCAAAGGCCGCGAGGTGCCTGATTATAGTGATCCGCCGGAGATTCGAACAGGACGAAACCGGTTGAAGAACGATCCAGCGGTCGGCGGATCCACCGGGGCCTGACCCAGCGGTCGGCGGATCCACCGGGGGCCCGATCCAGCGGTCGGCGGATCCACCGGGGGGGCCGACCCAGCGGTTGGCGGACCTACCGGAGAACCGACCCACCGGGAGCCCGACCCGTACGAGCAGAAGACACATGGTGAGAATCGCCGGCCTGGCGCATCTGCGCCATCTGTGCGTCGCGCGCTCCCGAATCGGGGAACCGGGCGTGGTAAAATGATCCTTCACCACACCGGCGCCGAGATCCGTATTCCCTCCCGCACCTGTCCGGGCTCTCGGATGGTTCCTGCCGGCAGTCCGCTGCGGCTCTCGCTCATGCCAGGCATCCGCTGGACGGGGGAGCGCAGATGGAGGAAGACCATGATTCTGAGACGAACCGACAACCTGCGAATCGAGGGCTTCGAGCCGCTCATCACGCCCATGCAGCTCAAGCACATCGTTCCGCTGACCGAGTCGGCCAGCGAGGTGGTGAGCCAGGGGCGTGAGGAGATCATCCAAATTCTGCAGCGCAGGGATCCGCGCCTCCTCATGGTCGTCGGACCCTGTTCGATTCATGATCCTGCGGGCGCGCTTGACTATGCCGGCCGGCTCAAGACGCTTGCCGGGCGGGTGAGCGAGCACATCCTGATCGTCATGAGAGTCTACTTTGAGAAGCCGCGGACATCGGTCGGATGGAAGGGCCTGATCAGCGATCCCCATCTCGATCACAGCTGTGACATGCAGGCCGGCTTGCGCCGCGCGCGCACGATTCTGGCCGAGATCGTGGGGCTTGGCCTTCCGACCGCCAGTGAGATGCTCGATCCGATCACGCCGCACTACCTGGCCGATCTCCTTTGCTGGGGCGCGATCGGCGCGCGCACGACTGAGTCGCAGACCCATCGCGAAATGGCCAGCGGGCTGTCCTTCCCGGTTGGGTTCAAGAACGCCACCCACGGAGATTTGCAGGTTGCCGTCCATGCGATGCAGTCCTCCCGGGCCGGGCACCGCTTCCTGGGGATCAACGAGGATGGCATCTCCTGTGTCGTGCATACGCGCGGGAATCCCCATGTCCACATCGTACTGCGGGGGGGCGTCCAGGGGCCGAACTACGACGGCAGGTATGTGCGCCAGACCGAGGAGATGCTGTTGGCCGCCGGCCTCGATCCGCGCATCATGATCGACTGCAGCCACGCCAACTCGGGCAAGGATTACAGCCGGCAGGAACGCGCCTTGCAGAGCGGCCTCGAGCAGATCGCGGGGGGCAGCGCATCGATCTTCGGCGTGATGCTGGAGAGTTACATCGGCGCCGGCCATCAGCCGATCCCCAAGGATCCGGGCCGGCTCCGTTACGGCGTGTCGATCACCGACCCATGCATCGATTGGCCCACGACCGAGCGCTTGGTGCTGGCGGCACGCGACGTCCTGGCCAGGGTGGGAATCGACCGATCTTCCTCGGTCCCCACAACACGTCCATCCGCCTAGGCTCCTGTGCAGTGTGCTCAGGTGTCAGCGCAGCACCAGCAGGGGTTGGACCGATGCCTGGCCGCCGGATTGGAGCCGGCAGAAGTACCGCCCGGCCGGCAGCGGATTCCCCCGCAGATCGCGCAGCTCGAAGCAGGTGCTTCCGGTGGCGACCGGATACAGCCGATTGCACAGCCGTCCCCCGGCGTCGAACAGCGAGAGCACGGGAGAGCCGGCTTCCTCTGCACAGCGGCGGCCGGCAATCCGCACGTGCAGAACCTCGCGGGCCGGACTGGCGATGACCCACTTCAACTCCGACAGGGGGATCGAGGATGCCTGGTCGGCCATGGCTACCAGCGACCGGCTGAAGGCCACCTCTCCGTTGACGCCATCGCCGGGCAGGTAGGCGCGTATGTACTCAACGATCACATCGTCGGGCTCCACGCGGATGCGCAGATGTCCGGAGCAGGGCATGAAGATGCCATAGGTGTAGCCGCCATGCGCGGGAAACCCCGAGCCATAGTTGGGGTCGCTCGGTTGGGGACAGAGCACATAGGCAATCCCGTCCAGCTGCTGGAAGGCGAAGAAATGGTCGTGCCCGTGAAGGACCAGATCCACACCGGCTTCGACCAACATCGGGTGGACCGGGCCGTGCTCCCATCCGGGTCGGCGATCCCCGAACAGGAGGGTGCCGGCATCATCCTGGCCGCCCCACTCGAATGTGGGGCGCTCGGCCAGCGTGAATTCGCTGACCTCGATGCCGCCGCGTCCATAGACACCACCGCATGAAATGGCGCCCGTTGTGAAATGGTGTGCCAGGAGGATCTTCCAGGGACGGTCGCTGTTGGCAAGCACATCGTGCAGCCAGCAGTACTGGTCGTATCCCAGGGTCCAGGCCCACTCCTCGGGTGGGATGTCGAGTTCCTCCTCATCGTACGGGCAGGACGTCGTGTACCAGAAAGGGTCCAACACGACGAACAGGGCATCCCCCCACTCCCAGGCATAGTAGCTTTCACGGTATCCGGTTCCCATCAGGGGGGGATCGGGACAGCCGCTGTAGAAGTCATCCGGGTAGGGGTTGGGAATCGCCTCGCGCCGGGCCTGTTCGGCCCAACCGGGCGACAGAGCGCCGGCATCGCGATCCCAGCCGAGCTCCCCTTCGTGGTTGCCGATCACGAAATAGAAGGGACAGGACGAAAGCTGCCTACTGAGGAAGCGCTGCTGAAACGCGTAGCCTTGCCGGGCGTGGTCGGCGCTGATGCAGTTGCGCGTCAAGGCAAAGTCGCCCAGCGAAACATGAAAGTCCGGCTGATCCATTGCGACGTTGGAAAGAGCGGTCTCGTAAAGCTCGATCTGCCGCCCCCACAGATTGGGGAACTGCATCGGGTCTGACAAGTGCGAGTCCGACTGCACCGTGAAGGTGAACCCCTGGCCCTGATCTCGTTGCGTGTGGAAGCGGTAGGTCTCGCCGGTCTCGTAGTCGGCCGTCGATCCCAAACCGCGATAACGCAGGCGATACTCATAACAGGTCGCGGGGCTGAGGTCGTCCAGCACGATTTCGGTGGGCTCCCCGCCGATGGTCCATATCGGTTTGGTGGCCTGCACCAGCCCCTTGGAGCCGTACTCCACATAGACATCCAGGTCGATCAGAGCAGAGAAGTGGATCGTGATCGAGCGATCCGTGGGTCGGCCCAGCATCTCGTGGCATGTGAAGGTCTCCTCGATCGTGCGACACACCTCCAGCGTCACAGATCGATAGTCGGCCGAGTGAGCCTTCGAACCGACGAAGTTCGGATGGGCCCACTTCGGCAACGTGCAATCCAGGCACAAGATCAGCGCGGGCGTTGATTCGGGCCAGCCGGGTTGAGTGATGATCTCATTGAGGATGGAGGCGATGTTTGGACTGTAGTAATACACGGGGAGAATCGGGATGCCATTCCAGGCTTGGAGTGCCACTGCCGAGACGGTGGCTTTCGTTCGCGGAAGCTGCGACGGCCGCCGGCCCTGCCACATCGGCAGGGAGTTGATCTCGAGCGCGCCGCTGAGGTCGTAGGTGAGGACATCCTCGACGAGGCCTCCGTTGCCCGCGAACCTCAGGCGAGCGAATAGAACGCTGTCGGCCGCGATGAGCTCGGGAACGTGGAAGCGCAATCCAAGGTCGAACACTGTGCTCTCGGAGGTGCGCCCCAGGCTCAGGTCCGTTCCCCATGGATGCCAGGTCTCATCGTTCTGCTCGATGCCGTCGTCGCTGTCCGACTGGGTTGGAATCTCCACGGGCAGGGCGTGCCCATCGCTGAAGATTGCCTGGATACTGCCGGCAGTTGCAAAGAACAGCCCGCACAGGATCCCACGCACGATCAATCGTTGCCGATAGTCGATCATCGCACACCTCCCCCTGTCTGTCCGAGGAGAGAACCATCGCTGGTCGAGAGCTGGGACGAACCTACCTATGCGACCCTCGTCACCCTAAATTGTGCGCTTCCATGCTGGCACGGTTCAAGAACATAGTAGGCATTTTACAGGCGTACCCAAACATCGCACTCCGTGCTAGCACGGGCGTGCCGGCCGGCCGGCGTGCGGCTAACGCACGTATCCGATGCGGTTCAATGCGTCGAGAGCAGCGACCTTGTAGCATTCGGCCAGGGTGGGGTAGTTGAAGACATGGTTGATGAAGTAGTCGAGTGTGCCGCCGAGCGCCATGACGGCTTGCCCGATATGAACCAGCTCGGTCGCGCCGGTGCCGATGATATGAACCCCCAGGAGGCTGCGTGTATCCGCGGCGAACAGGAGCTTCAGGAGCCCCGTGGTGTCGCCCAGAATCTGACCGCGGGCAATCTCGCGGTAGCGCGAGAGACCCACTTCGTACGCAACCCCTTCCTGGTTCAGTTCCCGCTCGGTCTTGCCCACCATCGAGATCTCGGGGATCGAGTAGATCCCATAGGGAAACAGGTGGGGTACCGACGTCGCATGGATGCCCAGGGCCCGCGCGACCGCCAAGCGCCCCTGTTCCATGGCGGTCGATGCCAGGGCCGGAAATCCCACGATGTCGCCAGCAGCATAGATGTGGCCAACCTCGGTTTGGTAATGCTCGTTGACTCTCAGGCGTCCACCCTCGTCCGCCTGGAGCCCGGCCGCGGCAAGGTCGAGCTCATCACTGGCGCCACGTCTCCCGCCCGCGAAGAGGATCAGATCGGCGCTGATCGTCTTCCCGGAGCAGAGACGGATCTGACCGACCCGCGGCCTCGGGATTTCAATGGCTTCGACCAATTCCCCTTTGTGAAGCTTACAGCCATGCCGGTCCAAGTGCTCCACCAAAGCTTCGATGATCTGGTCATCGACGAACGGCAGCAGGCGTTCCCGGCGGTCGATCAGATCCACGTGAGTCCCCAAGGCGGCGAATATGGAGGCATACTCCGTGCCGACCACCCCGGCGCCGATGACGGCCATGCTCTGCGGGATGTCTCGAAGGGTCAGGACGCCATCGGAGTTGACCAACGTTTCCCCATCCACCTTGACGCCATCCGGATCCGCCGGTTCGGTTCCCGTGGCCAAAACAATGGTCTCGGCGCGAACCTCGACAGTGGCCCGGTGGCCCTTGATGATCACCCGATGGGCATCCAGAAAACTGGCCACGCCGGTCAGAATGTCCACTTGGTTGCGCCTGAGCTGGGCGTGGCTGACCTCGATCTCCCGCTGGATCACATGCTGGCAACGGAAGAGCAGGTCATCGATCGTGATCTGGGGCTTGACGCGGTAGGCACTTCCGTAGAGGCCCCAGTGGGCGTACCCGGTCAGATGGACCACCGCCTCGCGCAGCGTCTTGGACGGAATCGTGCCGGTATTGATGCAGACACCGCCGATCACTTCGCGGCGTTCGCAAATGGCCGTTCGGCGGCCCAGCTTGGCCGCTTGAATGGCCGCGTGGTGCCCGGCCGGACCGGTGCCGATTACGAGTACGTCGTAGGACTCCATGGTCGGGATAGTGGCGCAGCTCGCTTGCCCGCGCAACCTTGGTATGCCGGCGGCATCGTCAAGGCAACAGGCCCCTGGCGGCACTTCCTGGGCGCAGCCCCCCTCACAGGAGTGGGGGTCGGCCCGGCAGGGCCTACCCCCACGAACGTGTCCGCATCCAGCGACCCGAGGCTGGGCCGGATGCCGGCGCCGGGCCGCAGGATTCAGGAGAGCTCGGCCAACAGACTCTTCAGCTCCATCTTGGATCCATGCTCGACCTCCTCGTGGAGGCTGTTGCCGTGGGCATCCATCGTGATGACCACGGGAAACCGTGTGCATTCGAAGTGCCAGATGGCCTCGGGACTTCCAAACTCCTCGAGGAAGTAGACATCCTTGACCGAGTCCACCACGTCGGCGAGCACCTGGGCGGCTCCGCCGATCGCGTGCATGTAGACGCATCCATATTCCTTGCAGGCGCCGAGCGTCTTGGCGGCCATGCCGCCTTTGCCGATCACTCCGCGCAGGCCGAGCCGCTTGATGACCTCGGCCTGGTACGGTTCTTCGCGGATCGAGGTCGTCGGGCCGGCGGCCTTGACGACCCAAACGCCCTGTTCCTTCACGACCACCGGCCCACAGTGATAGATGACCGCTCCGTTCATGTCGACCGGGCACGTCCCGCCATCGTAGAGATACTTGTGCACCGAATCACGGCCCGTGAAGACCGATCCGGTGACCTCGACCACCTGCCCGACATGGAGCGAGCGAATGACCTCTTCGCTGATCGGTGTAGTGATGACCATCGATAGTTCCCCCTCTACTCATACAACCAGCGGCTGACGCGTCCCGCGGAATTGAGGACGCAGCCACGCCGGCGGAAGGCCCAGCACATGTACGAGACGCTCACGAAGTAGGAGGCCGGCAGGCGGTTGAGCATGCCGATCTTGCAGCCGATCAGGGTTGTCCGGCCCCCGAAGCCCATCGGACCGATTCCGAGCCCATTGGCCTTGCGCAGGATGCGGCTCTCGAGCCCCGCAAGGGCGGCATTGCCGTTCGTGTCGTCGAGGGTGCGCAGGAGTTGCTCCTTCGAGTGGGCGTACCCGGTGGCGCGGTCGCCTCCGATACAGACTCCCAGTGCGCCCGGCGCACAGCCCTTGCCTTGTGCCCGGTAGACCGCATCGAGGATGCACTTCTCGACACCCTTGATGTCCCGTCCCGCGCCCAGTTCGCCGTTGGGAAGCGCGTACTGCACGCCGCAGTTTTCGCATCCGCCGCCCTTGAGGATGAGCTTGACCGCGACCGTCTTCTTGCCCCATTGCTCGACATGATAGACGGGGCTGCCCGGCCCCAGATTCGTGCCACTATTCTTGCCCGTCAGGGAATCGACCGAGTTCTGGCGCAGGTAGCCGACCGCGGTGGCCTTCTTGACGGCCGCATCGGCGGCCTTGCGGAAGGCGCTCTGATCGAACTCCTTGGGGGCCTGGACGTAGAACAGGATGCTGCCGGTGTCCTGGCACAGCGGCAGGCTCTTCTCGCGGGCAAGGTCGATGTTCTTCTTGATGACCTCGAGTGCATACTGGGCCGTCGTGCCCTTCTTCTCCTTGCGCAGCGCCTTCTTCAGTACCGCTTCGACGTCAGGCGGCAAATCACAGGACGTCTTGCGCACGAGCTCCAGAAGCGAACTCTGCAAATCTTTGGGACTCATAGTTCCTCCGCTCCGTAGGCGTTGGCCATTCTGTGGCGACCGCGCGTTTTCAGTCCGGGTAGATCCGGTTCAGCGAACATGCGGCAGGCTTCGCCGAGGTCCGCGTACGGTTCCCGTTGCAGGATAGGAACGGCACACCCCGCCCGCGGATCAGGCACGGCCTCGCGAACCCCATCACCCTTGCGCGAATCGGCTGCGGGTGTCAAGAAACCCCTCCTGATGCAAATGATGAGGTGGGATGGTCCCCGGGCGGCGTCCGGCGGCCCCCGGACGCCCGAATTCGACGGCCCCTCCAACCGGCCGGCTAGCCGCGAGTTGCAAGAAGCCCTGGCCCTCCCGGCGGGTGATGTACTACGGTATCGTCGCCTCACGCGGTCGGTCCGAGCGGCGATTGCGAGGTGATCGTCGCGATGCGGAGGTACCGGTGACTTCGGACACCCCACCCCACAAGGGGCACGATTCCCAACCGGGTCGGACGCCGGGTCGGGCGCTGGGTCGGACACCGGGGAGGACGCCGGGTCGGACGCCGGGTCGGACGCTGGGCGGACGCCGGGTCGGACGCCGGGTCGGGCACCGGGGAGGACACTGTGGAGGATGCCGGGGAGGCGTAGTGATCCGTAGGGCGGCGGTCGAGGACATTCCGGCGATCCTTTCCATCGAGGAGATCGCCTTCGATTGCGATCGACTGAACGAGCGCAACCTGCGTCATCTGATTCAGAAGGCGCATGGCACGACACTAGTGGCCGTGGACCCCAAGGGTGAGCTGCAGGGCTATGTCACCGTGCTCTTCAATCGGGGCACGTCGCTGGCGCGCCTCTATTCGATTGCCGTGGCCCCCGCCCGCCACCGCCAAGGGGTGGGAAGCCAGCTGCTGGCCGCCGCTGAGGAGGCCGCGGTTCAGGATGGCAACACCTTCATGCGCCTCGAGGTTCGCATGGACAGCCTGGAGGGCAGGCGCTTCTACGAGCGGCATGGGTATGCACCGTTCGCGATTTCGACCGAATACTATGAAGATGGGGTGGATGCCCTGCGTATGGAGAAGGTGCTCGCAAAGCGCATATCGGCGCCCTTGATACAGATTCCCTACTACGAGCAGACCCACGAGTTCACCTGCGGTGCGGCTGCTCTGCTGATGGCGATGAATCGGCTTAACCCCGAGATCCCCCTGGACCAACGCACGGAGCTTCGTATCTGGCGCGAATCCACGACGGTCTTCATGTGTTCCGAGCATGGGGGGTGCGGTCCGTTCGGATTGGCGCTGTCGGCCCACCGGCGGGGATTCGAGGCGGAGGTGTACGTGAGCACCGCGGGGGTTCTCTTCGCGGAGTCGGTTCGGTTGCCGGAGCGCCGCAAGGCCATGGAGCTCGTCCAGGAGGATTTCATCCACCAGCTGGCCGAGACTTCGGTGAGGGTGTGCTACGAACCGCTGCCCATGAGCGTGCTAGAAGACCGCCTCAACGTCGGGTGGATGGCCCTGGTCTTGATAAGCACCCACCGGCTTGACAAGAAGAACCAGCCCCACTGGGTGGTTGTGACAGGGTTCGATGAGCAGTTCGTCTATGTGCATGACCCATTCGTGGACCGCAAGTGCGAGCAGACGAAGACCGATCGGATGCACATCCCGATCTCGCGCAAGGACTTCGGACGGATGGCACGCTATGGGCGGGCGCAGCTCAAGGCTGCCGTGCTGTTGCACGGGACGCGCGGGTTATCGAAGTAGCCCGCTGCGAGGAGATGGGGAGGAAGGGATGGCCAGACATATCATCGTCGTCGATCGGCGCGGTGATTTCCCGATCAACGGGACCGACCATGATGTGATGACGGCCCGCGAGTTCATCCGCCAGCCGCTGACACCGCATTCGCCGACGATGAGAATCATCAACCTCTGTGGGAACTACGAGTACCTGGGTATCGGCTACTACTGCTCGCTGTTGGCCGAGGCCAAGGGCGTACGTGTGATCCCGTCGGCTGAAGTCATGCTCGATCTGCACTGGAAGCGATTGCACCGCGATTCGCTGCCCGGACTCAATGCGACCCTGCTCAAGATCGCCCACCATGGGCATGTCGAACCTGCCGATCTCACGCTTCAGATCTTCTTCGGGCGCGGGGACGATCCCCGCCTCGATGATCTGGCGCGCCGTACCTTCGACACCTTCCGCTGTCCCATTCTGTCGGTCGAGATCAAGGCTGAGCCAACCTGGCACATTCGCTCGATCCGGCCGGTATCGATCGGAAAGCTGGACCAGGGCCAGCGCGAGCGGCTGAAGGAGGCACTCGCGCAGTATACCCGCCGCCGCTGGACGGCCCCGTCCACCAAACGGCCCGCCAAGTACGCGATGGCAATCCTGCACGATCCGCAGGATCCTCTGCCGCCCTCCGATCCGAGGGCGCTGCGCAAGTTCGCCAGCATCGCCGGGGATATGGATGTGGCCGTCGATTTCATCACCCGGCGCGATTTCGGCCGGCTCATGGAGTTCGATGCCCTCTTCATCCGGGAAACCACCAATCTGGACCACCACACCTACCGGTTTGCCAAGAAGGCCTGGGACGAGGGGATTCCGGTCATCGATGACCCCCCTTCGATCCTGCGCTGCTCGAACAAGGTGTACCTGGCCGAGGCATTCCGACAGGGGAATGTGCCGACCCCCAAGACGGTGGTGTGCGATACTCGCAGCATCGAGCGCATCGAGGCGGAACTGGCCTATCCGATCGTGCTCAAGATCCCGGATGGGTCGTTCTCCCGGGGGGTCTTCAAGGTGGAGGACCGGGCGGCGTTGGTGAAGGCGGTCGATAAGATTGACAAGGAATCGGATCTTCTGCTGGCCCAGGAGTTCCTGTATACCTCCTTTGACTGGCGCATCGGGATCCTGAACCACGAGATCCTGTTTGCCTGCCAGTACATGATGTCGCCGCGCCACTGGCAGATCATCAAGCATGAAGGCGATGGCCGGTATCGCGAAGGGGACTGGAAGACGCTGGCCCTTGATGACGTTCCGGCCTTGGTCAAAGATGTGGCCCTGAGGGCGGCCAAGGTGATCGGGGACGGCCTCTACGGCGTGGACATCAAGGAGACCGAATGCGGCGTGCGCGTGATCGAGGTCAACGACAACCCGAACATCTGGGCCGGCGTCGAGGACTCGGTGGCCAAGGACGACCTCTACCGCCGCATCATTGCCGAGCTGGTGCGCCGGGTGGATGAATAGGTGGGGCTGTTGATGTGCCGGGTGGATGAATAGGTGGGGCTGCACAGCATGAGTACGGGGGCTGAATACATCGCGGATGAGATCGTGCGGTTGCGACGCCGCTATCTGGCCTTGCTCCGGGAGGTCGAGCACGCCGTCGAGCTGCCTGCTCAGTGGACGCTTTCCCGGGAAATGCTTCGCTGGCATGTGCCCATCGAGTCGGTGGAGGAGCCCGACATCGACCTGGAAATCCTCTCGCGGGTGTTGATCCTGCGTGCCTGCCGCGAAGAGCCGCCGGATTCGATCGTTCAGGCCCTCCTGCCGGTGCCCCCCGACTTCGACATTCGGACCCTGACGGTGCGATGCGAATCCAGCTACGTTGAAGTGTGTTTCCGTAGAACCCGTCGGCGGGGACGAGTCGAATGAGGGATTTCTACGATATCCTCGGTGTGGCCACGGATGCCTCCTCTGAGCAGATCAAGAAGGCCTATCGCCGGCTGGCCGTCAAGTACCATCCCGACAAGAATCCCAACGACGCGACCGCGGAGGAGAAGTTCAAGGAGTGTGCGGAGGCTTACTCCGTGCTCTCCGATCCGGAGAAGCGGCGCGAGTATGACGCCTTCCGCCAGGCCGGTCCGGCTGCCTGGGAGGCGGCCGCGGCCGGCGAGGCCGCCGGGGCCGCGGGGACCGGCCGCGCAGGCAGATCGGGGCAAGCCGGCGCCGGCGTGGGTGGAGCGGGACCTGCGGGGGGGACGGGCAGGTGGCACCACGAGGCGGCGGAGTGGACGGTCGAGGACATTCTGCGGCAGTTTGGCGACCTGTTTCAGGGCGACTTCGGGGAAACCTTCCACGAGCAGCGCCCGGCCGCGCGGCCCGGGTATGATATCGAGTCGCAGTTAGAGATCGAGTTTCGGACAGCGGCGCTGGGGGGCGAGATTCAGGTTCAGATTCAGGGAGACATTCCCTGCTCGACCTGCGGAGGCAGCGGACGGCGGGACGGGCAGTCGGCCGCCTGTGCCGCTTGTCAGGGCCGCGGCCGGGTGACCGAACGATCCCGGGAGCGAGGCCAGCTCTTCTCGGTGACGCGGGCCTGCCCCCAGTGCGGCGGGACCGGTCTCAGCCCGGCCGCCCGCTGTGAGTCATGTGCGGGCAGGGGCGTCCAGGAAGGCTCCCGGCACGTGACGATCAAGGTGCCGCCGGGCACCCAAGATGGCGCCACGCTGCGCCTGCGGGGCCTGGGCGGCGCCGGCCGTTCCGGAGGCCCGCCCGGTGACCTGTTGGTTCGTGTCTCGGTGCGGGATGATCCCGAGTTTGCCCGTGAGGGCAATGATATCATCAGTGAGGTCGGGATTCCGGTCACCACAGCGGTTCTGGGCGGCAAGGTCGAGGTTCGCACGCTCAAAGGCACCGCCCGCCTCACGATTCCGCCCGGCACGAGTTCCGGGACGCGATTGTCCTTGAAGGCCCAGGGCATCCTGGGGGGAAACCATATCGCCCGCATCCGGGTGGAGGTGCCGCGCACTCTCACCCCCCGCGAGAAGCAGCTGTACGGGGAGCTCGAACAGCTCCGCGAAAGCCGACGGCCATAACCCGGCGCGCAAGCCGCCCATCATGGCCCGGCAGGCAGTCACACGTAATGGCCCGGCAGGCAGTCACACGTCATAGCCCCGGTGGGCAGTCGCGCGCTGTCCGGCTCCGGCTACCTGAGGCCCATCAGCTCCCGGGTTCGGGCCATGGTCTCCTTGGCAAGCGCCTGGCAGGTTTCGGTGCTTCGCTCGAGGAATGCATCCACCTCCTCCGGCTGGCCCGCGAGCTCTTTGGCCCGTTCACGGATCGGATCGAGATCCTTCATCATGAACTCGAAGAGCCGCTTCTTGCAGTCGATGCATCCGATCTGCGCTGTTCGGCACGCCTGGGCACACTGCTCCTGGACATCCGGGGGGGAGAAGTTCTCATGCAGCGTGTAAATGTTGCAGATCAGTGGGTTTCCCGGATCACTCCTGCGCTTGCGCGCCGGGTCGGTGAAGGCCGGCCGAAGCTTGTTCCAGATTTCGTCCGGTTCTTCCACCAATCCGATGTAGTTGTTCAGAGACTTGCTCATCTTGGACTGGCCATCGAGGCCCATGATTCTGGCTCCGGACTTGGGTACAATCGCCTTCGGCTCGGGGAAACACTCCCCAAAGCGTAGGTTGAACTTGCGGGCGATGTCTCGGGTGAGCTCCACGTGTTGCACTTGGTCTTCTCCGACCGGTACGGCTTCCGCTCGATAGAGCAGGATGTCGGCGGCCTGCAGAACCGGGTAATCGAACAGCCCGACGTTCACGTTCTCCTCGTTGCGCCGGGACTTGTCCTTGAATTGCGTCATGCGGCCCAGCAGGCCCATGGGGGTCAGGGTATTGAAGATCCAGGTCAGTTCGGTGTGCTCCGGCACACGGGATTGGACAAAGAGCAGGCATTTCTCCGGATCCAAGCCGGCGGCCATATTGACGATCGCCGCGCGGCGGATACGCTCCTGCATGGTGGCCATCTCATACTCGACCGTGATGGCATGGTAATCCACGATGCAGAAGATGCAACGGTACTGGTCCATGAGCCTGACCCAATTGCGAATGGCCCCCAGATAGTTTCCCAGATGGATGTCGCCGCTGGGCTGAATGCCGCTGAACAAGTAGGGTGTGTCGCCGCTGGGCTTGCTCGGGCCGGTTGGGGTATGCATCGTTTTCTCCTGACCGCCTTTGGGTGATAGCCAACATGAAACGCATCCTACCTATCGGCCGGCCTCGGGGTCAACTTCGGTGGAAGGGGGGGGGCCGAATGAGTAAATGAAAGGGTGCTGCTGAAGGAAGCAATGCGAAAAGAGGTGCTGCTCAAGGGTGGTCGCACAGGGGAATGCAGCGATCCCTTGTCGGCGCGATTGCGGCCTGGGCACTCACGAAGACGGCGTACGGGGAGGGCAGGTCCTCCCCGTACGCCGGAGCGAATGAGTCGCGAACGTCCATCCCGCGCCTACGACAGAGCCTTCTCCACGGCCTTGTTCAGCTTGTCGAAATGGCGAAGCGACATGTTCGGGTAGTGCGCCATCACCAGCTCGCGGAATCTCTGCTGGAACTGCTCCCCGCTGCGGGCCCCACGGCGGGCCACGGCCCGGGTTGTCTTGCGCGTCGTTTTGCGGTTCACCTTCCGGGCGGCTTTCTTGCGTGCGGTGGTCCGGGGAGCCCGGGCCTTGATCGTGGTGCCTGCACGCGCGGTGGTCTGGCCGGCCGGTCGGCCGGCCGTCTTCCGGATCACGGCCGCCGGACCACGACGAGAGCGTGTGATGTTCGCCTTGCGGGCCTTCGAATTCACAGTCGGCAGGGACACCTGATGCTTGGCGGCAATCTGACGATAGCTGAGCTTGCCCGCTCGCAAGTCAGCAATGATAGCCTTTTCCCGCGCCAGGCGTTTGGCCGGCGTCAGAGCCTGCTTGCGGCTGGTCTTCTTGGTTGCTGGCATAGGTACACTCCTTGTGATTGGGGTCTGAGCCGTGGAGAGATCGTCCGAACATCGCGGTCCAGGAGATTCCCAGGCCATGTGACGGAGATCCGATTGCCTGTCTCTGAGAATGCACACAAAGCGGATGGCTTGCAGATATCTCAGAGTCCACACGCGCCCGAAAAGATCATTGCATTGACCTTTCTTCCGTCCAACTTAGACACCGTCTACACGTATGTCAACCATTGCCTTCACAGGTGCATCCTGTTCGTTGAATCCGACATATCCGCGGCATGGGCCGAGCATGGCAGCGGGATTGCTTCCTGCAAATATGTTCGGGTTGGAAGCTCGATGGGCCATCACGAACGGGACCGAGAGCGCCCGTTTGAACAGACAGAGGGTCGAACGGGACGCATTCGGGCAATCAGGCCGGACGCGTGCGGATGGCGAGTGCGTAAGGTGGACGCGTGCGCTGGATGCGTGCGCTGGATGCGTGCAGCATCTTGCGCAATCGTCCTGTGCAATCGCCCGCGTCATCCCCGCTGACCTGTGGGGGCTTCTCGACAGGCCCGGGGCCCGGGGCAAATTCCCGCTGGACGGGGCGAATTCGGCCTCTAGAATGCGTACGAATACACACATGGAGGTACTGCATGCGGGAACATCGTCCTTCGGGCAGAGCCGAAGGCCAGCCTTTGGGAGACGGACAGATTCCAGTTCCATTCGGTGCCCCCCCCGCGGAGCCGGAGGCAACCCCTGCGGGGAACTCGGCCGGCGCGAATGCCGGGCCGGATGCCAGGGCGGTGCCTGGATCTCGCCGATCCACGGGACGCGCGGGCGCGGGAAAGGTGCGGCGCACTGAGCCTCTCCAGGGTAAGGAACAGCCGGGCAAGGAAGGCACTCCTCGGGCGCCGGCCGCCGGCGCGCGGGGGGGGCGCCCCTCGCGCGGCAAGCGCCGCAACGGGAAACCACCCAAAGATGGAGAGATCGCGCAGATTCTGGCCGGCAAGCAGCGCGACATCTCCGTTTCGGAGTTCTTCGCGAAGAATCGGCATCTGCTTGGGTTCGACAATCCCGCCAAGGCCCTTCTGACGACCGTGAAGGAAGCGGTCGACAATGCCCTGGATGCGTGCGAGGAGGCCGGCATTCTCCCCGAGATCCGGGTGACCGTGTTTCAACTGGCCGAAGACCGATTTCGGGTCGTGGTGGAGGACAACGGTCCGGGAATCGTTCGCGCCCAGGTGCCGAAGATCTTCGGTAAGTTGCTGTATGGATCGAAATTCCACACGCTCAAGCAATCTCGGGGCCAGCAGGGCATCGGCATCTCGGCGGCGGGCATGTATGGCCTGCTGACCACCGGGAGGCCGGTGGTCATCACCTCGCGGACCGGTCCGCGCACGAGTGCCCGCCACTACGAGCTGGCCATCAACACGAAGAAGAATGCCCCGGATCTGATCTCCGAGACGGAGGTGGAGTGGGAGAAGGAGCACGGCACACGCGTTGCCATCGTGCTGCAGGGAACATACAAGAAGGGACGCCACTCCATTGATGGCTATCTGAAGCAGGTGTCCCTGACCAATCCACATGCCCTCATCATTTACGATGCACCCGGCAAGGAGGGGGAAAGCGAGACCCACGTCTTTGACCGGGCCTCTCAGGTGATGCCGATCGAGCCCCGCGAGATTCGCCCGCATCCCCATGGGGTCGAGCTCGGGGTGCTCCTCAAGATGTTGCAGGATACCCCGGCGCGCAATGTGCAGTCCTTCCTGCAGAATGAGTTCTCGCGGGTCGGCCTGAAGGTCATCGCCGACCTGTTCGCAGAGCTGCAGAAGGAAGGTCTCGCGATGACGCCCCGTACCCGTCCCCGAACCCTCGCGACGGGGGATGCCGAGGCTCTTCATCGAGCCCTCGGGCGGGTCAAGATCATGGCGCCGCCCACCGATTGTCTGTCTCCGGTGGGAGAGGATCTGCTCTTGAAGGCTCTCGAACACCGGGTCGCGGCTGACTTTCACACCACCGTCACGCGCCCTCCGGCGGTCTATCGCGGCAATCCTTTTCAGGTCGAAGCCGGATTGGCCTACGGAGGCGGCCTGCCGGGAGACAATCTGATCGAATTGTACCGCTATGCCAATCGGGTGCCGCTTCAGTATCAGCGCGGCGCATGTGCCATCACGAAGGCGGTGGCCGAGCTGCCCTGGCGCAACTACCGGATCTCTCAGAGCCGGGGAGCGCTGCCGACCGGTCCGATCGTGCTGGTCGTCCACATCGCTTCGGTATGGGTTCCGTTCACCTCGGAGAGCAAGGAGGCGGTGGCGCACTATCCGGAGATTCTCAAGGAGATCCGGCTGGCGCTGCAGGAGTGTGGCCGGCGCGTTGCGTTGCACATCGGCCGTCATCGCCGGATGGCCGAGGAACACAAGAAGCGCAGCTACATTCAGAAGTACATCCCGCACATCGGGATCGCCCTGCAGGAGATTCTCGCGCTGTCGGATCGGGAGCGGGACAAGACGGTCGAGACCCTGACCGATGTCCTCGAGCGCAGCCGCAAGATGTAGTTCGGGTGGAAGGTTGGGCATGGCCGCTTCGGCGCTGACCTGAGCGGAGTCATAGAAGAGGAGAGTCGCGGATGGCCAGCAAGGTCGCAGCCAAGCGCATGCAAGAGATACGCAAGCAGAATCAGGCTCACGACAAGCGTACGGTGAAACTGATCCAGGACACCGCCGACACCGTGAATCAGCATATTCTGAAGCGGGTCAAGCCCGAGCTGAAGCTGCCGGTGCGGTCGCTTTCGAATGTTTCTTACTCGGAGAAGAGGGGCTATTTCGAGATCGGCCGGCAGAAAAAGGTCAGGACGCTCACCGTCAACACCGTCAAGACGTTTGCCCAGACGCTACGCCTCATGAGCCTGTCAAAGAGCCTGATCGAGACAAATGACTTCGCGACCAAGCGAGATGCGTACTACCAGTCGAAAAACTGGGGCGATGCGATGTTCAAGGAGCAAACCGAGTCGGATGCGGTCATGGATGACATCGAGGCCCTCTTCTCGATCGATTCGGTCAATCGCGAGCAGTTGCGTTTCGTTCCGGATGAGCACGGCGGCGCCGTGGCGGGGGAGCTGGTGGTCTATGATCCCGATCTCGAGAGCGGGGAGATCGAGCGGATCGATTGCACACGCTTCGGCTCGGGCGCCTACTCGATCCCGAGCAGCGTGGAACACCTTTCGTTCGAGACCAGCGCGAAGTTCATCCTCGCCATCGAGACCGGAGGTATGTTCCAGCGGCTGCAA
>CAYQJL010000041.1:0-2416 GCA_964417675.1 uncultured bacterium | reverse complement strand
GCCAACGCCTACGACTGGCCCTCGCGGGCCAGCCGCCATGACTGGGGGCCGTGGTGGGTCGCTACTGCCTTCCACGTAGGACTCTTTCATTCCTTACTCGATGCCGGTTCATCCCGGCGCTCGTGGTGTCCCGGGAACCAGCGTAGATCCGTGCTTGCTGGTACTCGAGGTCTGGCGCGAAAGGGTTATCGATGAGGAGATGGTGGAAGAAGAAACTTGTCATTGGTGTGGTTCTGATAGGCGTGGTCGCACTCGGCGTGTTAGCGTGCTGGCCGTACGTGCATCATCGCACCTTGTACCACGCCGCGGAGGCGGGTGACAGGTATGCAGTGTCAGTGATGCTCATGCTGGGAGGCGACCCCAATGGGCGCAATCAAAAGGGGTTGACGGTGCTACACGCTGCCGCTTACCAAGGTGACGTGTTTATTGTAAAACGACTTCTAGCAGCGGGGGCGGTTGCACATGCCGTCGGTCATAGGGGGGCTACGCCGTTGTTCATGGCAGCCGGGCCGGGGCATGCTGAGGTCGTCGACTGTCTGCTGATGCACGGCGCTAATCCAGATCAGCCGGCAAAGAACGGATTCACCCCGCTCCACGCGGCTGCCAAGAAGGGTCGGCGAAAGGTGTGTGAGTTACTCTTAGCCGCCGGCGCGGATATCGCAGCCCTGGCGGCGGAAGAAGAGACACCCCTGCTTGCTGGAATCTCCAAGGACCATGCAAATGTCGTGGCCTGTCTGCTGGAGCATGGCGCGGATCCGAATGTCCCTGACGGCATGCCCATCCATGTTGCGACTGGGCGTGGAAGTGCTTCGGTGGTGCGTCTTCTCGTCGAGCATGGTGCTTCCGTGGAGGGCGTCGCCGCCGACGGAATGCGGCCGCTGCTTCGCGCCGCGTGGCGCGGACACACGGAGGTCGTGCGGATCCTCGTTGAGGCCGGGGCCGAAACTAGCGCCACCACACCGAAAGGCTGGGACGCCTTGTTCGTTGCTGTTGCACGGGGACACGACGATGTTGCCAGAGTGCTTCTTGGGGCGGGCATGCCGGTCGATAGAAGGAACGGAGCCCAAGGGGTCACCCCCCTACAGATGGCGGTTCAGGTGGGAGAGCGAGAGGCGGTCCAGCTTCTTCTGGAGTACGGGGCGAACCTGCGGGTCGAAAGTGCCGACAATAGTATTCCATTGCTTCACATTGCTGCAAGGGAAGGGCATCCGATGATCTTAGGGGACCTCATTTCCGCAGGGCTTGCTGTGGACATTCGGGGAGGACAGTTTGGTCGGACGCCACTGATCCTCGCGGCGTATCAGGGGCATCTGGACGTGGCCCGAATCCTTGTTGACAACGGCGCGGACATTGAAGCTGCCGACCATCTCCGCTTCCGTCCGTTATTTGCGGCGGTATGGCAGGGGCACGAGGATGTTGTCGAGTTTTTGGCCGAACGAGGTGCCGATGTCAATGCTCGCTGCGAACGAGGATACACTGCGCTGAATCTGGCCTGCAAGCAAGATGACGTGAACATGGCTCGACTGCTGCTTCAACTTGGAGCCAATCCGAACATCCCAGGCGAAGACGGAAGAACACCGCTGTCTTGGGCTGAAGAAGAGGATGATGAGTCATTGCGCTATTTCCTTTCGAAATACGGCGCGAACGACCAGAAACAAACGAGTGACTGAACCAGTGTGGTAGTGTGACGGTTCAAGCACGGCGGGGTTCCGGGGTTCCCGGGAGGTATTGAAATGGCACTGAATGAATCGGTGAAGTACTCCATTGTGGCGCTGGTCATCGTAGTTGCGAGCACCGTGATTACTCTCGGCCTGTCCATGGTCCTGCCTACGGGCAAATTGGTCCAGGTGCCTGAAGACGTCGTTTTAAAACTGCATATAATGGAGCGATTAGATGTGGAAAGGCGCAGGGCATCCAGGCTGGCTTCCGAAGGCCGCTACATGGATGCTGCTCGTATACGCATCCACGTGGCCGGGGCTGAGAGATGCCTGCTGGCTTCAAGTCATCAAACACGAGCCCCCGTTTCCGGACGAAGCGTTATGCTTACTGAACGGATGGCCTTGGAAGAGTTGTCCCGGATAGGCAAGGATCAAGCGTACCGAGAATTGCTTCGGCTGTTGTATCCCGAATGGCGCAAGGAGGATTCCCCAAGTTCGCGCCCAAGCTCATTGCAGCAATGGATATGGGATTCCCAGGAGAAGCGCGAGTAACTGACGGAGCGTAGTGGACCTGCCTGGCGGCAGGCAGGTGCAAGCACCATACGGTGAGGCAGTAGCGACCCGAGCCGACATCGAGGGCATGCAAACCAAACCGCAATTACGTCTGGCTGTCGTTTTCTCGTTGCTGGTATTGTGCGCTTCCAGGCCTTCACTCGCTGCTCTGCCGGATGTTCCGGTGTCGCGACGGAGCGAAGCGC
>CAYQJL010000040.1:0-14522 GCA_964417675.1 uncultured bacterium | reverse complement strand
CCTTCAATATAGCCCCGCGGGAGGCAAACCGCCACCCCACTGCCTGAGCCCCACGCGGGGGTGGTCCAGTGCACGCCAGCGATGCAGCAACCGGCGCAGCTAGGATGCGACCACGCAGACGGCCACGGCGCGGCTATCCGGGCAGGCTGGCAAGCACGGCGGGGACGCGAAAGCGGCACGGCTGTCCGGGCCGGGCGGCAAGCACGGCGGGGACGCGGGCGGGGTGCGGCATGGACGCGAAAAAGGCGCGGCGATGAGATCGCAGGAATCTCATCGCCGCACTAACACCCTCTTGGACAGGCAGTTATCGGATCATCAGCATCCGCTTTCCCTGGACCTCGTCGCCGGCCCGCAGCTGATAGAAATACACACCCGCGGGAGCACGCTCGCCACTCTCGAGCGACCCATCCCAACTGACCAGGTGGGTGCCCGCGCCCTGGACGCCGTTCTCGAGCAGCGCAACGCGGCGGCCGGATATGTCGAACACCTCCAGGCTGATCCTGCTCTCACCCGCCAGCTGGTAGCGAATCGCGGTAGCGACGCTGAACGGATTGGGTTGGTTGCCGATCAGCAGGCCGCGGACCTGGAGGGGCTCGTCCGGCACATCGGTCGTGCAGCTCGCCCGGAACGCGCCAATCAGGGTACCGCCGCACATGCCGGCGCCCGCTGGGTGGTTGCCGGGCGCGCAGGGCGATGTCGATTGCACGTGGAAGTTGCCACCGGCGGCATCGCAGTAGAGTGGATCCTCGGAGAAGTTGCTGTCGTCCACGATGCCGCAGATGTCATCGCTGCCGCTGTTGTTCCACACGTTGCAGCAGTAGATGTCGAGAACGCCCGGACTGCCACCACAGTAGATGGCCTCCTGCCCCTCGGGAGCATCCGTCATGACGCAGTGATGAACCTCGATGGAATGGTGGCCGCCCAACCAGAAGGTGCCCAACTGCGCGCCGGATCCCCCGTAGGGCGGCAGCCCTTGGGCCGCGTTGCCGTAAAGCGTGCAGTTCTCCATTCGCAGGCTGGCATAATCGACCCCGACACCTCCGCCATTGGCGAAGAGCCCCGTCGTCGTGTTCTCGGCAATCAGGCACCAGCGCAGCTCGGCCGCCGAGTCGTTGCCCACATAGATGCCGCCGCCGTATCCCTCGTCGCCGCTGTTGACATTGCCAATCACGTTGCAATAGACCATCTCGACAAAGGTGCCCTCGTCGGCGATGGAGACTCCGCCGCCGTTGCCGCTGGCGATATTGTTGATGATATCGCAGTTCAGCATGAGAACCTGCGCCCCCCCCTTGATGAGCAGGCCGCCGCCCTCGAGATTGGATCCGATATCCGTCACGTTGTCGGCGAAGGTACACTCCTCGATGCGGGCCTTGCCCCGGATTCGGGCGCCGGCCGCGAAGGGCGCGCCATTGTTGTGGATCTGACACTGGTAGAGATAGGCCTCGCATTCGAGGCCCAGATCGAATCCGCTCCCGGTCTTGGCCGCGTTCTCACTCATGGTGCAATGTGTCAACTCGGCATAGGAACCGTGCAACAGGGTGATGGCGCCATCGAAGTTGCCCGAGGCATCCACCCGGCGGATGACGGCTCGGGAGCTGTCGCAGAGTATCCCCGCACCATAGACCTCGGCGAAGCCACGGGTCACGGACAGGTCCTCGATGACGATGTCCTCGCATCCCAGGGCGAAGATGCCGCGGCCGAGCGAGTCGGCATCGATGATCGTTTGGCCGATGCCCGCCCCGCGCAAGGTCAGACCTGGCTTGAGAACGACGACACACAGCGTAGAGTCGTTGGGAAGATTGGCATAATGGGTTACGTCATCATAGGTTCCGGCCGCGATCTCAATCTCGTCACCGTACTGAGCCGCATCAACCGCTTCCTGAATCGTCGGATACTGGCCGGGGACATGCAGGACGTCGCCCGACGCGATCCCCGCGGAGACCAGCAAGGCAAGGGCTAGCCAAAGGGTTGCTCTCACTGTCCTCATCCTCATTCCTCCTTAAAGAATGTCGTTGCCGATCCTCGATGCCATAGATCGTAAGCAAGTATACCACAGTACGCTTCGTTCGGATAAGACGATCGAACGCCGTGGGCCGACAGGCTCCGGCAAGACAGACCGGCACCTGCGAGGCCGACAGACGCCGGCGAGACGGAAGGGCACCGGCGAGGCCGACAGGTGCCTGCAGGGAGCGTCCGAGGCGAGGCGGGGGCCAGAGCTTCTTCGAGCCTCCCAGGTGGCTGACATGCACCATTGTTGCCCTATCTGTGTCTCATGTGCCCAGTTGTATCCCCCAGTTTCAGAATCCCTAGCCCCGCAAATGGATAGCCTTCAAATCCGGTGCCGGAAAGGAGTATCATTAGGGGGAGTCATGCCACCGGCTCGACCCGCATTCGTGTGGCGATGGCGGCCCAGTCTTGCCTGGCGCGCAGTTGTTTCCTTCTGTGCGCAGGCGGATTCTAGCGGAGGAGGATTCCATGCATCGTGGTTGGACAGCTCTGTTGGCGATGACCCTCACGGTTGTCACCTGCGGCATCCCCCCAGTTTCGGCTTCGACATCCCTGGTGACCCTGGATGTGAACACCCTTTCCTATGGCAAGGCCGAGACGATTCGTTTGGATGGTGCCGGCGCGGCTTCCTCGAGCACGCCCGAAGTCAAGCTCCTGGAGATGAGTGACGAGAAGATTTCTCTCGAATTCGATCTCCCGGCCTTGAGCACCCAATCCGTCGAAATCGAGGGTGTTACCTATCATTCACTGGAAGTCGAGGGTGGGGGGTTCATCGGCGAGGAAGGCGAGCCGATGCTGCCCAGCTTCACGCGCTTGATTCAGATTCCGAACCATGCCTCGGTCTCGGTTCAGTACAAGACATTCGAGACCGTGACGATGGCGGGCTATCGCCCGATGCCTGTACAGGAGGATGGAGGCGAGTCTTTCGTCATCAATCCCGCGGCCTATTCGGCTCCTCCCGCCGTCCAGCAAGCGCCGGTCGTCGTGGGCGAGCCGGCGGTGGCCCGCGATCTCCGGGTGGTCCCCATTACGTTCTATCCGGTCGCCTACCATGGAGAAGCGGGTGGATTGGAAGTGACCCGCCGCATGCAGGTGGACATTCACTTCGACGGCCAGGACAGCCGCAACAGCACGAGCCGCACACACCGGGTGATCCCCGAATCGTTCGACAAGCTCTACCGCAACATGGTTCCGAACTACGCCGGACCGCGCGACGGCCAGATCATCGGCAAGGGCGCCTATGTCATGATCTGCCCCAACAACTCAACGGTCGTCAATCTCCTCCAGCCGCTGGTCGCGTGGCACACTCGCCGCGGGTACGACGTCACCTTGGCAACCACGGCCGAGACCGGCACTTCCAGAACCGCGATCAAGAGCTGGATCCAGAACGCCTACGACAACTGGGACAATCCTCCGGCCTTCGTCTGCATCGTGGGAGACCACAATGGAGGAATCGCGATTCCGACCTGGTTCGAGAGTTACAGCTACTACCAAGGCGAGGGAGACCAGCCCTATACGGAACTCGATGGCAGTGATCCGCTTAGTGATGTCCATCTGGGTCGTATCTCGGTCTCCAGCACAACCGAACTCGAGCGCTATGTGAACAAGGTCCTCGGCTACGAGGCCGATCCCTACATGGGCAGTACGAGCTGGTACACTCGCGGATCGGTCCTGGGCGATCCTTCGACGTCTGGATGGACCTGCGTGCAGATCGGGCAGTGGATCAAGGAGCGTATGCTCGCCCACGGCTTCGCCGTGGTGGACACGATCTTCAACTCCCCCTGGAGCACCCAGTTCCGCAACAGCTTGAACAACGGTGTCACCTCCTTCAACTACCGCGGATACTACGGAATGAGCGGCATCGATACTGGAACGATCCTGGGACTCACTAACGGCCGGAAGCTGTGCTATGCGACGATATCCACCTGCGCCACCGGTTCCTTCGCCGCCGGCACCGGCGCCGCGTGCCGGAGTGAGGCGTTCATTCGCGCCGGCAGCGGAACTACCACTGTACACGGCGGCATCGGCGCGGTGGCCACCGCGACGACCGGAACCAATACGCGCTTCAACAACGCCCTGACGTACGGGCTCTGGCGTCCGAGCTTGATGGATGAGAACTACTCTCTGGGCGCCTCGATCACCGGTGGGAAGTATGAGATCTACCGGAACTACTGGAACTGGACCGAGAGCTACACCCGCAGGTTCATCCACTGGAACAACCTGATGGGCGATCCGGCGGTTGAACTCTGGACCGGGGTTCCTCAGCCAATGACCGTCAACTATGACACCCAGCTCGGTCTCGGGTCGAACTCTGTCCGGGTCGAGGTTCGCGACAGCGGCCTGCCGCTCGTGAGCGCCTACGTCTGCATCTGGAAGGGCAGCGAAGTCCATGCGGGTGGCTACACGGATGGAAACGGCGATATCGAGATTCCCTTCGAAGCCGGTTCGGCCGGCGAGATGCTCGTCACGGTCACCGCTCACAACTTCATCCCGCATCTTGGCAGCTTGACGATCGGCCAGCAGGCTCGGTTCGTCGCCTTCAACAACTTCACGATCGATGACGACAACAGCGGCGGAAGCTCCGGCGATGGGGATGGCATCGCCAATCCCGGGGAGACCATCGAGCTTCCGGTGGAAGTCCGGAACTTCGGGACCCAGACGGCCACCGGCCTCGCGGGCGTGATCAGCTGCAATGATCCGTATGTCACCATCCTGGATGGCAGCGAGACCTTCCCCGACCTGGGAGCCGGCCAGAGCGGTTGGTCCCATGAGGACTTCGACATCACGATCCATCCGGGCACGCCGCATGGACATGCCATCCTTCTGGGGCTGGATGTCACCTCCGGCGCCAGCAGCTGGCACTCGGTAATCGAGATCCCCGTGGTTTCACCGTCTTTCGCCTACAACGGTTATACTCTCTACGGCTTCGGTTCTCAGGTTGACCCCGGCGAGAGCGGCGAGATCAGTGTCGTCCTGGTCAACGTCGGCGGGAAGGCGGCCACCTCCCCAACCGGCGTCCTCAGCAGCAACAGCCCGTGGGTCTCCGTTACCGACTCGCAGGGGAGTTGGGGCAACATCGGCATCGGATCGCAGGCCGAGAACACGACCAACCGCTTCGCCCTTAGCGCGGACCCCGAATGCTACAAGGGCCATGTGGCGGATATGCAGCTCGTGCTGACTTTCAATGGCGGCGCCCGTGACACCCTGTTCTTCGGCGTGCCGGTGGGGACCCGCACGAGCTCGGACCCCTGTGGTCCCGACGGGTATGGGTACTACGCCTTCGACAATCTCGACAGCGGCTATGAACACGCCCCGGTCTATGACTGGGTCGAGATCTCGCCCAACTACGGCGGCCCGGGCGCTTCCGTCGGCCTGACGGACTTCGGGAACGCACAGGACGACACCAAGACCGTCGACTTGCCGTTTGATTTCCAGTACTACGGCGAGACCTTCGACCGCGTGAGCATCTGCTCGAACGGGTGGATCGCCATGGGTCACACTTACATCACGAACTACCGCAACTGGAACATCCCCAGCACCGGCGCGCCTGCCTACATGATCGCCCCATTCTGGGACAATCTGTGCCAGAGCGGCAATGACAAGGTGTTCCATCACTACGATGCCGCCGGACATCGCTATATCATCACATGGGACAATCTGCGCCTGGTCTTGAACACCAACCCGTCCAACTATCGGGAACGCTTCCAGGTGATTCTGCACGATCCGGAATACCATGAGACTGACACGGGTGACGGCAAGATCTTGTTCCAGTACCACACTGTCAACAACTTTGATGTCGATCAGCATTACTCGACGAGCGGCATCATGAATGGCGACAACACGGATGGGGTTCTCTACGCGTACCACAACACGCCGGCCCCGGGCGCCGGGCCGGTCATTGCCGGCCGGGCCGTGCTCTTCCTGCCGCTGGCTGATCTTCCCCGCGGGACGCTCAGCGGCACTGTCTTCAATGCCTCTGACAGCAACGTGCCCCTGGAGGGAGCCACGATAACAGTGTTGGAGAATGGCCTGGAGATGCTCACAGCCGAGGACGGCACCTACGGCGGTGTGCTCGAACCGGGGTTCTACCATGTCGCCGCCAACCATGTGAGCTTCGATGGCGACACCCTCTTTCCGGTCATCATATATGAGGACCAGGTGACCAATATCCCATTCTTCCTGCACGACATCCTGGCGCCGGTCTTCACGGAAACCACTGCGTATCCCAACACGATGGATACGAGCGGGCCCTACGAGATCTACACAACGGTCACGGAGTACTCCAGCTTCAACGATCTGTCCCTGCACTACAATGCGCATGGCAGCGGATGGAACATGGTGGCGTTCGAGAATCAAGGCGGGAGTCTCTACAAGGCCGAGATTCCGGGACAGCCTTATACATCCTACGTCGTGTATTATCTGACAGCCGAGGACGCTGCGGGGAACACTTCCTCAGACCCCCGGCATGCTCCCACCGCACGCTATGAGTTCTGGGTCATGCCTCCCCTGTTCGAGGATGACATGGAAGCCGGCGTGGGCAACTGGACTCACACTGTGGTCACGGAGGGCTTCGTCGATCAGTGGCACCAGTCCACCACCCGGAATCACACTCTCGGCGGCACCACCGCGTGGAAGTTTGGCGATGAGGGCGGTGCGGACTACGCCAATCTCAGTGACGGTGCCCTGGTCACCCCTTCCTTCCCCGTGAGTGGCACCTCGACGGTGACCTTCTGGCACTGGATGGACGCCGAGGCCAGCGGCGCGTATCCCAACGAGGCCTACGACGGCGGCCGGATCGAGATGTCGGTCAATTCGGGTTCCTGGTCCCAGGTCGTCCCTGAGGGCGGGTACACGCACTCGATCCGCATCGGATCGGTTCCGGGGCCATTCGCCGAGGGGACTCCAGTTTTCTCCGGCAGCTTCACATGGACCGAGGAGCAGATCGTGTTGAATGGAATCGAAGGATCCGTACGCCTTCGCTTCCGTTTCGGCAGTGACGGCGCCAGCACCGGGGAAGGTTGGTACATTGATGACCTCAGCGTCGTCAGCGACTCTCCCAACCCGTCCTCTGGAGAAGAAATCGAGCCCGTGCCGACACGTCTGGCTCTCTATCAAAGCACGCCCAACCCGTTTGGGGCTCGGGAGGGAGGAACGTCGATCCGCTTTGACCTCCCACAGGCCTCTCCGGTCAAGTTGCAGGTCTTTGATCCCAACGGCCGTCTGGTGCGAACGCTGGTCGATGACGGCCTTCCGGCCGGACAACACCGCGTGAATTGGGACGGGCGCGACATGAATCGACTCCAGGTCGGCAGCGGCATCTACTTCTACAAGCTCGAAACCGGAAGCACGCTGCACTCGCGCCAACTTCTGGTTCTGAGATAGCGCGATCGCCGGACCGGCACGATCGCTGGACTGGCGTGATTGCTGGACTGGCGTGATTGCTGGACTGGCGCGATTGCTGGACTGGCGTGATTGCTGGACTGGCGCGATTGCTGGACTGGCGCGAGCACTGAACTTGGTGGTATCTTGGGCCCGCACGTGGGAGGTAGCTCTCACGTGCGGGCTGTTTCGTTACATCCAAAGTGTGTTCCCATCGCTGCGGGACAGCGGTTCTCGGAGCGATGGCTGCGGGGCGGCCTGCGAGACGGTGCGGGGCGGCCTGCGAGACGGTGCGGCGCGGGGCGGCCCAGGGCAGCGCGGGGCGGCCCAGGGCAGCGCGGGGCGGTGCGGGGCGGCCTGCGAGACGGCCTACCGGGGCACTACCGATGAGGGGGACTGGATGCGATCGCGCAAGAGGGGCGCACAGAAGGCTGGACAGAAGGGTGCACCGAGGGACCCTGCCATGTCGGCAGCCTGGATGGGACGGCTGAAATCGGCGGCTCGGCCGGGATGGGCCGCACGCCTTGGATCGGCGGCTCTACTGGGATTGGCGGTTCTGCTGCTGGCTGCGACCGGGTGCGACAATTTCGGGCAGGTTGCCGATCCGGGCATCGACACGCTGCACGTGTCGTTGCCGCGCGGCTGGGGAGATGCCCAGGCTCAGCTCTTCCTCTACCGCATCACATCTCTGGCGAGCGGCGACCGGCTCGGTGTCGGGCGGGAGTTTATGATCGAGGATCGGCGGCAGGTACGCGCGGTCGTGATCATGGACGGCCTGCATGGGAACGAACCCATTCTCCTGCATGTCATGTTCATCAGTCCAACGGGCAAGAAGATGTACACCAAGGAGGTCCATGTCCAAGCCGCGGATTGGCCCTCGGCCGAGAAGCGTGAGGCATTGGCCAACGATTTCACCTATCTGGATCCTGTTCAAGGACGCCTCGAAGTGGAAGCCCGTTACGGTGTGGGTCCCGACAAGTACGATCTGGAAGCCCACAAGCCCCAAGCCGAAAAGGAGTTCCGCGCGGGTACCTGGCAGGTGCGCGTGTATCTGTTCCGCAAGCTCCTCATGCAAACGGATTTCGAACTCGTGTTCGAAGGTGAGTAGAAGAGAACTGCTGTTCCGACGCCGCGCGATCCCGCGCTGCCAGTGCCTGCCTTGCGCCCGACGGTTCTACCTGGAAGCCAGCAGCTTCTCCAGTCTGGCCTGCAACTCTTCCATTGCCGGGCGTGCCTGGCTCCAGACCTCTTCGATCTTGTCGAAGTCGAGGATGGGAACATCCACCAACCGGGGCTGGATGTAGATTGTGGGCTCGTGCTCTTCCATGGTTGCCCTCGTCTTCTGTTCGATCAGGATGTCGAACATGCCGAGAACGGCCTCGATGACCTTCGGCGGTTTGGCCGCGCCAACCTCGCGCGTCGGTGCGACATCAATGGCAATCGTGACATCGCACTCATCATACAGGAGTTCATACGGCAGATTGTCGGCTATCCCACCATCTACAAGAACTCTGTCGTGATGCTCCACCGGGACGAAGATGCCAGGAATGGACATGCTCGCCAGTAGTGCGGGAAGCAGTTTCCCGGTGTCCAAGACGACAGCCTCGCCCCGATGGAAATCGGTTGCCATCACGTGAAGGGGAATCTTCAGCTCCTCGAATGAATCAGCGTGTATCTCGGCAAGCAGGTAGTTGATGAGACCGTCGGCCTGCAGAAGTCCGCTGTTCTTCCAGGCTGGACGAACGATGGCAAGCCATTTGACCACGTCGACTATCTTTCGGAGAATTCCCTTGAGAGTGTCCCCTCGGGTAATGATATGCTTCTCGACGCCTTCACGGATCTCCTTTCCAGACATTCCGGATGCATACAAGGCGCCGATGATTGCGCCCATGCTGGTGCCAGCCAGCACGGCCGGCTTCACACCGAGGCTATCGATCGTCTCCAGGGCAAGCACATGCGCCAGGCCTCGTACGCCTCCACCCCCCAAAGCAACGCCAACCTTCATACAGCCTCACTCCTCACGCAACGGTACTCCCCCTGCCGCGCCACTCCTCACGCAACGGTACTCCCCCTGCCGCGCCACTCCTTACGCAACGGTACTCCCCCTGCCGCGCCACTCCTTACGCAACCTCACTCGTCAATGGGTTCGCCACATGCGTGACAGTCATGCTTCAGCGCCATACCGGCTCCTCACAATGTCGACTGGACCCTCGATTTGGGCGGTCGCCACACCATCGGCGCCAGCAAACCCGATTCAGATGCACCGGCCCAAGGATCGTGTCCGCCGGAACCGCAGGTCAACCCGATCAGCAGCCTGCCCGAATGGTGGGCTCCTCAGAGCAGGTCGTCCAGGTGAGATTCCAATTGCGGGTGGAGTTCCTGAGAATCCACCCCGACAAACAGGCCGCGTCAGACCTCGCGGGTGAGACTGCGCCGAGCAGAGAAGGCGAAGGGATCATCCAGATTGCCGTAACCGGCAGCACGATCGTGACTTCCAGTTATGCCGCTGCCCACCAGCGGCTTGACGGTCGCGTTGAGCCGGGGACCGACACCTCAACGCTGCGTCCAACCTGCGTTCTCAGGAGCGGATGCAGCGCGACGGAGTTTGGACCGCCGGGTTAGAGCCGGCCGGATCTGCGGTGATGGCGGACCATGTCATTGAACGGCAGGTTTGGGTGTGCGATCGGCGCGGAAGAAGCCCCAGTGCTTCTCGGCGTCACGCGGGTCGGCCCCGCCTTTCCAGTTCTCGTCGAAGGCTTCGAAAAAGAAGGTGACCATCCTATCCGAGTGGACCCATGTTCGTGCGGCATCGTAGAAGGCCGCTTGCTCGGCTTCCCCAGGCGTGCCTTTCATTAGACGGGCCTGCTCACCCGCGTCACTCTTGCTCGTGGCCCAACCAGTCTCACCGATGACCAACTCGCGATCGGGATGGACCGATCGCACAGCGGCCACCTGATCCTGCAGCCAGGGCAATGCTTCCTCCTGTTGCCGGCCGTTCCAGAGCGGGTGGGCATGCAGGGTGATGAAATCGATCTCACGCGCCAGGATTCGACTCTTGGGCTCCAGCCAGTACTGATAGTCGTCGGCCGTGGTCACTGGGACAGTCACCGCGGCACGGACTCTCCGAATGTGGTCTATGAGGAGCTCGAGCTGGAGTGAATGGGGCGACCAAGATACCTGGGTCTCGTTGCCCACGCACACGGCCAGCACGATCTCGGGATACTCGGCCGCCAAGGCGATGGCCGCCTCGGCCTCCCGCCGGTTGGCGGCCGCCGCTTCGGAATCTTTGGCGAGTACGGTGCCATGTTCGTCCCGCACGTCCTCCGGTGCAATCCAGACACCGAGCATTACCTTCATGTCGAGACCGCCGGCACGAATCGCCTGGAGGACCGCGCATCCGAACTCGCTGGAACCGTAGAGCCGGACCAGGCGCCAATGCGGAAGCATGATGAGCAGATCCTCGTGGATCTGGACAGGGGTGGGTGTCGGGCCGCCCGGCCGCTGACCGTCGCGGTGCGGACCGTAGCATATGGCATCCCCCAGCCAACGGTCCTTGCTGACGGGCTCAAACGTACGCACTGCCGCCGGGGCAGGGTCCCCGGATCTGTCGTCGGTTCCCTCACTCCCGCTGGCAAGGAGGGAGAGCAAGAGAAGGAGGGCAAGCGAAGTGGGGCTGATCTCCATTGGCCACATGGTAGGTTCGCTCCCGGCCGTCTGTGGATGAAGGGTCCAGGGCCTTCAGTTTGTGCGGACACCGAATAAGTACAGCCTGCCGTCGCGCTTGTCAATGGACCGGCGCGCTTGTCAGTTGATCTCATCGTTCCAATTCTACGTCATCATCTACTATGTCTGCGGCGGAAACCAGGCACTGGGCGCCAAGTACGCCGGGTATGCGGGGACGGTGGGTGCGGTATGCACCTTCGCCGTGGTCATCCTGGCGACCTGGCTCGGCACCCACCTTGGCAAACGACGCGCCTTCTTCGTTACGACCGCCGTCTCCATCCTCGGATACGGGTTGAAATGGGTTTGCTACAACCCGGCGCACCCGTTGCTCGTGGTTCTTCCTGCACCGCTGCTGGCCTTCGGTCTGGGAGGACTCTTCACCCTCATGCCCTCGATGGTGGCAGACGTGGTCGACACCGACGAGCTGCGTACGCACCGCCGGCGTGAAGGGATGTTCGGATCCATCTTCTGGTGGACGGTGAAGCTCGGCATGGCCGCGGCTCTGGCAGGTGGAGGCTATCTGCTCAACGCGACCGGCTTCGATGTGGCCCTTGGGGGCGAGCAGGCGGCCCGAACCATCTTCCTCATGCGGCTCAGCGACGCCGGCATCCCCATTCTGACATCGCTCGTTGCGATCTGGGCGGTGGCGACCTACCCCATCACCGAAGCAAAGGCCAACGAAGTCCGCGCCATACTGGAACGTCGACGTGGAAGAGCCACCCTGCCCGGCGCCGCGCCCGAGCCCTCGGCAGGGTGATCCGCTGGGCCCCGCGCCCGAGCCCTCGGCAGGGTGATCCGCTGGACGCCGCGCCCGAACCCTCGGCGGGGTGAGCCGCTGGGCGCGCGGCGCCCGAACCCTCGGCAGGGTGAGCCGCTGGGCACGCGGCGCCCGAAAGCTCGATCGTTCGATCGCGCGATCGGCCGTTCGGCCGTTCGCGGGCCACCCGGACACGCCGCCTCGACACACGTTGGTGCGGCAGGCCTGCGCAGGACCCCGCCGGGACCATCAATTGCGACTACCGCGCGGCTTCAGGCGTCGGTTCCCAACCGTTTGCGCGTGAAGGGAACCAGTCCCCCGGCTTCCACGATCCCGATCACCTCCGGGGGCAAGGCGGGAAACTTGAACTCCCCTGCCTTGCAGCGCAGGATCCCCCTGGCCAAATCGACTTCGACCTCTTCGCCGGTCTCGATCCTGTCGGCCATTCCCGGAATCTCGATGGTCGGCAGGCCCGCGTTGATGGCGTTGCGAAAGAAGATCCGTGAAAAGCTGCTGGCCACAACCGCGCCCACCTTGTTAGCGGTCAGGCAGAAGGCGGCTTGCTCCCGTGAACTGCCGCAACCGAAGTTCTTTCCGGCCACGATGACGTCGCCTGGCTTGACATTCTTGGCGAAGGCGGGATCGAGATCCTCCAGCGCGTGTTCAGCCATCTCCTTCGGATCGGTGATCGTGTATGTATACTTCCCTGGAAAGATGACGTCGGTGTTGATGTCATCGCCGTACTTCCAGGTCCGGCCTTTGATCAGGTTCATCTCTGCCATCGATCAGTTCTCCTTCAGGCTCACCCGGGAACCATCCTGCTCCTTCGGGTCGTCCTCCCTCGCCGAGGGTCTGCCTTCTCTTCAGTTCTCTGGCGGCGACCTCGCTCGCCCTACATACTCCGCGGATCGGTGATCACACCGGTCACCGCCGTGGCCGCCGCTACCGCGGGCGAGGCCAGGTAGATCTCGGCGTTCGGGTTGCCCATGCGTCCCTTGAAATTGCGATTCATGGTCGCGAGGCAGGCCTCCCCATCCGCCAGCACCCCCTCGTGTGCGCCCAGGCAAGGGCCGCAGCCCGGATTGATCATCACGGCACCGGCTTCCAGGAAGTCGGTGATCATCCCGCGTGTCGCCATCTCCTTGTAGATTTCAGCCGAGGCGGCGCCGACCAGCATCCGGGTACCGCGCGCCACGTGCTTGCCCCGCAGAAGGCCAAGGGCCAACTCGAAATCCTCGATCCGGCCGTTCGTGCAGGTTCCAAGGAAGACCTGCTGGATTGGTTGGCCGGCGACCTCCTCCACCGATTTGGTGTTGTCAACCGTATGCGGACACGCGACCTGAGGACCCACGCCGGTCATGTCCAGCACGACCGTTTCGGCAATTACAGCGTCGGGATCGCTGGCAAGGAACTCGGCTTGAGCCAGCCTTTCGGGCGAGACCCGCTCGACCAGGTACTCTCTCACCTTCTCATCCGCCGGTGTATAACCGTTCTTGGCTCCGAACTCGACAGCTAGATTGCAGAGCACCATGCGCGAAGAGATCGACATCTCAGCAACCAGCGGCCCCGTGAATTCGAGTGCCTTGTACAGTCCGCCATCCGCACCCCGGTCTCCGATCAACTTCAGAGCTACATCCTTCGCGGTGACGTATGGTTCAAGACGGCCGGACACTTCGATGCGCATCGTTTCGGGCACCTTGAGCCAGATCTCTCCCGTGGCCCAGGTGACAGCGGCCTCGCTGCGGCCGATCCCGGTGGAAAAGGCGCCGAAAGCCCCATACGTGCATGTGTGGCTGTCGCTGCCAACAACGAGCATCCCAGGAAGCACGTGGCCCTGCTCGGGCAAGACCTGATGGCAGATGCCGACATGAATGTCGTGGAACCGTTCAATTCCCTGCTCGGCGACGAACTCGCGCACGGTCTTGTGATTCTGCGCATACTTGGCCCCGGCCGCCGGCACGCAGTGGTCCAGCACGATGGCGATTCGATCGGGATGCTTGACCTTGTCGATCCCGAGCTTCTTGAAGGTGCCCGAGATGGCGGCCGAATTGTCGTGTGACATGCAGAGATCTGGAGACGCCTGGATGATCTCGCCGGCGCTGACCACCCGGCCGACATTCCTTCCCAGGGCCTTCTCACTGAAGGTCTTGCCCATTCGTACTTCCTCCCGCGGCGGCCGCGACAACGGCCTTGAAAGCTTTCTTGAAAGCGGCCGCAACAGCGGCCGTGACAGCGACCGCGAGGACGGCCCCGCGCTGCCACCCACGCCCACTAGGTTCCACTGCGGTCCACACAGAGGACCTTTGCCATGCGTCCCTACTCAAGTCTGCGATTGGGATTCTGGACCGGAAATCCCACAGCCTCCGAAAGGGAGGATCCCATATCTTGACGAGACGCAGTGCGGCTGTCAATTGAAGCGCTACCGACGCTTGGACGGAAGTGGCGAGACGGAAGCACGCTTGGGGAACACCTGGGTGACGCGGAAGTCCTGTGGACACCGTGCGAACGGACGCCAGGCGGACGGACGGGCGCCAGGCGGACGGGTGCCAGGCAGGTGGGCGCCGGGCAGGTGGGCACCAGGCAGGTGGGCGCCGGGCTGACGGGTGCCAGGCAGGTGGGCGGACGGGTGCCAGGCAGGTGGGCGCCGGGCAGGTGG
>CAYQJL010000039.1:0-4038 GCA_964417675.1 uncultured bacterium | reverse complement strand
AGCAACCCCCGGGCGGGGTTTGTCTGCCGGGGGTGGGGGGCGCGGCCCGCCCCCCCCCCCCCCCCCCCCGAACGATCGAATACATAGTAGGAGACCTCTTGGCCGTGACGCCGCGAGGCGGCCAGCAACAGGCGGGAGTCCCAGCCCGCGGTGAGCGGCTGAATGGGCGCGTACCGCCGCAGCAGTCCGTCATAGACGCCCCGCAAGAGCCTCGTACAGGTCTCGATCACGCACTCCTCCGAGGAGGCCGGCTCGACGGCGAATGGAATGCGCGCCACCTGACCCGTGGCGAGTTCGAGATAGTGATTGGGCAACAGCCGGCCGAGCCGCTCATCGGGCGCCTCATCACCGATCCACGCCGACTCGGCGGCGGCGTAGTCGCGCGAGGCCATGAAGGCCTCCGCCGCGGGCGGAACTCGCAGAGAGAAGCGATGGAAGTCGAGGAACAGCTTGATCGAGGAGGTCAGAAAGATGCCGGCGGCATCCCGCGCGAAGAAGACCCGGCGCAGTCCACAGGCATCTCCCACGCAGTAGAGCCGCTTGCCATCATCAAAGAGCACCACGAATCGCCCGGCCATCGGCTGCAAGCGCCGGAGCAGCTGCGCGATCGAGGCCGTGGAACGGGCCAGCGACTGGGCGATGTCGTCGTTGCCGGCTTCCGGCTGCCAGGGATCGATGATGAATCCGATGATCAGGACCCGCCGGCCGGCATCGGCGCCCGCGCTGACCTCCAGCACGGGATGGGTGTAGACATGAAGAGCGCCCCAGCGCCGATGGGCGAAGTCATGGAAGCCGTTCGCGCGGGGTTCCGCGCTCACGCAATACTGATTCCTGAACATCGCTCCGCTACCGAATCAGTGTCAGCTTGCGGGTCACGACGTCCTGGCCGGTCGCCAGACGGTAGTAATAGGCGCCCGCCGGGAGCCAGGCCCCATGGCTGTCGCGGCCGTCCCAGGGGATCGCCGTTTCGCCCGCCGGCATCTCGCCCGTCGCCAGCTCGCGCACCCGCCGGCCGGTCGCATCGTGCAGGGTCAGCTCGACCACGCCCTGCGCCGGCAGGGCGAAGCGGATCGTGGCGCCGCCCGATCCCAGGGCCGGACCGCTCACGACCGGATTGGGGCGCACCGCGAACAGCATGGGCCGCACGCTCATCGGGGTCAGGTCGCCCACGTCCGACATCGGCGGGGAGGAATAGACGCGCACGTCATCGATGTACCACCCCTCGGCGGTCACGGCACCGTCGCTGCCGAAGCTCCAGCGCAGGCGCACGTCGCCGTCGTAGCCGGACAGGTCGACGATCACCTCGGTCCAATCCACCGAACCGGACCAGACCGGCGTCTCCGCCGGGAACGGCCCGGGGGTGCCTCCCGCGCGGATCCGATAGGGATAGCCGCCTTCGGGGGTCAGGCCGTCCCAGGTCTGCCCGCCGTCGCTCGAGATCTCGAGCAGGCCGCCGTCATAGCAGTACTCCGGATAGGCCGAGCTCGCCTCGGCCCGCATCCAATGCCAGAAGGAGAGCTGCGCCCCGGCGGGCAACTCGAACTCCGCGGTCTCCAGACAGGCATACAGCAGGTTGCCGTACTCCGCGCCGCCGGCCCCGCCACATTTGAAGCTCATGGCGCCGCCGGGTGTGTGGTTGCGATAGGTTTCGGTATGCCATTCGTCCAGCCAGGTACCGCCCGGGCCGGCATAATGCACCCAGGAGGCGCCGCCGCCCTCGATGTCGTCGGCGAAGATCTGGCCGACCGCGAACACCAGCGGCACCATCGCCTGGTAGAGCCCTTCGGTGCGCAGATGCAGATGCAGGTAGTGGGTGAAGATGCCCGGGCAGTCGCCGGCGATGGAGACCTCGAACGGCGCGGTGACGATGGCCTCGCCGGGGGCCAGCACCCCCAGGGCCTGCGGCCCCGCGCTGGGAATGAAGTACTCGCTTCCGGTGCCCAGGTCGGCCGTCAGATCCGGCGTCGCGCAGCTTCCGGTATTCTCGATGCGCAGCGACAGGCCGACCGTCTCGCCCGGCTCGGCGATGCCGTCGCCGTCTCCGCCGATCGAGTCGTCCAGATCATCCACGCTCACCTGGTAGGCCGGCGCGTGCGCGTGTAGACCCAACGCCAAGGAGAGCGGTTCTTCGTTCAGCGTGACCGTCAGGCCCAGGCTCTCCAGGTCGGGCACATGCGTGTTGACCTGCAGGACGAACGGCTGCGCATTCGAGGCGCTCATCCCGGACGGAATCGGGCCGAAGGAGACCTCGTCCACCAGCGGCGTTGCGTAGAGCGACGTTGTCTGCAGGACACCGATGACATCGCTGGCATCATCGGAACCCAGGTTGCTCAAGGTCAACGTCAACTCGATCGTCTCGCCGAAGTCGATGATCCCGTCGCCGTTGCCCTGGGACGCACCTTCGTTGTCATCGTCGATGATGTAGTTCTCGAGAGCCAGATAGACGCCCTCGAGATTGCCCATCAGATTGAGAATCTCGCCCAGGCCTTCCGGCGTGCTGTTGTACTGGGGCGTCTCATCCTCGAAATCGTTGGCTTCCGCGTACAGAAACGCCTCGCGCATCGAGATGATGCCGTCACCGTTGAGGTCGGCATCCACCGGATTGCCGTAAGGGTCCTCCCAGTTGACGGCGCTGGTCCAGTGGAAGACGAACGTGTCGTACTGGTAGTCCGGCCCCATCGCCCAGGAGTATTCGTCATGCGCGGCCGCACTGGCCCATACCCGGCCCTCGCCGACCAGGTCATCGATCATGCCGCCGCTGAAGCACTGCTCGAAGGTGCCGATGATCGTCTCGCACGGCAGCATGTCGACCATGGCGGCGAGTTGATCGTCGCGCAGCTCTTCCCAGTTCCACAGGTTCAGATAGGCGTCCCACCCGCTCTCGCGGCCGCCGTGATCGGTCGTGTAGATGAAGAGTTGATCGGAAGGCGTCAGAATGCTGGCCAGCTCCAGGAAGACCAGTTCGATGTACTCGTAGGTGGCCGGGTACTGGATGTCGTCATCGCCGTCGCCATCGAGGTCGGGCGGGGAATTGGTGCCGTCCGAGCGGTCGGGCGCGGGGTTGGTCCCGTCGGAGATGCAGACATAGATGTTCTCATCCGCGTAGCCGTAGTAGTTGACCAGTGTCTTGTAGATGAAGGAGCAGTCGTTCCAGTAGCGGATGTGGTTGTTGCCCTGGCTGGCGCCCCCGCTGATGATGAAGGCATAGGCTTGGCCGCGCGTGCTGGCGCTCACCGGTTCGGGCTTCTTGACCTGGGCCATCCGCTTGTCGAACCAGGCATGCAGGCGGGCCGACTCTTCCGGGGTCGGATTGTCGCGCCCGTCGGTGAGCTCGATCATCTCCATCTGCCAGGCGGGCGGCACCGAGGCCTTGTACTCGGCCAGCGCACCGCTGGTCGCGTCCACGAACACGTAGCGGCAGTCATGCTCCCAGTTGGCGCGGGGATGCATGTCGATGAAGAGAAAGTGGCCGGCGGCCGGAGCGGTGAACACATCGCGCTTGTAGGTCGCCACCGTCGTGCCGGCGGAGATCGTCTCGGGATAGACATACAGGCGGATCCCGTCGGTCGTTCCGCCGAGCAGCGCATCGGTCACGATCTGGGCGGCATCCTCGCGCGAGTAGACATTCGCGTGAACGTCCGATGATGCGGCGGTCAGAAGGACAATCACCCCCAGGACCAACCCAAGCCAACCCAGTCCTGCCCCCGAGTACATCCGTGCGTGCATCGAAGCCTCCCCGGTTTGATGTGAATCATGGCGGAACACAGAATCCCCACGCCGACGCAGGGAGATATGAGCTGGCAGCGATGGACGCGCCCCATCGGTTCCCCAACCGGATTATACCACTCCGGGAGGCTGTTCGTCGCCCGCCGGATCCTGCGCCGGATCCTCCCCGGCGGCCTCGGCCGCGAGGCGTTGGCGGGTCAATTCATACGAGCGGCCGCACTGGGGGCAGTGGACCTCGACCTGGGAATCCTCCCCGAAGAGCTCCTCGATTCGCTGACCGAACATCTGGGCCATGACGCCGACGATCCGCTC
>CAYQJL010000038.1:0-24241 GCA_964417675.1 uncultured bacterium | reverse complement strand
TTTCTGGGATGATGTAGCCTACCCTGAGCCGGACGCCGCTTCCCGGGCCCGGGCGAGCCTGGCGCCCGTCGTCCGGGGATTGCGCTGTCCAATTCTAGCGGCGGATGGCCCGGCCTTTCGTTTCCTTCTTCTCTACCTTCTTCTCCGCGGCCGGCGCTTGGTTCCCGTCCGAGGTGTCCCGGTGCACGGTCACGGTGGTTCCGGGGGCGGAGGCCGCAGGGATGGTCGGGGCGGGGATGATCGGCGCCGAGGATCCGGTAGTGCGGTCCATCCGGTCGTGGGGCGACGGCTCGTCGGCCATCAAGCGGCGACCCCAGGCCAGACGACCGGCCGGGGCATCATCCTCCTGCTCGCCACGCGCGCCGTCGCGGGCGGCCTGGCCTCCTCCGCCGGAAGAGCCGCCCGGGGAATGGACAAGGTGAGCATCGTGGTACCACTCATTGTCGTACCACCAGGGGGAAGCATAGTAGTTCAGCCACGGGGAGGAAGAGTAGGCGTAGTAGTCGACCCACGAGGTCCCATCGAGATTGCCCTGGGAGGTGGCACTGTGACAGCGTTCGCAGGAGGTGTCCTGGGTGGCGGCGAACCCTTCCTCCGGACTCGGATGGCGGAGCAGGGTATAGCAGCCGCCGCCGGCCCACAGGGCGGCGGTGAGGATGCCCACGGCAAACCACGCCCGGGTTCTGTCCCTCTGACCTGTAGTGGTCATCTGCAATCCCCCCTTCTGTCTATCGGTCAGTATACGGACCTCCCATACCCCCTGTCAAAACGTAGGGTTGCTTATCGTGTGCTCCCGGTGGACCCAATCCCGCGAAGCGAAGGTATGTCCTCCAAGGAGAAGTCTGTTAGCATTCAACCTCCATACGTTTTGCGCATGACCCGGTTCCCCGCCCCGGATCCGGGGGGGGGGCTGGCGAGGGACGGATAGGACGAATCATGTCGACAGAGATGCACCCTGTTCCCAGACTGCTCAGCCGGCATCCCGCGACGGTTCGCGGGATGCCTGTTGCGCGGGTGGCCGCGGCGGTTGGCAACGTGGCCAGCGCGCGGGTGGTCGCGACCATGATCGCCGCCGCTCTGGCCGTGGGCGCCTTCGGCCCGGGCCGGGCCCTGCCCGATGACCCCGAGCGCACATCCCAGCCCCGGGGCGGCGGCCCGTTCCCGACCTTGCTGGATCGGACCGGGCCGCCGGTTCAGGTGCCCGACTCGGTGAGTGCGACCAGCGACCTGTGGACCGAGTTCTGCATGGGTCTGCGGGCGGAGGAGGCCGGAGATTTCGACCGGGCTCTACAATACTACCGCTCGGTTCACAGACGGACGGGGGATGACGCGGAGCTTCTGGCGCGGCAGGCGGTCTGTTTTCTCGAGAAGCGGGATCCCGAACGCGCCACCGAGTTCGGGCGGCGGGCGGTCGCGCTCGATTCGCTCAACCAGGATGGATTGTGGGCGACCAGCGCGGGATTGCTGGCGACCGGAAGACTGCCCGAGGCCGTGCCCTACCTGACGAGTCTTGTGGAAGAGAACCCGGACTATCGGAATCTCACCGTGCTTGCCAATCTGCTCGAGCGACTCCGGCGCCATGAGGAGGCGCTCCACCCCTTGAATCTGCTCGTCGCCAAGCATCCCTCCTCTGTGCAGCTGTACGAGCGCCGCGCCGGCATCTTCACGCGGCTCGGCCGCTACGACGAGGCGATCGCCGACTACTGGGCCATGCTGGACATCTCACCCGAGTATCCCAAATTGCGGGAACTGATGACGACCCTGCTCAAGCAGATCGGCCGTCAAGGAGAGCTGATCCGATTCTACCAGGCCTTGGTCGCGAAGCTGCCGGAGGAGAAACACAACCACTGGCGGCTGGTGGAGCTGCTGATGGAGGCCGAGCAATGGGCCGCCGCGGCCGACGCACTGGACTCGCTGCGGGCCTTGCACCCGGACGATCCGCTTCCGGTGCTTCAGCTCGGCTTGGTGGCCTACCGCCAGGGGCAGGCCGCCCAGGCGCTCGAGCTGATTCTCGACGCGGACCGGTTGGGGATCGCTCCGGCGATCTCCACCCTGTGGCGCATGCGCATACACTACGCGGAAGGGGCGGCTGACTCGGCCTTGGCCGCGGCGCGGGAGCTGACCGAGATCGAGCCGCAGGCCGTGGAAGGCTGGCGGGTGGCCGGCTTTGCGCTGGCCGAGCAAGGCGCGCCGGCCGAGGCGCTTCCCTATGTGGAACGTTGGGCCGAGCTCGACGAGGCGGATCCCGGACCGCCCTTGCTGGCAGCATCCCTGTGCCGCGAGATGCAGGCCATGTCGCGCGGGCTCGCGTTTGCCCGGATGGCCCTCGAGCGTGACCCGGAGAATGAGCGCGTGCAGCTCGAATTGGCGGCCTTTCTCGAGGCGACCGGCGATCTGGAGCAGGCCACCGCGATTGCGCAGAGGATCCTGGACCGGGATGCGAACCATCCGGAGGCCCTCAATTTCCTGGGCTACCTGTGGATCGATCGTGGCATCCGGCTCGCGGAAGCCGAGACGCTGGTCAAGCGGGCCCTCAAATTGCAGCCAGACAACCCGGCATTCCTCGACAGCATGGGTTGGCTCTGGTACAAAAGAGGCGATTTGGAGCGCGCCGAGGAGTGGTTGAATCGAGCCATCTCCCTGGGCGGCCGGCATCCGGAGATCTACCAGCATCTGGCACAGATCATGCTAGAGGCGGATCGGATCTTGGAAGCACAGAAGACACTGGAGCTTGGCCTCAAGTGGAATCCCAGGGACGCGGCGCTGACTGACTTCCTCATGAGTCTCGGGGACAAGAGGTAGTGATGTCGCCGCAGAAGAAGGTCACCGCCACCGATGCGGGTACGGAGTTCGAAGCCCAGCCGGAACCATCCGGCGCATCCCGGGTTATTGCAAGCGAAGCGAGGGATATGCCAGCCGAGGAGACACATCGGGCATTGGGTCTGACCGAGCTTCCCGACGAAGATCTGATGGAACGGATCGTCGAGGGGAGTGAGGCCGCGTTCGCTCAGCTGGTGCGGCGCTATCAGGGCAAGGTCACGAATCTCGTGAACCGGTTCATCTATGACCGGGACCGGGCCGCCGAGATCGCCCAGGAGGTGTTCCTGCGTGTGTATCTCCACCGGAAGCGCTATCGCCGCAGCGGGCGTTTCAGCACCTGGATTTACACGATCGCGGCCAACCTGGCCAAGAACGAGATCCGGCGCAAGTCGCGCCTGAAGGGTGTGATGAGCCTCGACAGCCTGCTGGAGGCCACCGGTGATTCCGGTGCCTTCCTCGCTGACAAGCAACCTGGACCGGAGAGTGCCGCCCATCAGCACCAGGTCGAAGAGATCGTGATGGCCGCCATCCATCGGTTGCCGATGAAGTACCGGGAGGTGATCCTGCTGCGTGATGTGCAGCAGTTGACCTATGAAGAGATCGAGTTGGTTCTGAGCATTCCGGGTGGCACGGTCCGGAGCAGAATCAACCGGGCGCGCAATCAACTCAAAGAGATGCTTGAACCGATACTCAAGCGGAGGCCGGCGAAATGAATTGCAACGAAGCCAAACGTCGTCTGTCTGCCTACCTCGATCGAGACCTGACGTTCGAGGAAGAGGAACGTCTGAAGGAGCACCTGATCCTGTGTCAGGAGTGTGCGGACGAGGAAGAGCAGCTCGAATGCCTGGTGGATCTGCTGCATGGGCTGCCTGAGGTTGACCCCGGCGAGGGATTTCTGGCGGCGGTTCAGGCCCGGATCGCCGAGGCGGAGGCCGGTGGCGCGGCCGCCTACGACGACGATCTCCTGCCGGGCCTCTCCGATGAACGACCCTCGTGGGGCGACCGGATTCGTGCGGCCTGGGCGTCGATGTGGCTGCGGCCGGCAGTGGGCGTGGCGTTGGGCCTGGTGATCGGACTCATGATCGGCTTCGGTGGTTCCTCCGACGACGGGGTCACGCCTGCTGTGCGGTCGTGGGAGTCCCCGGGACTGGCGCAGGGCGGCGCGGCCGGCGAGCCGTCGCTGTTCGACAGCGAACTGGCCGGGGATGCGGAGCGCCGGGCCCCGGACGGGTACGGTCCATTCGACGACATCGATCTGAGCCATCTCGACCAAGCCGGGGATGTCGACGATGAGTACATCCTCGAACCGTTCGTTCGCGATCCCTTGAGGGGTTTGGTTCCCGCCGGTGCCGGCACCGATCTGCAACGGACGGTCAGCGGGGACAGGAATGCGCAGAGTGACGTCTACATTATCTTCTAACGCCCGGCCGGTTCGCCCTGTGATGCGGACCTGGCTGGTCGCCGTTCTGCTGAGCGCAACCTTCGGGTTCCCGGCCGGGATGGGGCCCCTGGCCCAGGGATCCGGCCAGGAGCCCCCGGAGGGCTACAACTGCTGGCTCGAACATGGCGTGAGCCGGCTGTACGACCAGGTCAGCCCTTCCGTTGTCAGTGTTGTCAGCTATCGCACCCGGTTCAAGTACTCCGCCGCGGATCCGGATGCGGCCCCGCGGCGGACCTGTCAGCGCTTGATCGCTTCCGGGGTCGTACTGAGCGAGCAGGGCTGCGTGGCCACGACGGCCATGGTTGCCCAGCCCGGCGACAGCATCACCGTTCACTTTCCATCCGGTGACATTGTACCCGCGGTCTACAAAGGTATGGATGCCGCAACCCACCTGGCGGTTCTGAATCTGGTGGGAGGCGAGGGCTTTCCCTACCTCGCCATGCCCGAACGCCAGGCCGGACATCTTCCGCACTGGGTGGCCGCGGTGGCCTACGGCCCCTGGAGCGGTACGTCACCGGGGGCGCCTTCCTTGACCCTGGCGGACGCCGCGGCGATCGACCGGATCGAGACGCACTTCGGCAATCGCCACGGCTACTTGTGGCGGATCACGGCGCCGATCTACCCGGGCAATGGGGGCGGGGCTCTGGTCAATCTGCGGGGTGAATGGATCGGACTGATCAGCGGCGCCGTCTCGGGTGACCGCAATATGGCAGTCTCGCGCCGGCTTCCCCTGGAGGCCGGCGTCATCGTGCCGGCTGAACGGGTGATGGAGGCCGTCGCCGAGATCGAATCCGGACAACGGCCCCGGCGGGCGTTTCTCGGGGTTCAGACCCACCGCCAGGAGCGTGCTGACGGCGATCGTAGTGCCGGGGTCGTGGTAACCGAGGTTCTTCCGGAGAGCCCCGCCCAGCGCTACGGCATTCTCGAGGGCGATCAGATCATTCGCCTCGAGCAGCAGCCGATCCGTTCGGCGGGCGAGCTGACCCGGCAGCTGGATGCCATGCCGCATGGGCGATCCGTGAAGATCGACCTGCTGCGCAGCGGGGTGCCTCACACGGTGTCCCTGGTGCTCGGCGATCGGGATGCCGCGATTCTCTTCGTCAACGCCAAGCGGCAGATCGAACAGGATGCCCAGAGGGTGCGCAAGGAGATCCGCCGGCTCGAAACCCGCACACAGATGCTGCGCCACAACCTGACCCGATTGGAGGGTTCGTCCCCGGCCGCGTCCGCTGACTCTGTGGCGGATGCCGAGGGCCGCTGACCGGCCGGCGCACGGTCCGGCTTCTGCCGCCCGGCCGGCGGCTCCGCCCGTCTTCTGCCGCCCGGCCACGCTTTGCTCCTGCCTCTGGACGCCGGCCGCGACCTGCCGTACTCTACCCGCAGACCCTTTCGATGCATGGCGACCCGAGGAGGTATCATGAGTCGGCCGATGATCTGGATGTCCTCCGCACTCGCGCTGTTCGGCGCCCTGGGCCTGATGGCGACCCTGCTCACGGGCGGCTGCACGAGCTCTTTCAGCGCGGCCGTGGGTCCGAATCAGGATCTCACGATCATCAGCGACTTCCCGGTGGGGGACGAGCGCGCCGAGCAGATTCGAACCCTCTTTGGCCAGCGGGTCGCCACCCCGCTGCGGCCGGAAGCACGCTTCAAGGTCGAGCGCACCGATTCGACGGGCTTCGGGCCGCGCAAGGATTGGCGCAACCTGATCATCCTGGCGGACTTCACACGGCCGAGCTGGGGGACACGGGCGGCCGAACGCGTCCTGGGAGCCGATCGCCTGGCCCGGCTGACGGCCGATGGCGCGGTCGGCCTGCAGCTGTCGAGGGATGTGTGGGCCAATGGGCAAACGGTTCTCTTCTTCCATGCCCCCTCGGCCGACGCGGTCGGGGAGTGGGTGGAACGTGAGGGGGCGGATCTGGTGGCCCGCTATGAGGATTCCGTGATCGAGGGGCTGATGCAGACCTCGTTCCTCGCGGGCGAGCAAGCCGTCATGGCATCCGGCATAGCCCAACGCCACGGATTTGCATTGCGGATCCCGAAAGAGTATGTGGTGGAGGAGCAGGCCGAGAATCGCTTCGTGCGCATCAAGACGATGCAGCCCAACGGCGTGATGTTGTGGTTGTTCGTGTACTACCAGGAGAAGACTGGCGACGCGCTCGATCCCAATCTCGCCCTGGGCCTGCGTGACCGGCTGAGCGAGCTGTACTACAACGGCGACAAGATCGACCCGTCCCGCGTGTCGGTGAGTCCGCGAACCTTCCTGGGACATGCGGCGCTCGAGATCCTGGGGCTCTATCAGAATCTCGACCCGCCCATGGGCGGTCTCTTCAAGCTCATCTGTTTTCACGCCGGCGACCGGCTGTATCTGATCGACATGGCCGTGTATAACCCGCCGGGGGACAAGATCCCTCAGTTGCGCACCTTGGAAGCGATTGCCCGCACATTCCAGGAGAGCGTCCGCCCGGGCCCCTCCTGACGCGCGCCGGGCGCCTCCTGATGCACGCCGGGCGCCTCCTGACGCACGCCGGGCCCCTCCTGATGCGCGCCCGGTATCGGTGTGTGCAAGTCGTTGTCCAGCATTGAGTTGAACATCCCGTGCTGATTGACATCCCAGCCTGGTTCTGCTAGGTTGGCTCCGCCGCCGGTCCAGGCCGGCCGCACGTTCGCCTGGATCGATGGTTGGGTCCGGAGCGCGGAGTAGGGCAAGGGTACGAAAGCGGAGAAGGTGCAGATGGGTTCGACAGCAGATTTCCGTACGAACATGATCATCGAACTCGACGGGGTTGTCTTCAAGCTCGTCGAGTTCCAGCACGTGAAGCCGGGGAAGGGAGGGGCCTTTGTCCGCACGAAACTGAAGAACGTGTTGACCGGCGCCGTGCTCGAGCGGACCTTTCGCGCCGGTGAGAAGATCGAGGAGGTCCGTCTGGAGCGGGCCGATACGCAGTTTCTCTACCGCGACGGTGACCTGTATCATTTCATGGATCTGGAGACCTACGACCAGTTCGCGGTCTCGAAGGAGATCGTGGGTGATGCCGCCCAGTTCATCAAAGAGAACGATCCGGTCAAGATCATGACCCGGGCCGGACAGCCCTTCCTGGTCGAGATTCCGTCCCATGTCATCCTGGCCGTGGGGCAGACCGAACCGGGTGTCAAGGGCGATACCGCCACCGGTGCCACCAAACCGGCCGTCCTGGAGACCGGCTTCACGGTCAACGTTCCGTTGTTCATCGAGGAGGGGGATCGACTCAAGATCGACACCCGAACCGGAGATTACATCGAGCGGGTCAACAAGTAGGCCCGGCGTGGCCACATAGGCCCGTGGGTCGCCCCGTTTTTCTCCGACCGGGAGTGTCAAGAGCCTGGAGAGTGTGCCCATGCGTGTCGATGACATAAGGAGATTGATCGAGCTCGTCGAGCAGAGTGACATCGGCGAGCTGGAAGTGCGCCGGCTATGGAGCAGCATTCGCATCTCCAAGTCGCGCATGAACCATGGGCAGGTGGGGACGGGCGCGTCGCAGGGTCCCGCCGTGCTGCAGCCGTGGCCGGGCGTCTCGGATCCGCCGGCGGTGGTTGCGATGCCGGGCGAAGCGGGGGACCAGGCGACGGCCAGCGGCGCGTGGGGCTCCTTGGCGGGTTCTGCCGACATCGGTTCGGCCGCCGGCCAGGCCGGTCGGGCAAGCCGGGACGAGACCGAAGCCGGATTGGTGCCGATTGTCTCCCCCATGGTCGGGACGTTCTATCAGGCGCCCTCGCCGCAGGCCTCGGCCTACCTCGAGGTGGGTGGCCGGGTCGAGTCCGGCCAGGTGGTCTGCATCATCGAGGCCATGAAATTGATGAACGAGATCGAGGCCGAGGTGAGCGGGACCGTTGTCCGCGCGTTGGTCAAGAACGAAGAACCGGTGGAGTACAATCAGCCGCTCTATCTGGTTCGTCCCGACTAGGCCGCCTGCCCTCCGTGTCTCGATCCGCCTGGCGATAGGGAGGCAACGAGGGTGGAATTCCGCAAGATTCTCGAACTCATGCTCGAGTCCCGCGCATCCGACCTGCACCTGAAGAGCGGCACCCGTCCGATCGTGCGGGTGGACGGCGCACTCATGATGCTCGATGTGCCGACCCCCTCCCAGAAGGACCTCGAGGAACTGACCCGGCAGATCCTGTCACCCGAGCAACAGGAAGAGTTTGCCCGCCACCGCGAGATCGACTTCGGATTTGGGATCCAGGGTCTGGCGCGCTTCCGCTCGAACTTCTATTATCAACGCGGCACCGTCGCGATGGCGATCCGGCACGTGCCCCTGGGTGTGCCGGCCTTCGAGGAACTGAACCTTCCCGAGACCGTCGCCAAGCTCTCCGGCCGCAAACGGGGATTGGTGCTCGTCACCGGCACGGTCGGCAGCGGGAAGTCGACGACGCTGGCCTCGATGATCGACCTGATCAACCGCACCGAGGCCAAGAACATCATCACGATCGAGGATCCGATCGAGTTTCTCCATCGGGACGAGAAATCCGTCATCAGCCAGCGCGAGGTGGGGCTGGATACCGACAGCTACATGACGGCCCTCAAGCACATTCTTCGGCAGGACCCGGATGTGCTGCTCATGGGTGAGATTCGAGACCGGGACACAATGCAGGTGGCCCTGATGGCGGCCGACACCGGGCACCTGGTCTTAAGTACGCTGCACACCGCCGACGCGACCCAGACGATCAACCGCATCATCTCATTCTTCCCACCGCACCAGCACGATGATGTCCGTTTCTTGCTGGCCTCGAATCTGGCGGCGGTGATCTCGATGCGCCTGATCCCCCGATCGGATCAGAAGGGCCGCGTCCCGGCGGTGGAGGTCATGATCAACACCGAGACGATACGAGATTACATCCTCGACCCGGCCAAGACCTCGCTCATTCCCGCCGCCCTCGCGGACGGATTCAGCCAGTACGGCATGCAGACCTTTGACCAATCGCTGATGGCGTTGTATAAGAAGGGCCTGATCACTCTGGACGAGGCGGTCCGCAGCGCGACCAATCAAGCCGAATTCGAACTGCGCATCAAGGGGATCCACGCCACCAGTGATGCAACCTGGGACGCGTTCGAAGGGGGCAAGGGGGGCGAGCCGGACGAAGCCGGCGACCCGCCCGCGGCCGACGCGCCGGGCGGATGCGACATCAATCGTCTCGATCCGGGCAAGCCATGGGAGCGTTTCGGCTAGGACGCCCCGGGCAAGCGCCGTAGGGTCCCACCCGGAGGGGAGACCCCGCGGGCGCCGTGAGGCCGGTGCGCGGGGGTTGCGCTCGGTTCCGGACGATCCCAAGGACGGGGAGAGATGCGATGTTCCGCAAGATCCTGGTCGCGAACCGCGGTGAGATCGCCGTGCGCATCATCCGCGCGGCCCATGAGCTGGGCATCGCCACGGTGGCTGTCTACAGCGACGCCGACCGCGAATCCCTGCACGTCAAGCTGGCCGACGAGGCTGTCTGCATCGGTCCGGCCAGCAGCCAGCAAAGCTATCTCAATGTCACGCGGATCATCAGTGCCTGTGAGATCACCAATGCGGACGCGGTGCACCCCGGCTACGGGTTCCTGGCCGAGAATCACCGCTTTGCCGATGCCTGCGAGACGTCCGGATTTCGATTCATCGGCCCACGTCCCGAGGTGATCCACAAGATGGGGGACAAGGCCAAGGCCAAGGCTGCCATGCGGGCGGCCGGCGTTCCCGTGACACCCGGCAGCGAGGGGATCGTATCTTCGGTCGCGGAGGCGCACCGCCTGGCCGAGGACCATGGCTATCCGGTTCTGCTCAAGGCCAAGGACGGGGGCGGGGGCAAGGGGATGCGCCTGGTGCACCAGCCCAGCCAGATGGCGGCTGCCTTTCGAATGGCTTCGGCCGAGGCGGCCGCGGCCTTCGGGTGCGGTGACCTGTACCTCGAGAAGTTCATTGTCAATCCCCGGCACATCGAGGTGCAACTGGCCGGGGACGCCCAGGGCAACGTCGTGCATTTCTTCGAGCGGGACTGCTCGGTGCAACGGCGCCATCAGAAGCTGGTGGAGGAGTCGCCCAGTCCGGCGCTGGACGACGAGCGCCGACGGCGCCTGGGGGCGCACGCGGTGGCGGGCGCGCAGGCGGTGGGCTACTCCAGTCTGGGCACCATGGAGTTTCTCCTGGATGGCGATGGGAACTTCTACTTCATGGAGATGAACGCGCGGCTGCAGGTCGAGCACCCGGTCACCGAGGAGGCCACCGGCTGGGATCTGGTCCGCCTTCAGATTCAGCTGGCCGCCGGGGAACCGCTCCCGATGCGCCAGGAGGAGATCGTCCTTTCAGGCTGCGCCATCGAGTGTCGCATCAACGCCGAGGACCCCGAGAAGAACTTCCGGCCCTGTCCCGGCCAGGTGTCCTTCTTCTATCCGCCCGGCGGGCTTGGTGTGCGGATGGACACGCACATCTATCCCGGCTACCGGATCTCGCCCTACTACGATTCCCTCATCGGGAAGCTGATCGTCCGCGGCCCGTCGCGCAAGGAAGCCCTCCGGCGCATGCGGCGCGCGCTCATGGAGGTGATTGTCGAGGGTATCGAGACTACGATCCCCTTCCACCTCCGGGTGTTGGAGAACGAGGCCTTCTGCGCGGGCGAGTACAACACGCACCTGGTCGAGGCCATGCTCGAGGATGCCACGGTGCCGGCCTCGCGGTCCGATTCGCTCCAGGACGTGGTTCCCCCGGATGGGGAGCGCTGAGAGGTCGGGCAGCTAGCGATTGGCCTTCCAGAACAGCAGCGCCCCGATCAACAGAAAGATCAGATTCCCGAGCCAGGCGGCCAGCAACGGTGGCAGGTTGCCATTGTATCCCAGAGCCTGTCCCACCCGCAGGAATCCGTAGTACCCGAAGCCCAGCGAGATCGAGAGGCCGAATCCGAGGGCCAGAGTGCCACGCATGATGCGCAGCGACAGGCAGGTGCCCAACAGCACCATGATGAAGTTCGACAGCGGAAAGGCTGCCCGCAAGTGGTAGTCGGTCACATACTGGGTGACTCGCGCGCCGCTGTCGCGGATCCGGTCGATGTATTCGCTGAGCTGTTGCCGGTTCATGTTGAATGGGTCATTCGCAGGCTGGGCGAACTCATCCGGTTGCTCCTCGAAGCGCGAATCGCCGTAGCGTTTGAAGGCAGCCCCGGCCTCACCGCTGGCCGATACGCTGTCGGGCAGGAAGATTCGTACGAACCCATCCTGCAATTGCCAATGCCCGTCATGCCAATAGGCCAGGCCGGCATCCGCCCGCCGGGTGATCTTCTGCTTCCCGTGGATCGAGGCGAAGCTCTGAATGGCGAGGTCGGCCATGGACTGTCGGGCGGGCCGAAACTCACGGGCGATGTAGACGCGGCCGCCGCGACCCATGTAGTAGATGTCGCGTTTCGTCCGCGCCCCGCCCGGATGGCGCTTCTTGATCTGAACCTCGAGGGTGCTCTTCTGCCGCTGATAGGAATCCGGGACGACCTGCTCCGACACGACGTAGGCGACGAGCGTGATCAGCAGCGCGACCAGCAGCAGCGGCCGGGTGATGCGCAGGGGTGATAAGCCGGAGGACTGCATGGCCGTGATTTCGTTGAACTTGCGCAGTTGTCCCAGGGAAAGGATCGATGCGAGCAGCATGGCCACCGGCAGCACCTGGATGATGATGAGCGGCAGGCTGTTGGCGTAATAGGCGAGGATATGGCTGGCTTGCGCCTGGTGGTCGACGAAGACGTCGATCTTCTCGAACAGGTCCACGACCAGGTAGAGGCCCACGAAGGTTGACATGCCGAGCAGCAGGAAGAGCAGGAACTCCCGCAGGATGTAGCGATCCATGATTCTCAGCATGCGCCGTCTACTCCCGGGTTCGCCGCCGGAGGCGGACCTCGCCCATCTGAAGCATCATCCACACGCCCAGCGCGCCCAGCACGATGTTGGGCAGCCACATCGAGAGCCAGGGAGCAAGATAGCCGCGATCGGCCAGCTGTTCACCCCCAATCAGGCAGAGGTAGTAGAAAACGAAGAACCCGACACTCAGGAAGCCGGCTGTCAGGCCGCCCCGGCGGGCCCGCACTCCCAGCGGGGCGCCCACGAGTGCGAAGATGATGCTGGCGAACGGGATCGAGAACTTCTTGTGGATCTCCACACCGAACTGGTTGATCTTCTTCGCGGCCGAGCGAGCGTGCAGTGAGGTCCGCTTGGCTTCTTCCGCCAGACGGCGGTGTTCGGCGGTCCAGAAGCTGTCCGGGGGCGCCGAAGAGGGGGACAGCGGCCGGCCGATCCACTTCGCGACCGGGGCATACCAGGGCAGCTTGGGTTCCTGCCCCGGTAGCTGATCGAGGGAGCGCAGTCCCATCTTCTCCAGGGCCTCCTCGCTGCGCTGAGAGTAGCGATCGTGCTCCAGGGTGAGTTCGGCGACCTTCTCCCGCATCATCTCGATCTTCATCTCGCGCTGCCCGCGGGCGCGTTGTCGGGTCCTCTCGATCGCCTTCTGTACACCCTGGATGGTCAAGGTCTGCTTCAGGAAGTCGAGCTTGCGATAGACCACCGCACCATGCTCCTGGCATTCATGGATTTCTCCATCCTCCAGGTGCAGATTGAGCATGCCGCGAGCGCCGTCAAACGCGAGCCTCCCATGCTTGGCGATGATGGTGCGGGCCGGCTGTTCCTTGCGGCTGTAGTCGTAGATCAGGACATCCTCCATCCGGCCGCTCTTGTCGTCCAGGTTTCCGATGAAGAGATTGTATCCGTCGAACTGGTCGATGAAGACGCCTTCCTGGATCTCCGCGGTGGGTCGGGTCTGGTTCACACTCAGCATGAGGTTGGCAAAGGCATGGTTCATATCCGGCAGCACGTAGTTATGAAACAGGACGAGCCCGACCGCCATGAACACGCTGGCGATGACGGCCGGACGCACGACCCGCAGGGGGCTGATGCCGGATGCCTTGATGGCCACGATCTCGTTGTCCTGGGCCATGCGGCCGTAGGTCATCAGGATACCGACCAGCACCCCGCAGGGGATCGAGAGGGCCAGCATCCAACCCAGGCCCAGGACGAACAGCTGCAGCACCGTCCACAGATCGATGCCCTTGCCCAGGAACAGGTCGAGATAGTCGAACAGGAAGTCCATGGTCAACAGGAAGGTCACCACGATCACGCCCATCAAGAAGGGCCGCACGAGCTGACGCAGTATGTGTCGTTCCAGAATCGCCATGCTCCGCCATCCTCGGTTGACCGAACCTCGTCCATCATGTAGTTTGCGGCCGATCCGATCTTACTAACACGGCATGGTTTAGCCTTGTTCCCCCATGCGGGATTGCGGGGTGAATTGGGGAGAACCCGACGCCGATGGGTGAGTATAAACAGGAGGAGCCACCGGGTCGACCTGTATGTCCTGATACGCAAGAGCGGAGTGGGGTTGGAGCGCGGATGAAGACCCGTGTCACGGGATTCTGTCTACTCATAGCCGGCATTGTCCTGCTCTGCGGGTCGCTTGCGGAAGTCGCTCTCCCGGCCGGCGCGCAAGGCCATGCGCGCACCTCTGGATCCGCTGTTCAGCCTGGCGCCGTAGCCGGCCTCGCGCGAGACTCCTCCGGGCCGCGTCGGAGGACGGCCGAATTGCCCGACACGCCGTTCGACTCGCTGCCCGGCTCCCGGCCCGACACGCTGCCGGGGGATCCGCCGGGAGCTGTGCTGGAAGCGTCGCCGGAGGTTCGGCGGGGGATGTTGCCGGAGGTGCCATCCCAGGAAAGAGGCTTGTTCGGGGGAACGGCCCCGGTCGTGGATCCTGCCGTGGATCCTGCCGTGGATCCTGCCACGGATCCTGCCGTGGATCCTGCCGTGGATCCTGCCGCGCCCCCGGCCGCCGACCCGGCCCCGGCCGTGGATCCTGCCGCGGATCCGCCCCCGGCCCCGGTCCCGGACTCCGAGCTCGATATCTTCGAAGCCCCGCTCCTGCGCGATCCATACCGATTTCTTGCCAGCTGGCAGACGTTCCGGGCCGATACGGCGCGGATCCGGCCGTTTCGCTACGCTCCCGAGATGCATCCCCTGCGCGATCCATTGCTCGGACGCATCCTGCGCACCTTTCAATCCCGGGGTTTCCTGAGAGAACGGCTGGGGGTGAGGCCGCGCTACTTCGATTCCTCCGACTCCATCGCCGTGGTCGTCGATGCCCGGGTGGATTCCCTGCTCGAGAACTCCGCTGAAACGGTCGCCCGCGGGCTCTTCTACCGGCCGTCCGAGCATGGGGGGCTGCGCTTCTTCTATCCCACCCTGCGCCGGCTCGAACGACAGAGAAGCACCACCTGGGATCATTCGGTCGATCTGCAGAGGGGCCGGATCACGCGCCAGCTGCTGCGCAGCGGCGAGCCGGTCATGCGCGCCGTCAGTGAACCGTATGGCGCCTACATGCTTCACCTGACCCGGCGCAAGGTGCGCGACGTGTGGGCCGACGAGATCCAGAAGTCCATGAAGGCGGCCAACGTTCAGGGTGGGCGCGCCGGGTTGGTGCGCATCTCATTGCCCTTCGAACTCCCGACCGCCATGAAGTCGATCTTCGGCAAGGGCAAGCCGAATCTGTCGGTCAGCGGTCACGAGCGTTTGACCTTCGGGGGGCGCAGCCGCTGGTTTCCCCACCGGCAGAACAGCGAGTTCCAGAAGAAGCAGTCGAAGTTTCCCCAGCTCGACATGGAGCAGGATCTGACGATTCGATTGAAGGGATCGATCGGGGACAAACTCGATGTGGATGTCGATCAGTCCAGCCAGGCCCAGACCTCGCTCGCCAACCGCATCAAGATCCACTACAAGGGCTACGAGGACGAGATCATCAAGCGCGTCGATCTCGGCAACACCAGCCTGAAGCTTCCCGGGACCGAGTATGTGAGCTATGGCGGCAAGCACAGCGGCCTCTTTGGCATCAGCGCCGAGGCGCAGCTCGGGCCGGTCGGTCTCAACATGATCGTCAGCAAGGAAGAGGGTGAGACGGCGGAGGTTCGCACCTCGCAGCGCAGCAAGCAGGAACGCAGGAAGATCTACGACTACCAATACGTGCGTGACCGCTTCTTCTTCCTCGATGATCCCGATGAGGATGCCTATCCCGACCTGCCCGGTTTCGTCGTGGATGTGCAACAGGGTTCGGTGGAGCTCTACCTCGACGACGGCGACGGCGCGGCCGTGGAGGAGTTCGCCACCTTCCGCGGTCTGGCGGTGCTCGACCTCGACGGCCCCACACCGGCGCCGGGCGCCACGGTGACCGACACGCTCTACTTCGAGCGCCTGGTTCCGAACAGGGATTATTGGGTCTATCTCGCGGATGACCGGTTCGGGGAGGGGGGGGTCGAGAGCCATCCGTACATCATCCTGAACCGCTACTTGAACGAGAACCACACCCTGGCGGTGACCTATACCGATCGGATCCGGGGCGCCAAGGTCGGGGGTTGGGTGGCCGAGGATCAGGTGCTGTATGCCAAGATGATCCGTCCGAAGACCGAGCAACTCCAGGCCGAGATCAAGGAGGGACCCTGGGGCAAGACCACCAACCTCATGCTCAAGAATGTCTACTCGATCGTCTCCACCGGCGCGGGCTGGACCGAGGAAGGGATCCCGGAAGCCAACATTCTGGAGGAAGGATTCGACCTGACGATTCACTGGCAGGGCGCCATCGGGGGGGCCGCGGATCCGGATGAGATCGACGGCACCAAGCTGATCCGCTACCTGGGACTCGACTACCGCCGCGAGACCGATGCCGGCTATGTGAATGGACAGGACGGCCTGGCCGATCACCGCTTCTGGGTCGATTTCGCCCATGGTCTGATCTTCTTCCCCGACCTCGAACCGTTTTCCCCAGGAAATGAGGCGGCCCTGCTCCGCGGGCGTCCGGGAACCCCGGAGGAGTGGGATCTGCTGCCGGAGGAGTATCAGAACAGCGGGATCTACGCGCAGCGCTCCTGCGTGCGTGAGAATCGCGGGCTCGATGATACGTGGTCCTCGCGGTTCTACATCGATGTGGGCTACCGCACGCCGGTCACCGAACTGCGCATCGAGGCCTGGGACATCATCGAGGGCTCCGAGGTCGTCTCCGTCGGCGGGCGGCGGTTGACGAAGGACCGCGACTATCGCATCGATTACCAGACCGGGGTGATCAATCTGCTTCACAGCGCGAATGTGTCGGAGGATCAGGAAGTGGCCGTGGTGGCCAAGCGGGCCGGGGGCTTCGGTTCGGCCAGCAAGACGCTTCTCGGGGCGGCGGCCTTCTATGCCCCGGAGGACTCGAAATTCAACTTCTCGTCCTCCTGGCTCTACGAGAAGCGCGGCAGCCCCGACCGCCGGCCGCGGCTGGGGTCCGAGCCGCGGCGGACCACCGTGGGGGAGTTCGCGACGCGCTATGCGACCGAGTCGCAGCAGGTGACCCGCTGGCTCGACAAGATCCCCATGCTCGATGCGCGGCGCCCCTCCTCCTTCCACATCGAAGGGGGGCTGGGGATCAGCTTTCCCAACCCCAACACGCGCAACGACCTCTATATCGACGATTTCGAGGGCGTGTCCGAGCAGGTCTACGTTCGGATGACCCGGCCGGCCTGGAAGCCCTGTTCCGTGCCGCTGTCGGCCAGCGGCCAGGATGTGACCGCCCAGTCGGCCCGTCGCGGCGAGTTCTGGTGGTATACCCCCCGGCGCCTGGTGCAGGAGGGGGACCTCAATCCGACGCTCGACTATCAAGAGGCCAACGACTATCGCCAGGTGCTCGAGATCCAGTTCTGGCCCTACGAGCATCCCTTCGCCGATGAGCACACCCTCGAGACATGGGGCCCACAGGAGTCCTGGGGCGGCGTGATCCAGGCGCTTTCGACCAGCAATCTCGATCTTTCACGCGCCCGCTTCCTGGACGTGTGGGTCAACGACTTCGTTCCTTGGAACAAGGGGCAACCGTGGCCGGCCGAACGCGAGGGCGTGATGCACGTCGAGATCGGCCGCATGAGCGAGGATGCCCTCTGGGAACGCCGAGAGATCAACTGCCTGTCGGGAGACTGCAATCAGTACGAAATCGATGGCCCGCCGATCGCCCCCGCCAACGGCAGGCTCGACACCGAGGACAAGAATCTCGACGGCGAACTGGACGTCAGTGACGACCTGGAGCGCTACGAGGATACCGGTCTGGATGGCATCTACTCCGGCGCCGAAGGGGACCCGCGCACCGACGACTACCATTACGATACCAACTACAGCGACCAGGCCGTCGAGGACCCGGACGACCTGTACAATGTCTGGAAGCGGATCAATGGCATGGAGGGCAACGGGCGCCTCGACACCGAGGACCTCGACGGGGACAACAGCCTCGACCTGGAGGATTCCTATTTCGAGTATGCCATCAGCCTGGCCGATTCCTCCTTCGTCGAGACCGATGTCACCCACGACTATGACGATCTCGAATCCTGGAAGACCCGCGGCTGGCGCAGGATTCGCATACCGCTCATGGCGCCGAATCTGGCCACCGAGTGGAACAATCCGGCCTGGACCGACGTGAAGCACCTGCGCATCTGGTTCGAGGGGCTCTCGGGCCGCACGCGCCTGCAGATCGGTGCGGTCGAGATTCGCTCGAACCGGTGGCTGGCCGGTGCCATCCGCGATACCTTCGGCCTGGAGGTGCCGGTGGATGAGCTGCTGGCCAAGGAAGAGGACTTCTTTCCCGGTGTGGTCAACAACAAGGAGAACTCGGACGTCTACACCCCGCCCTTCGAGGAACATCGGGATCGCAGCAACAACAACATCCGCGAGCGCGAGCAATCGCTGACCCTCGAGCTGCAAAATTTCCAGCCCGGCCATCTGGCGTCGGTGTACCAGACCTACCGGACCACGCAGGACTACACCGGATATGAGTTCCTCGAGTTCTACCTCAACAGCACAATGGACGGGGACGAGGAGGCCGAGTTCTTCATTCGCCTGAGCAAGGAAACCAGTTCGGATTCCACGCACTACTACGAGTACCGCATGCCGGTGCCGGTGCGGGCGCCCGGCCAGAGCGCGGGTTCCTGGCTGCCGGTCAAGATCCGGCTCGCCGATCTACCGGATCTGAAAATTCTGGCCGAGAGGGACACGACCGCGGCGCCGACGATCCGGCATCTCGAGGACGGGGGGCGATTGACCATGAAGGGCAACCCCTATTTGACCGATATCCGGCGGATCACGCTGGGGGTGATCAACTCCAGCCGCTACGAGCCGATTGCCAATGCCGGCGTCTGGATCAACGAACTGCGCCTGACGCACGTGCACAAGGAAGTCGACTATGCCTACCGGATCCAGCTGCGCAGTTCGTTGAGCGATTTTGCCAAGATCGATATGAGCTACAAGCGCGTGGGGGCGGACTTCGTCGGAATCTCCGGCGCCAGCAGCGCGAGCAAACAGAACCAGACCTCGTTCTCGGCCAACACCAGCATGCCCCTGGACCGGCTGACACCGCGCGGACTGGATCTGAAGATCCCGTTCAGTTTCACCTACTCGAAGAATCGAACGGTGCCCAAGTACAGGACCAACAATGACATTCTGGTGGGTGACGATCCCACCGATCGTGACGTCACCGAGACCACCGCGCGCAACACCAGCCTGTCCCTGTCGCGGAGCTCTTCGAACCGGGGTTGGCAGCAATACACGATCGACGCGATCAGTCTGAGTGCGTCACTGAAGGAGAACTACCAGCTGCGGCCGCTGAATCGCGATTCGACCCGCACGGCGAACATGGCGGCCACCTACAGCACGAGCCTGGGCACATTCGGAGAGGTGAATTTCTACAAGAACTGGAAGGCGAGGCTGACGCCGACGAATCTCTCGATCGGTCTGACGCGCGGCTGGAAGGAGCAGGTGCGCTATCGGCGGGAGAGTTCCGATCTGACCAAACCGTATGTGAGGGATGATCTTCCCAGGGAAACCCGGTCGGGAGCGCTGAGCCTGTCGACCGGCTTGCGGCCGATTCAGCCGCTGACCTACAGCTTCAAGCAGAACCGCAATCTGATGCTCAAACACCGGGACAAGCTGCTCGGCGGCCTGAACATCGGAACCGAGACCAGCCGGACCGAGGACTTGAGCTTCACGCACAGCCTGCGTGGATTCAAGGGTTGGCTCGAACCGCGGCTATCCTGGAAGGGCAACTTCCAGGGGCGCTTTCATGAGCAGAGCAGTGGGACGGGCGGTCAGCTCGAACGTTCCAACACCCTGACCAACAGCCAGACGACCAGCATCTCGAGCGAGGTGCCGCTGGCCAGGCTGCTGACCGCTCTCGGGGACGCCACGCGCAGCAAGGGGGAGGAGGCATCGGAAGACACCCAGGAATCGGAGGGCGCCTCGGACGAAGTTGACAGCGGCGAGGATGATGGGAATGACCGGCGGGGACGGTCCTCGACTCCATCGAATACTTCCAGCCGCGGAAGGACGAACCAGACAACCCTGCGCCCGGGCGCCTCGGGCAGTTTGGGCAAGCAGCCCCTCGAAGGCATCCTGACCATCAATCGCACCAACGCTACCTTCAGCACCAGTGAGCGCCACACGGCCAGCCACACGCTTGGAGAGCCGTCGCTGGCCTATCAACTGGGCCTGAGCAGCAATCCGGGCGTGTTGATGCTCTCGAATGCGCGCGAGACGACCAGCGAAAACCAGACCTACTCCCTCGATACCGATATGAAGCTGCTCAGGAGCATCCATCTGGGCACCACATTCCACCGCACCGTATCGCAGACCGTATCGGCCGGGGCCAAGACCGGCAATGTCGAGAGCCGCTGGCCGGAGGTCGATTGTCGCTGGCCGGACCTCTCGAACTACCTGGGCCTGAAGCGCTGGTTCCGCAGCATCAAGGCCAATACGCGCTACACCCGCAGGGTCAAGTCCCGCTCCCAGGAGAACATCGACACTTCGCGCGAGATCCAGCAGCAGTGGACACCGTTGCTGAGCCTGGACACCAGTTTCAAAAGCGGCATCTCGACGACGTTGCGCGTGGACCACTCGACGTTCCACAAGGAAGACCTCGGTGCCGTGAGCCAGACGCAGGATCGGACCAGCTCGGCGGTGAAGTTCACGGCCAAGAAGTCGTTCAATATCACCCGCGAGGTCACGGTTCCCCTGAAGAACACGAAGGAGAAGATCACCAGCCGCCTCGATGTCGGGCTGACGTTCGACTACGGGCAGGACCGGCAGATCTCCCAGACCCCGGGGTCGCGACCGCAGCCGCTCAGCGATACCCGCAGCTTCGATGTCTCGCTCACCGGCAGCTACCAGTTCAGCCGTAGTGTGACCGGCAAGATGCTGATCGCCTACGGGGACAACGCCGACCACAAGAACAAGACGCGCTCGACCCGGTACATGAATGTGAGCCTCTCGGCGGGATTCACATTCTAGGACCGGCACGCGCGGCATGAGGTAGGTCATGAGCAGGAACTCAAGCCCGCTGTCCAGGGCGGCGGTCGGGTTCGCGCCCAGGGCGGCGGTCACCTCCCCGAGCCGGTTCTTGGTGCTTGGGCTCTTGCTGGCCGGGCTGGTTTGCCTGGCGTCGAGCGGCGCGGCGTCGGGACGTTATCTGTCGGAAGCACGCGCCTTCGAACACCTGCTGGCTCAGTGTGAGTTCGGTCCGCGAACGCCGGGCTCCGCGGGCCACGCCGCCTGCCGCGACTATCTCCGCACGGTGCTGGAGAATGCCGGGGGCGAGGTGCAACTGCAGACATTCGTTCACAACACACCCGCGTTGCCGGGCCCGGTGACACTGACCAATGTGATTGGCAGATTCGGACCCCGGCAGCCGGGCGGGATGCTGCTGGGAGCCCACTGGGACACGCGGCCATGGGCGGAGAAGGATCCCGATCCCCGGCGCCGGGATGAACCCATCCTGGGAGCCAATGACGGCGCCTCCGGCGTGGCGCTCCTGCTGGCACTGGCCGAGAGCTTCAAGCAGGAGCCGCCGCCGCTGCCGGTGACGCTGGTTCTCTTCGACGGCGAGGATCTGGGCCGGCCGGGGCATCCCGAGGAGTATGCCGTCGGGTCCCGCTACTACGCGGCCCATATGGCGGCCCCCGGGCCGGACCTGGTGATCGTGGTCGACATGGTGGCCAGCGCCAGCATGGTCCTAACGGTGGAAGAATCTTGCAGGCAGTACTTTGCGGACATTGCCCGAGTGGTGGATGCCCTGGCCGCCGAGGTCGGGGTGCCGGGCTACCTGCCGGAGTCCGGGCCGTATGTGATCGACGATCACACGCCCTTTCTGCGCAGGGGCCTGCCCACGATTCTTCTGATCGACTTCCGCGATCCGGTCTGGCACACTCACGCGGATACACCGGCCCACTGCAGTCCCATTTCCTTGGGAGCGGTGGGAAGACTGGTCGAGGAAATCGTTCGGGGAGGGCATTTCTGAGCGCAGTTCGAAGACAACTCTCTCCGCTTTAGCACTTGCCCTGCAGCGGGTACCTCTTGTACCCTTCCCCGTTGCGAGTGGACCTTGGTCCACTTTTTTGTTAGAGGGGAGCCAGCCGAACCCTCGGGCCCCGGGATGACGCTGGGGCCGTGGGTTTTGTATGTCCTTTCCCCAAAGCAGGTGAAGGCATGCTGGGAAACGAAGAACTCGCGTTGCTCATCCGTCCGGACATCGAGATCGATGGCAGCGAGCTTGTCGATGTGCAGGTCGTGCCCGGCAAGCGGCGGACGCTGCGGATCTTCGTGGATCGTGCCGGCGGGGTCAGCATCGGCGACTGCGCCGAATTGAGCCGCCGAATTGCACGCCGGCTCGACCGGCTCGAGGAGCAAGCCGGCAGCTACGTCTTGGAGGTGTCATCGGCAGGCATGAACCGGCCGATCTGGTCCCTGGACCACTTTCGGCGATTCGAAGGGGAGCGGGTCAAGATCGAGCTGACGCGGCCCCATGGCGATCAGGTTCATTTGACCGCCGTGATCGGGGGTGTGGCCGGAGAGACGATCCGGCTGCGCGTCCCGGCGGGCGACCATGAGGGAGAGGTGCTGGACCTCAGCGTGGACGACATCGCGAGCGCGCGACTCGACCTCGATCCATGGAAGGGGCGACGTTAGCGTCAGGGAACAGCGGGACGCGGCGAGGAGCAAGAGATGGTCTCAGATATTCTGGAAGCCTTGACTGTGATCGCCAAGGAGAAGGGGGTCGATCCCGACTACCTGCTCGATACCCTCGAGGAGGGCATCCTCACCGCGGCACAGAAGAAGTACCATCGCGCGCCCCATGTCGAGGTCAAGATCGATCAGAAGTCCGGGGAGATCACGGTCATCGTGCACAAGCGGGTCTCGAAGGTCGCCTGGGATCTGACCTGCGAAATCGATTTGGCCGAGGCCCGCGAAATCGAGCCGGACATTCGCGAGGGCGAGGTCGTGCCGGTCGAGGTATCGGTGGACGAGTTTGGGCGCAGTGCGATCTCGGCCGTCAAGCAGTCGCTCGTGCAGCACGTGCGCGAGGCCGAGCGCAAGAACGTCTACGATGAGTACATCGACCGCATGGGTCAAATCATCACCGGGACCGTGCAGCAGGTCGACCGCGGCGCGATCATCATTCGCATCGGGAAGGCCGAAGGGATCATCCCGCCGTCGGAGAACATCCGGCGCGACCGGCCGCGGATCGGCGATCACATTCGAGGGCTGCTGGTGGACGTATTGACCCAGCCGAAGGGCAACGATCCACCGCTGGTCTTCTCGCGCACGCGGGCCGAGTTCGTGCAGAAGTTGTTCGAGCAGGAAGTGCCCGAGGTGTATGACAACGTGGTCGAGATCAAGGGGATCGCACGCGAGCCGGGAGCGCGTACCAAGATTGCTGTGGTCTCCCATGATGATCGGGTCGATCCGGTAGGCGCCTGCGTGGGTGTCAAGGGATCGCGGGTCCAGTCGATTGTCAAGGCGCTGGGGGGTGAACGGATCGACATCGTGGCGCTCAGCAACGACCCGTTGATCTTCGTGAGCCGGGCGCTGAGTCCCGCTCGGGTCCTGAGCGTGAGTTTCATGGGGGATCCGAAGATCGTGCGCGCCGTGGTGCCGGACGATCAGCTGTCGCTGGCGATCGGCAAGGGTGCCCAGAATGTGCGCCTGGCAAGCCAGTTGACCGGGCTGGAGATTCAGCTCGTGAGCCAGTCCCAGCAGGCCTCGCTCGAGGGCACCGAAGACGGCATGGTCCTCGAACTCGAGGCCCTGACGAAGGAACTCGGTCCCAAGCTCGTGGAGCGTTTGATTCGCGCGGGCAAGGAGACGCTGCAAGATGTACTCGAGACGCCGGTCGAGGAGCTCATGGAGATCCAAGGAATCGGCGAGAAGACCGCCAGCAAGCTGGTGACCATCGGTGCGCAGCTGCTGGAAACATGGACCCAGCAGCAGGCCCAGGCCGCTCGTCAGGCCGGCGATGCGCCGCAGGAGTTGACCTTCGTGGATGTGGACGAAGACGAAGACGAAGACGAGGACGAGGGTGAGGACGCAGACGAGGGTGAGGACGCAGACGAAGGTGAGGACGAAGACGAAGGTGAGGACGCAGACGAGGACGAGGGTGAGGACGCAGACGAAGGTGAGGACGCAGACGAGGACGAGGGTGACGCGAGTGAAGGTATGACCGCCGAGGAGCCTCCGGTGGACGACGCCAAGGGCGAAGCAACGGAGGACGAGGAAGCGGGGGACGAGAGAGCGGGCGAGGAGAGCGAGCCAGAGAAGGCCTAGACGCTCGAGCCCGTAGTTTGAAGGTCCCGAAAGGGGGAAGTGGTTGAGGAAGGTTCGTGTCTATCAGCTCGCCCGCGAGCTGAAGGTGACCAACCAGGTGGTGCTGGATCTGCTGGAGCAGCTCGGCGTCCCGGTGGCCAATCACGCGGCCGCGGTGGATGCCGAGGTGGCGGAGCAGGTGCGCGCGCGATTGGCAGGTCCGATTCGCAAGCACCGCGACGCGCCCTCCGCGGCCACAACCGCCGCGGCCTCAGCGGAGGCGGCCGTCGCCCCCGCGCCGGCGAAGCCTG
>CAYQJL010000037.1:0-1542 GCA_964417675.1 uncultured bacterium | reverse complement strand
GCGCCCAGGGCGACGTGCATCGTGCCGCCGATCTTCTCGTCGAAGAGCGTATTGCGGGTGAACTCCTGGATCGCCGGATTCGTGCCGAAGGCCAGCTCGCCCACGCGGCGGGCGCCGGGATCCGAATCGATCATCTTGTGGAGGAACTCCTGGCCCTTCTCGGCCGTGGCCTCGATCAGCCTTCCCTTGCGGAACTTCAGTCGAACACCCTCGACCGCCCGGGACGCCATGACTGCCGGGAAGGAATAGTGGATCTCACCCTCGACGGAGTCCTCGATCGGGCCGGTGAAGACCTCGCCGTCGGGGAAGTTGGCCTTGCCGTCGCAGTTGACCCACTTGCGGCCGGCCACACCGAAGCGAATGTCGGTCTCGGGGCCGACGATGCGGATCGTCTTGACCTTCTTCAGGTCACGACAGATCTTGGCCTGCTTGGCCGAGAGCTTCTTCCACTCCGCCACGGGATCCTTCTTGTCGAGCAGGCAGGCCTTGAAGACGAACTCCTCGTACTCGGCCAGGGACATCTCGGCATCCTGGGCGGCGGCCTGGGTGGGGAAGAGGGTGCCTACCCAGGAGGCCTCCCCGGCGGCGGTCCGCTTCATGAGGGTCTTGAACAGCGTGCGGCGAGCCTTCTGCGAAGCGACCATCTTGGCCGGGTCGACCCGGGTCATCGCGCGCGTGTTCCAGCCGCCCATGACGAAGAGGAACTTGTCGGCCTTCTTGAACTCGAGCAGCAGCGAGGGGGCGATGAAGGCCATCTGCTCCTTGTCGGCCTCGTTGAGAAAGATGCGGCTGACCTCGTCGATGGCGATCCGCAGGGTGGGGTGCCCGCCGGCGGCCAGCACCTCGCGGTAGGCTTCCCGCAGCAGGTCCTCTGCCAGATAGGCCCCGTCCAGGCGCACCCACTCGCCCTTCTTGACCTTCAAGCTGTACTGTACCAATACCTTAGCTAGTTTGCTGGTTCTGGGGTCCACGGGCGTCCTCCTTTTGGGCCATCGCGGCTGCCATCGTCCGGCCCTGTCGGTTCAGCCGGATGCGCAAGCATAGAGGTCTGGCGCGTGTGGGGCAAGCGGCTCGAGAACCGCGCGCGGCGTCCGGCGCGTCCGCGCGACTCGGACACGCCGGCCGGCACGCTCCGAGCCCGAAGGGCGCATCTCCCGGATCAGGGATCCTGGCGCCGTCTCGCGGGTTCCTCTGAAGTTGGCACCGGAGGGGCCGATCCTGTAAGGTATACGGTCATTGGACCCTTCCGGGTTCTGGAGCGCGGGCGTCCGGGCAGCATGGGGCGCGATTCGGGCGGCGCTTCGGGCGGCGCTGTGCGCGCCGGGCCACGCCGGTTGCGTCCGCCAGAGCGGGTCTGGTTCGCACGTGCAGGGAGTTGATTGCGTGTACATCCTTGGCATATCCTGTTTCTACCATGACAGCGCCGCGGCGCTGATCCGGGACGGTGAGATCGTTGCCGCCGCCCAGGAAGAGCGTTTCACACGCAAGAAGCACGATCCCTCCTTTCCGCTGCATGCGGTGCGCTATTGCCTGCGAGAGGCC